>CAYUJE010000079.1:0-21795 GCA_964444865.1 uncultured Pirellulaceae bacterium | reverse complement strand
CATGGACTTCTTGCATTCCAATTACGTCGTGGTCAACGAGCGACTGGCCCAGCACTATGGCATCCCAGGCGTGTTTGGACCCCATTTTCGCAAGGTCCCGATTGCTGCCGAAACACATCGAGGGGGAATTTTAACCGCTGCCGCTATGCTGTCGATGAACTCCGACGGCTCTGATTCTCATCCATTGAAGCGCGGCGTCTGGCTGCTGGAGCGGGTTCTTCAGGACCCGCCCCCGCCCCCGCCAGCCGATGTGCCGAAAGTCGATCTGACAGATCCGCGAATCCTGGAGATGACGCTCAAGGAACGGATCGCCGACCATCGCAGCAAACCCGCCTGCATTTCGTGCCATTCGCGGATCGATCCTTGGGGAATCGCATTCGAGAATTATGATGCCCTGGGAGCCTGGCGCACGAACGTCAAGAACAAGCCTGTGGACGCAACCTCCGTCCTGTTCAACAAGCAGGAACTGGCCGGCGTGGAGGGTCTCAAGCGGCATCTTCTAGCAGACCGGCAGGATCAATTTGCCAGGGCCATGGTTCACAAAATGTCGGCTTATGCTCTTGGTCGGCCGCTGACTTTTGCCGATCATGCGGATATCGATGGCCTGACGATCCGGTTCAGGAAAGAGGGAGATCGGCTTGCAGACCTGATACACTTGGTTGTGAGTAGCAACCTATTTCATTCAAAATAATAGTCGGGAACCGGTGATGAGCAACAAACCCGTGACCATTCCTCGTCGAAACTTCCTGTGTGGCGCCGGCGTTGCGCTGGCATTGCCGTGGTTCGAATCGCTGACCCAGGCTAATGCTGCTCCAGCCGCCACTCCGAAGCGCTTCCTGAGCGTCTATCATCCGGATGGTGTCGGTCTGCCGCTCAAGTCCGACCCAGCGTGGAAAGATTGGAGTTGGTTCCCGCGCGGCGGCGAGAAGGATTTCGAGCTGACGAAGGTCCTCGACGTGCTTGAGCCGGTGCGCAGCGAAATCACCATTTACTCGGGGCTGTCTCACCCGGCTGCCAGAAAGGTGCATGGACATTCCAATGCCGATCAATACCTGACTGGTGCGGACATCGGTGGCGAGGGTCCCTACAAAAACTCCATTTCCGTCGACCAGGTCATTGCTGAGCATGCGGGCGAATCCACCCGGCACGCTTCGCTCGTGATGTCGACCAATGGCGGCATCGGCGGTCCGCGCGGCGCGCAGACGCAGTCGTACAACCGAGAAGGCCGCCCTATTCCGGCCCTGAACAAGCCGAAGCAAATTTTCGAGACGCTCTTTGTGACCAGCGGGAAGGATGCCCACGCCCGACTGGCCAGGAGCAAGAGTGCCCTGGATTTGCTCATCGCGAATACGCGGTCGCTTGAAAAGTCCCTTTCCAAGCAGGATCAACAAACGCTCAAGCAGTATCTGGACGCCGTGCGCGATACCGAAATCAAGCTGGCGAAAGCACAGAAGTGGATTGATACGCCGATTCCCGCGGTCGATACCAGCAAACTCCATTTGGAAGCCACTCCGGAAGAAGCTCGGCTCTACTTCCAAACCATGTATGAGTTAATTTATCTCGCCTTCCTCAGCGATTCCACGCGCGTCGCGACATTCCAGTTGGGACGAGAAAACGGTGAAGGACCGCACGATTTGTTATCCAAAGCAGTTGGCCTGAACGGTGCGCATGGCCTGACGCACGCCGTCAAGCAGCCCAATGGCTGGAAGAATCTCGGCACCTACAATCGCTACCAGGCCGAAGAGTTTGGTCGCTTCGTAAAGAGGCTAAAGGATACGCCCGAACCGACAGGCAACGGAAACATGCTCGACAACACTTTCGCGATGCATGGCTCTGCTTCGAGCAGTTTCCACCTGTCACGCAATTACCCGATTATCTCCGCCGGTGGCAAAAACCTCGGTTTCACCAACGGCCGGTATCTCAAGTTCGGCAAAGGCAACGAAGATAACCAGGCAGGTGCCGGAATCGATACCGATGCGGGCTGGCAAGCCGAGGCCCGAGTCGCAGAAGAGCCGCTCGCCCTGCTATTCATCACGCTCTTGCAACGCTTCGGCGTCGAGACAGATTCCTTCGCTGGAATTACGGGCACGTTGAATCGAGTATAAGAGTCAAGCATAGTCAACGAGGACCGCCCTGCCGCGACGTCGGGGCTGGGCTCGGATTCCACTCAACAAAGGCGGCACTGGCCCCATCGCCTGAGTGCTTCCTTGGCTGCCTCAAACACATTCTCGCCGTCGCCGAGCTTGATGCGAGTGTGGTCGCCGACGTACCCGGCTGGCGGTGTCCTACCCGTAGCCCCGACGTCCGCATAGGTAAAATTCAGTTCGGCTTGCTCGGCGAGGAAGCGGCAGATAGTTTCGGCAGAGGGTTTTCGCAACAACAACATCCTGCTCCTCACTTTCGCCCTGACTGCGCCTCGACTGTGCCATCGCTCACAATATGGTAAAGTTGCGATTACGGAAACTAAATCCTAATCGCAAATCAGTTCGCTGCTCAACTGC
Organism: uncultured Pirellulaceae bacterium; assembly: GCA_964444865.1. Lineage (GTDB taxonomy): Bacteria > Planctomycetota > Planctomycetia > Pirellulales > Pirellulaceae > SXOA01. The sequence goes on along the minus strand of CAYUJE010000079.1, from coordinate 19,294 downwards.
GAATCAGGGCAAACAGGATGCCACCACCGGACGCCGCCGAATTGACTAAATCATCCGTTGTGCTTCTCACCGGAGCGACGGGCTACGTTGGCGGTCGTTTGCTTTCATTGTTCGAAAGAGAGCCCGTGACGCTACGATGTCTGGCTCGCAATCCTGATAAGCTATTGGCGTCGGTTAAGGAATTGACACAGGTCGTCAAGGGCGATGTCCTCGACCCTGCATCGCTAGACGAAGCAATGCAGTGCGTTCATACGGCGTACTATCTTGTGCATCTGATGTCCGGCTCGAAGGACTTCGAGAAGGAAGACCGGCAGGAAGGCGAGAACTTTGCCGCCGCCGCCAAAAAGGCAAAAGTGAATCGGATCATCTATCTCGGAGGTTTAGGCAAAGACACCGATTCAGAACTCTCGCCCCATCTCCGTAGTCGCCATGAAGTGGGCCAAATCCTGCGAGATTCAGGCGTCGAAACGATTGAATTCCGAGCGTCTCTGGTGATCGGAACAGGCAGTCTCTCGTTTGATCTGGTGAAGTCGTTGACCGACCGACTGCCGGTGATGATCTGCCCTCGCTGGCTGACGACTCCAACACAGCCCATCGCCGTGGACGACGTACTGTTCTACCTCATGGCGGCCAAGGATTTGCCTCCCGGTGAAAGTCGCATCTTCGAAATCGGCTGTATAGATGTCACGACCTATGGCAATATGATTCGTGAATACGCTCGGCAAAAGGGACTTCGCCGCTGGTTGATTTCCGTGCCGGTGCTGACTCCCTACCTGTCGAGCCTGTGGCTGGCGTTGGTGACACCGACTGCGTTCGAGGTTGGGCGTCATTTGATCGAAGGTTTGAAGAATCCCACTGTCGTGAGGGACAAGGCGGCTCTGGAGGTCTTCCCGATCCGACCGATGAGTATTCGCGAGGCGATTCAGAGGGCTCTGAGTGGATAAGCTGCCTCGCAATTCAGCGGGCGGCAGACAGGAAGTGACAGATTAGGTTTACAACTACTATCTGACAACCTTGATCCACTCAAGCTCCATTTTGAACGGCCCGGCCTTCTTGTCGCTCAGCAGAAAACCCACACCGTTGACTTCTTCTGGTTTTACGACACCGGCGTCCTTCACTATCCGACCAAAGGAATTCGCTTCGAACTTGTCGAGCGGTACTTTGACCTCGATCCATTCATCTTTCTTGGTTTGCACCGTGGCTCGATAAGAAAAGGCGATCAGCGGCTTGTTAACCCGCGAGTCCTCTCGCGAGCCAAGAGAATTGAGGTGGCGTTGGCGTAGAACTATCCAGGCAGAAGAAGTTTGCGTGGAAAGTCCGCACATTAGCGCTGCTGCAACCTGACATCGCCGCGCGAAGTCACTCGGGTCAACACAAACACTGACGGGGCGAGTGCCAGCGGACTCGCGGCCTACTGTTCTTGCTGTATCAAGACCCGTGGTTTTGAGCCGACGGACGGACGGGAAAGGCCGTGCTGTGTCGCCGGTTAGCGAAGCGTGCCTTTACAGCCGGTCCCAATCCACGGGCTGCGACTTATCCAGCCTGGGGAGATCGGTGCGGAGAGCTTCGAGGTATTTCTGGGCGGCGCCGGTGTTGAAGAGGACGACGCGATCGGTGGGCTTGATCCAGTGGGACTTTCGCAACTGCTCCAGGGCACCGATGCAGGCGGCTGATTCGGGGCAGAGGGGGATTCCTTCGGAGGAGACGGCAAGCCGCATCCAGTCCTGGATGCGGGATTCTTCGACGGCGATGGCGGTGCCGCCGCTGTGTCGGACGGCATCGAGAATCATGAAGTCACCGACGGCAACGGGAACACGGATACCGCTAGCGATGGAATGGGCATTGGGGAAGACCTCGGCGAAGCGATCTCCTTTGTCGAAGGCGGTCACAATCGGGGCACAGCCGGTGGACTGGACGCTGACCATGCGGGGCATGTTCCTGGAGCGGAACCAGCCGAGGGTGGCGAGTTCGGCGAAGGCTTTCCACATGCCGATGAGCCCCGTGCCGCCGCCGGTGGGGTAAAGAATGACGTCGGGGAGTTCCCAATCGCATTGCTCGGCCAGTTCCAGTCCCATCGTCTTTTTTCCTTCGATCCGGTACGGCTCCTTGAGGGTGGAGAGATCGAACCAACCCATCCGCTCCTTCCCTTCTCGCACGATTCTGCCGCAGTCGTTGATCAGACCGTTGACCAGAAACGTTCTGGCTCCCGCCAGGGCGCATTCGTACTGGTTGATGACCGGAGTATCCTCGGGCATGAAGACAAAGCACTCCAGCCCGGCCCGCGCCGCATAGGCGGCTGCCGCTCCGCCGGCGTTCCCCGCGGTGGGGAGAGCGACCCGTTTCACGCCGAGACGCTTCGCCATCGTGATCGCCATCGCCAAGCCGCGGCTTTTGAAACTGCCGGTGGGGAGCAGCGATTCGTCTTTGATCCAGAGATTGTCGGTGCCGAGCTTTTTTCCCAGTCGTGGAGCATGCAGCAGGGGCGACATTCGCTCACCGAGCGAAACGACGTCCGACTCGTCGAAATACGGCAGCAGTTCACGGTAACGCCACATGGTCTCCGGACGAGACTTGAGTTTCTCCTTGGTCAACTCGCGCCCTACCGCGGGCAGGTCATAGCGGACCCAGATTGGGCGGTCCTTGTGGAGGGTGTGGAGAGAATCGGGATCAAGGCGAGTGCCGTCGATCGCGCCTTCGAGATGGGAGACAAAGCGGGGCATGGAGATTGTAGAAGTTGAAATTGGCGACTGCTTGACCGATGCGTGGTCGCGGCGATTTACCTCCGCGTGGACGCGGGGGCTAAGCGGGTTTCACGATCGCGGGAGTCGGTTTTTTCGATAAAGCCTTGTTGACTTCCGAATAGACGAGGGCCCCAGCGGCAATGAACATTCCGATGGTTGAGATCCAGAGGAAGATGTCCCACACTATGCCGGGGGAGACCCGTTTGTCGTTGCGGCGATAGCGAAAGAAGAGAGCGGCTACCGAGAGCATCGGCAACATGATTGCTTGCATCATGCCACTGAAGAGGACGAGTTGGTCCGGTGCTTTGGGCATGAGCAGGAAAACGGCCAGACAAAGCAGCGGCAAGAAGCCGCTGAGGAAGGTGATGCGGCGGCGGCGGGCGTCCTCGGTATTGGCGGCAACGCCGGCAACCCGCAGGGCATCGGAGAAGACGCGGGAGTGTCCGGCGTTGGCGACAAAGTATGTGGAGTAGAGAACGGCGAACGCACCAATCAGGAAAAGCCACCCCGACCAGGCTCCGAAGACCGGTTCGTACATGACGTTGAGCGTCCGCATCAAGCTGTCGTCTTTGGGGTCGAGATTGGCCCGTTTTAAGACGGCCGCACCCAGCAGATAAAAGGCCACTGTAGCCACGGTGTAAATCACCATCGAACACCAGGCATCCCACCGCATCACGTTCATCCAGCCGCGAGCCCGCTGAGCCCAATTTTCGGATTCGTCTTTCGGGCCGGTAAAGCGTGCGTATCCCTTTTCGATGCACCAGTAGGGATAGGAGATTAACTCCGACGCACCAACCCCGATGACGCCAAAAGTCTTAAGTGCGGTGGCGAGTGAGTTAGCCGCAGCTTGTCCCGCAGCAGGATTCGGCGGCGGCAAACGGAAGCTGAAGCCGTTCACGATGTCCTGCCAGGAGATGGAAAACGAAATAGTGGTTTGGAGCATCAAGACCGTGAGTATCGTCATCAAAGTAAAGGAGGCGACCATCGTCGTGGTCACCCGCTCAATCAGCCGGTAGCGGCCGACGACGAGGAGGACGGAAGTGAAGAGTGCGATCACAACCGCCCATATTTTGTCGTCGGTCCAATAGGAAAGTTCCAGCGGTTTTCCGTCCGCATCCTTGGGCTGCGTGGCTTCGAGCTTGGACTTCTGTTCGCGGAGCTGTGCGGCCGCGCTCTCCAGCCGCTCGACCTCGGCCTGGGCCTTGGGGTCGCCAGAATCGAGCTTGCGTTTGGCGATTCGGGCTTCGGCTTCCGCGACGGTCAGTTCCGTCTCCACGTTCATCCGCTCGTTCGTCTCGCGCCCTTGAGCGGTCAAGGGAAAACTGAGGGCCATCGATTGGCCGACACCGCCGACAATGCCTCCAAGTTGACCGATGCTGGCAAAAAACATCAAAAAGAAATACCAGATGAGCCAGTTGCCGTGGCCGCGGATGGCTGGTCCAGGGACTTCGGAAAGGGCGTCGAGCGTTGTCTTGCCACGAACGATGGCATCACGGCCGAGTTCGACCTGAATGAAAACTTTGATGATGCAACCGACGACGATAAGCCACAGCAGCCAGAATCCCGCCTGAGCACCGGTCTTAGTCGTGCCGATGAGTTCCCCGGAACCGACAATCGAACCGGCAATGATCAGGCCTGGGCCGAGGCGGCTCAGGATGCCAAGAAGAGAAGTTGGCGGCGTTTCGACAGTGACCGCCGGAGAATTCGCGACTGTGTTGGAAGGGGGCTTCGCCTGGGACATGCGCGGGGAGAGGTGCGAGGAGATTTGCTAAAACCTCTAGCACCGTAACCGACGGGCGTCCCCATTACTAGTCGTTGAGCGGCAGGTAGGGGCGAGGAGAATTAACGGGGCGAGCCCGTTTGATGGACTTGAGCGGACGAGCCTCCGTCGTCATGTTGTCGGCTTTGTTTTCGGGTGCAGCCTTCGGTTCCGGCAATGAATTGGGCTCAGCCGTTTCCGGCACTTCCGCTGGCTGCTTATTCAAGATGACGGGGGAGCCGGCGGGAGTATATGCACTGCCGACTCGACCGTGGCATAGGTCGTCGCGCTGCCAGGCACCGCCATAATAAGCGAAGGCGTTGTCATAGGGGCTGCAGCACGTTGCACACCCCGTGCTCAGTGAGGCCAGCACGATGAGTAGTCCCAGAAAATACAAGCGGCGCATGACGGGTCCTTCCTTGGAGGCGCAGTGGTTCCTGCGAAGAAATTATCGGCGTTTTCTGGCTGGGAGGTTTAGGAAGAGTTTGAGGAGAGGGGAGAATTTAAGGCTGCCCTACTTGAAGAGTGAAAACGGACCATTCGGCAGCGCAGATGCAGTAAACCTCAGCCCCACAGCCGTTTAGAAGCATAGGCCGATTCTGCGGTTCGCTTTCGATTCGTACGTCCAACGATAATCCCGGTAAATTCGACATTTTCGGGAATAACATCTCTTCAATAGCTCGAATCCACTCAATTCAGGCAAAATTCCGATTGGTCGAAATGCAAAAAAGTCCCAATTATCTGGATTTCCTTTCTTGCGTTCCTAATGAAATCGGGTAACTTAGTGGCAGGCGGCAACTCCGTCCGCCACATGGTTTTGCGGCACGGAATACGGTTGCTCCCAGGAGAATTTCAATGAGCACAAATCCCCTTCCCGGTCCCCAGGGCGCTCGTCCTGCTCCTCCGCATGCTCGGCCTTTGGGACCTGCTGGCATGCCTGTCGCTGGTGTTCCGCAGGCCCGCCCTGCTGGCATGCCGCCGCAGGGAACGCAAGGACCACCGCAAGGTCCACCCCAGGGGGATGAACAAGATGGTCCAGCTCCTGCCATCAGCACAAATTTTCTGCTCTTTAACGCGATGCCCAGTTGGGCAGTGAGCGGCGTTGTTCACTTCATTGGCGTCATCATTCTGGCGCTGATCAACGTGGCTCCACCACCGCCATCCCAGCAGATCAGCGCAGTCTCTCCTCCAACTGAAGAAGAAGAAGAAGTTGAAGAGTTCAAAGAAGAGAAGATGGAAATCAACGTCACCGAAACCACGGTGAATACCAGTAGCGACGTTGTTTCCGCTCTGACTTCGGACGTGGTGGAGACGACCGATACGCCCTCGGTGGCGATGGATGTTGATGCCGCGCCGGTCCACATCGAACTATCGGATTTCGGCGAGCAGACTGCTCCGAAGAATGACTTAATGGCAACCGTGGGTGCTGTGACCGGAACCGGTGTCGCTGGCCGCGGTGAAGCAGCTCGCGGACAGATGGTGGCCAAATACGGGGGAAATGACGCCAGCGAAGCTGCCGTTGCACGAGCGCTGCAGTGGTTCGCCGCGCATCAACTTCCCGACGGTGGCTGGAACTTCGACCACCGTGTTGGACCCTGCAACGGGCGCTGCGGAGAAGGCGGACGTATGACTGACTGCCGCACGGGTGCCACCGCAATGGCACTGCTGCCGTTCCTGGGTGCCGGGCAAACACATAAGCAAGGCAAGTATAAAGCCACCGTGGAACGTGGGCTTTATTACCTTACGAGCCAGATGAAGATCACCAATCGCGGCGGCATTCAGTGCGGCGATCTCGCTTCAGGTGGCGGCAGCATGTATTCGCACGGCCTGGCTTCCATCGTGCTCTGCGAAGCCTACGCGATGACGCACGACAAGGGGTTGATGGCTCCCGCTCAGCTTTCGCTGAACCACATCATGTATGCACAGGATCCCGTCGGCGGCGGCTGGCGTTATGCTCCGCGGCAAGCGGGGGATACCTCGGTCGTCGGCTGGCAGCTTATGGCTCTCAAGTCGGGGCACATGGCTTACTTGAAGGTAGACCCGAACACCATTATCGGTGCAGTGAAGTTCCTGGACACGGTCGGTGCTGAAAGCGGTGCTTACTACGGCTACACCGATCCAGGCCGCGGCCAGGCCACGACGGCAGTCGGCCTCCTTTGCCGCATGTATCTGGGCTGGAAGAAAGACAACCCCGGCCTGCAGCGGGGTGTGGAATACCTCAGCAAAACGGGCCCTTCCAAGGGAAACATGTACTACAACTACTACGCGACCCAGGTTCTCCGCCAGAACGAAGGAGAAATGTGGGACAAGTGGAACAAGGAAATGCGCGATTGGCTGGTGGATACCCAGGATAAGAACGGCCACCAAACCGGCAGTTGGCACGTGAAAGGGGACCACGGCAGCGATTCTGGTGGACGCATCTATTGCACCAGCATGGCCACGATGATTCTGGAAGTTTATTACCGCCACATGCCCATCTACGGCAAACAAGCGGCGGAAGACGACTTCCCGCTGAAGTAATCACGCGGTGACACGCTCAACTTGCCTGTGAGCCTATAAAATCGAAAAGGCCCGACATTCATACAAGGTCGGGCCTTTTTTGCTGCGCTTTAACCAAGCGCATCTCAGTGGTTTTCAACCAAGGCCGTCTTTACCGGCTCCTTTGTTTCGCTCTTCAAATCTCTCCCAACGAACCGCAAGAACCCACCAATCAACACCATCAGCACGGCGAGACCCAAATTTACATTCAGCCACATCACTCGGTTGGCCTGAAACTTCTTGGCTGTCGCACTCCGGCCCGTCAGAAAGCTGGCAAACAAAAAAATGGGGAGCGCCAGAATCAATTTGACGCCGGCAATCATGTTATAGAGTTTGCCTACCGGCGGCGCGAAATCATAGCGTGCCGCCAGCCCCAAGTTGGCAACGCCGCTGATCAACAGCAGGGCAGCGGCGATCATCACGAACTTGGCCCAGCGGCTGCGGACTCCTTCGTGGAGTTCCGCGCGGCTCTTCTCATCGAGCCCCGGCACGACGGGCACCAGTGCAAACCGCATGAAGATCGTTCCGCCCATTAGGGCAATCGCCCCCAGGATGTGCATGTAGCGGAGAAGAAGCAGAACCGGAAAGAGGGAGTCGTTCATGGCACTTTTTGTGTAAAAGGAAAACGGGAATCGTCTTTGGATGGTAGGAGCGAGCCTAGTCATTGCCAATGGGTAGCTGGAGATGCGGCCCGCTATTTCTGGCGGATCAGCGCCACAAAGTGACGACGAATCCACTCCACGGCTTCCGTCAGTGAACCAATCCGCCCTTCAAGCTGCTCGTCCCGGACGGCTTCCAAAATGTCTTTGTAAGTTGGCCCCAGGGCAATGCCGAGTTTCTTAAGATCTTCCCCCGTGATCAGCGGCGGTGGATTGAGGGCGGCCGGTGGGAGCGCCAGTTTCTGGCGGCAGAAGGCGATGCTCTCCAGGCCTTCATTCAGCACCACGGCCACCGCCTCGCTGTAATTAACAAGCTCGTCCGCTCGCGGCGAAACGAGCAGCCGCTGAATTTGGGGCCATGGGCGAGATTGGCCGGTTCGAATCAGCGGTTCGTCGCGCAGCAGCATTAGCGCGCCTCCGCTATCCTCGTTGGGAAGCTTCCAACGAGACAGAGCAGACTTCACAGCTGCGAGGTCGGCATGAAGCGAAACTTCGCGCAGCACCGCTGCCAGTGTCATTGCAAAGGAGGGAGACCGCAATGCACTCAAAATGGCCAGCGTCCGTTCCCAGGCTGCCGATTCGCTGTCAATCAGCTTGGCAAGTTCCGGCAGGAGTTCTTGGAGCAGTCCCGACTCTCGGAGCATCTGCAGGGCCGCCGAGCGGTTTTCGTGAACCAGCATTCGCCGCATCTCGGCGGCAATCCGTTCCGCGCTGACCGTGCGAATGTCCGGTGCATGAGCCTGCACCGCCCCCAAAGTTTCAGCGTCGAGTGAAAACTGAAACGTGGTGGCAAAGCGAACTGCCCGCAGCATCCGCAGCTTGTCTTCGGCGAACCGTTCGTGCGGATTGCCAATGGCTCGGACGATTTTGTTCCTGAGATCTTCCTGTCCGCCGACGTAGTCGAGGTATTTCTCGGCGACCGGATCGAAAAAAATTCCATTGATGGTCAGGTCGCGGCGTTTGGCGTCCTCCTCGGCACTGGTGAAGGCGACCGCATCCGGCCGGCGGCCGTCGGAATAGCCGATATCGCGGCGAAAAGTGGCGACTTCAATCTGCCCGGCGGTCTGGGGACCGAGGACCGTAATGACGCCGAAGGCGGCGCCGATGGCCAGCGTCCGCTTGCGGCCGAAGACCTCGCGAATCCGCTCCGGCTCGGCGTCGGTGGCCACATCATAATCCTTAGGCATCTTCCCCAGCAGTTGATCCCGCACACAGCCGCCCGCCCAGAGGGCCTGATGACCCGCGTCGCGGAGTTTCGCCACGACGTCGAGGGCGAATTGGCGGGAGAGTTCGGGGTCGATGGGCATGAGGTCAGGGAGCGGGACAGGGTGTGGACGAATTTGCGGTTCCGGGATAGGCTGCCGGAATTGATTCTACAAGTTTAACGCCAATTCCAGGTATGAATAACGAATTACCGCTGCCGGCGGATATTGACGTCCTTTCCGTGAAGAAGATGCTCGATGGAGGGGAAAGGTTCGTGCTGCTCGACGTTCGGGAGCCGGACGAATTCGCCACCGCCAGCATCGAAGGGACGCTGCAAATCCCCATGCGTACCGTCCCCTCCCGCCTGGCCGACCTGGAGCCGCACCGGGGGGAGCGGATTGTGGTCCACTGCCATCACGGCGGCCGGAGCGCCCGCGTGGCCCAATGGCTGCGGGAACAGGGATTTGAGAAAGTCCAGAACATGGCCGGAGGTATCGAGGCTTGGAGCCAGCAAGTGGATCCCTCGGTGCCACGGTATTAATTTCCCCTTCTCTTCTTACTCTTAATCCTACTCTTAATCTTAATCCTCCTCCGCTCCCGCCTACCCCGTTTTCCTATTCCCCTCTAAAATCCGAGCAACTTTTCAACTTTTGAATACCGGGCAGGCTCGGAAGCCTCCCCCACTTACGGAGACTCTCATGGAACGTACTTTGGTCCTGCTTAAACCCGACTGTGTTCAGCGCCGCTTGATGGGAAAAATCTTGAGCCGTTTTGAGGAGAAGGGGCTGAATGTCATTGGGCTGAAGATGATGCAGGTGACGCCGCAACTGGCAAAGACGCACTACGCCGAACATGTGAACAAGCCGTTCTATCCCGGCTTGGAAGCGTTCATCACGGCATCCCCCATCGTAGCAATGGTGGTGGAAGGGCTGGAAGTCATCCGCGTCGTCCGCGACATGCTTGGCGCAACCAGCGGACTGAAAGCAGCCGCAGGCACCATCCGCGGCGACTACAGTAGCAGCCGGCAGATGAACCTGGTCCATGCCTCCGATGGCCCCGAAGCTGCCGCCAAGGAAATCAGCCTCTATTTCAAGCCGGAAGAGATTCTCCCTTACGAGCCAACCTTGATTAATTGGTTCAAAGCCGGGGACGAGGCGTAAGCCGGCAGAACAGTTTTTGGAATTCTCGCCATGGCTCGCCAGGAATCGGAGCGCGAAGACCTGCTGCGAGAAGCGACAGCACTTGTCGAGCGGATTGAAATCCGCCTGCCAAACCAGCCGGAGACGATTGTCGCCGGCTTTCGGCGGGATGGTTCGGCGAGCTTTTTTTTCGGCCAGAGCCCGGTCTTTCAATTCAACTCCAGCCGCGAGCTGCGGCGGGCTTTTCGAGACGGCTTGCTCTACAAGACCGACAACGGTCGGCTGGTGGAGATGCGGCGGGAGCGTACGGCCGCGGCAGTTGAACTCCGCTCGCGAGTCCTGTCGGACGAGGAATCAGCGGTCCTTCTGCAAGAAGGTCTATTTCGACTTGGTGAATTGCGAGACGGTTTGAGCGTTGGTCAAGCAGTCGTTGTGGGGCAGGTTTCAGAAGATGCAAGTGGTGCTGACGTGCGAAGACGCGTCGTAGACTGGCTTGATCTGCTCACGGGGGAAATCAAAATCGCGAAGACATCACGGGTGCAATGACCGGCCCGAAGAATTGGTCCACCAATCTTCGATCTTCTTCGTCAACATCTTGACTTGCTCCGGCTCGCTGTCGGCCAAATTCTTTGTCTCCGCCGCATCGATGGAGAGGTTGTAGAGTTCCGGATCCTTGCCATCCTTGGGAAGAATGAGCTTCCAGTTTCCCGCAATGCACCAACGAAAGAGTAAGCCAGGCTCGGCGTGTTCGATGTCCGCAACATCATGGTTGAAGATTTCGCCAAACGCGGCTGCCGGTGATTTCGTGTTGCCGCTGGCCACATCCAGCAGATTGATACCGGCCATTCCTTTGGGAACTTCAATCCCACAGGCTGCCAGGATAGTCGGCGCAACATCGATGCTGCTAACGAGGGACATGTCGTCTTGCTTAGGTTTTAAATGTGTCGGCCAGCGGAGAATGATCGGAGTGCGAGTGCCGCCTTCATGGGGGGATCGTTTGCTGCGCGGGGCAAATTTAGCTGCTGCGGGGTCTTGAATCCAGCCGTTGTCGGCGAGATAGACAACCAGCGTGTTCTCAGCCAATCCCTTCTTCTTCAGATGATCGAGCACCTCGCCGCATTGCTCGTCCCACCACTCGCACATCGCCCAGTACTTGGCCACGTGCAGTGATTCCGTCTTATCCCGGTACTTCACCAGCAGCCGCTCCGGCGGGTTATGCGGCTGATGGGGGAGCATGGGGGCGTACCAGATGAAAAAGGGCTTATCGCCGCGAGTCTCCAAAAAGTCATAGACCGCCTGATTCCCCTGGCGGCCGATCTTTAAGCCTTCGTCTCCATGTCGTCCGCCGCGCTTAACATCCCCATGGGTCATGCCGGACGTGAAGCCTCCCTCCTTGAAATTCCCCTCCCACCATTTGCCGCTCTGAAAGCAAGCATACCCATGCTCCGCCAGAATCCGCGGCAGCATGGGGGCACGACGGACGTGCCTCAGCATCTCAGCCCGGTCGGTACCTTTGGGCGGATCGTTTCCGGTAACAAGATGTTGATGCGGATACTGTCCGCTCAAAATCGTCATCAAGCTGGCCCGGCAGAGACTCGTCGGCACATAGCCGCGAGTGAATGCCACCGATTCTTTGGCCAGTTGGTCGATCCGGGGCGTACGAATCTGCTCGTGCTGCATGAAGGAGTAATCGCCGTACGCCTGATCGTCGCTGAGCAGAATCACCACATTCGGCGCTGCGGCAAATGCCGGCATCGCAACCAAACACATCAGGAACAAGAGAGATAATCGCTTCATAACAAAACCGCTTAAGAGATTTGGCAAAATCATGGATGGCAAAATGATAAGAGCCAGAGCGGACGAAAAGCCTTTGCCTGCAGGTCAACGAAAATCCGTGGCTCCGTATCTTATGATTCTGCCATCCATGATTTTGCCAACCCCACCTCCAACAAAAGTCTAATCTTCCTCCACCACCGGCTCCGGCTGGCTGTTCATTCTCCAGAATTGGACGAACAGAGCCAAGAGGCCGATGATTGCCAGTACGGCTTTCGTCTGATCCCAAATAGTCTCGCCGCCAATTTTCTTCCAGGCTTCCGCCAGTAGCTGAACGGCGGAACCGTCCGTAGCTGAAGTGTCTTTGGCCGCGGCCGCACGGCGAGAAGAATCCGGCGGATCATCTGCCGCGTAAGTCCTCTCCGGCGACAGCGATGCTCGGCGATTGCCGACACTGGCCACGCGATTATCCTCCGCATCGTCGGATGGCTGGAAGCTGGTTCCCGCTGATCCCGTGAACGGTTCCTTCTCCACGGCTTCTTCCACTCGTTTTGGCGGAATGGGAACGAGTGCGGATTCAGCTCCAGTTCGCGGCTGGGCGAGTAGCCCGCTGGGCGGTTCCACCAATTGCCGCGAGGGATTCTGTGTCATGGCGGAAAGTTGTCGGCTCATTTCGGGTTCGGAAATGGCGAAAGCACTGTCGGACGGATTCGAGCCATTCTGAATGGGACCAATTCCACTATCGTTGGGGTGAGGCGAATTATCCGGATACGAATTGTTCGGAATCGCGTTCGCCGGAAGTGGCGATGCTTTGGCGAATGCACCGCCGGGAAGCACGGAAGCCAGGAACTGAATCACGCGCCCGCCATAGCTGCCGTGCGTCGTCCCGTTCGTTCCAAAGAGCACGCCGGCAATCTCCCCGCGCTCGTTCAAAATCGGTCCGCCGGAATCACCATGCCGTGCTTCGGCATCCACCTCGACCAACTCCTGCGGAAACCCTTGCTCCGGCGAGCCATAACCCAGGCAGTTGCCCGCCGCGGCTCGAAAATCTCCGCTCCCGTATCCGGCAATGAACAGCTTCTGTCCTGGCTGCGGCGGCACGTCGGTCATCGGAAGGGGTGCGACAGCCGGCTTGCGAATCGACAGAGCGGCCAGATCCCAGTCTTTGTCCACTTTCACCACATCGGCTTTGGAACTGAATCCATCGGGGAACAGCACGCTCACCGCTCCGCTGGCGTCCCGCACCACATGCCAGTTCGTCACCACCAACCCATATTCACCCCGCACATCGATGAGCGATCCCGAGCCGTAGGAAACGCCGTCCTTCTCCGGAACGATGACGCGGACGATGGCGGGATGCGGCGTCGTGGAAACCGTTTCGCCGCGAGTCTTCTTTTGCCCCGCGAGCGAAAATCGCTGCGAAAGTGGCTGGGCAGAAAGTGGTGCCGGATGAAAGAGAATCGCCAGAATGACCGCGACCAGAAGCGCGCAAAGCGAGCGCGAGACGCACTGGGTGGTGCGCGCGAAGTTTCCGCGATCTTGCATCCCTGCAATCGGCAAGGTCGCCCTGAACAAGTTACACCTCGATGCGGACCGCGCGAGGCGGCGCGGTCCTAATCTCATGGACACAGTCATCATCGGCATAGCCCGCGCGAAGCGAACACCGTTTGGCCCGCAGGCGAACTAATCGTCGCGTTGGGCGTGGGTCTCCCGACCCCGCCCACCGTCCTGACCGTCAGGTCTCCACTGGTTGGCAGGAGACCTTCGGTCAGCCGTTCCGGCGGGGTCGAAGACCCTCGCCGAACATCGGCGAAATAATCCGTCTGCCGCGCACAGTCACGCGCCCAGGCGGGCTATACTACCGGCCTAATAATATGTCCTCTCCGCTTAATCCCTACGAACCGCCGAAGACGCCACCTCCTGAGGAGTCGTTCTCCGCCGACAACCGTGCGCCGGCGACTTATGTTCGCTACCGGATCATTGGGTTGACCGTCGGGATGTCGGTCCTGCTTTATCTTGATCGCTTCTGCATCGGCCCGGTCACCGGCAACATCATCAGCGATTTAAATCTCGACAAGGCTCAATTCGGCTGGGCCATCGGTCTCTTTTTCTGGTCGTATGCTCTGTTTCAAGTCCCTGCCGGTTGGCTGTGCGATGTTTTTGGCAGCCGCAAGTCGCTGATCATCTTTGTGCTTGCGTGGTCGACCGTGACGATGTGCTTGGGGCTGGCCAGCAGCCTGTGGATGTTCTTGCTGTTGCGAATTCTGCTCGGTGTCGCTCAGGCCGGCGCTTATCCCTCGGCGGCGGGCTTCATCAAAAAGTGGATTCCGGTGGAAGGAAGAGCCGGTGCCAATAGCATGGTTACGATGGGGGGCCGCTTTGGAGGCGTGATTGCCTTTTTCTTCACCCCCATGCTGATGCTGCTCATGGCTTGGATCTTCAAGATTGAAGTCAGCCCCTGGCGTGCAGTGTTTGTCCTTTACGGCCTGATGGGCATCATTTGGTCGGTCTTCTTTTGGTTTCAATTTCGTGAAACACCGCGGCAGCATCCTGCTTGCAACGCCGCCGAAGTCGCCTTGATTGAGCAAGGGACCGTCAGCGTTGCCACCGCTCCTCCCGCGCTTCCCTGGGTCGCTCTGCTTACGCACCCCAACGTGTGGCTGCTTTCCATCGGCGGCTTCTTCATTAACGTCGGCTGGGTGTTTCTTGTTTCCTGGCTGACTCCCTACCTCACTGAAATCTATGGCGATGATATTGCCCGTCAAATGGGGGCGGGAGACGACCCCAAAGCGATTGAACTGGCGGTCAATTCCATCAAGGGGCCGCTCACTGCCATCACCGGCATGTTCGGCGTACTGGGGAGCATCATTGGCGGCATCCTGGCGGACATCCTGCGCAGAAAATTTGGTCCCATCTGGGGACGGCGCATCCCAGGCATCGTCTCGGGCTTCATCGCCGCCGCGATCTACGTCGTGGCCCTCTTCACCGAGAATGTCTGGGTGTTCCTCGGCCTGATGTCGATCATCTATTTCCTCACCGACCTCGGCCTCGGCGCGCTGTGGGCCACCTACCAGGATTTCGGCGGCAAATACGTCTCCTCGGTCCTCGGCTTTGCCAATATGTGCGGCAACTTGGGAGCCGCCGCCTTCGCCATCGTCATCGGCTACCTCGCCGAAGCCGACCGCTGGCCAGTGGTCTTCATGCTCTCCAGCGGCAGCTTTCTGATCGTGGCCAGCGTCTGGTTCTTCGTGGATCCAACGCATCAGCTCGTCCCCGACGAAAAGCAAGCCGCGGGATAGAAGGTTTTAGAGTCTGGAAATTCACGCGACCTCGATTGCCACTTACGTCAACTCTCGTCGCCGTAAGTCTGTTTTCGAGCGAGCTAAGTCCGATTCCCACCACCCCCCCGAAGGGATTGAACGATTCACTGATTCAAGGTGATCTTTTGCGGGGCCAATCGACGACATGAATCATCGCAAGTCTTTGTGCAAATGTACTTTACGGCGATTGACTTGATTCACCGTCGATTCAAAACCCGATTTCTTGATTCATGGCCTCATCACCCTCTTGCGGCGATGTTCCTTGCGCGACTTACGTCAAATCCCGTCGACGTAAGTCCAAACTCTCTCCTTCGCTCAAATCTCAAAATGTCAGATCCTAAATCCTGGCTCGTTCCCTCCGCGCGCACCGACTCCGACCCCTTCACACACTTCTGCTACCAACTTGTCAAGGAACTCACCGGTTTCTGGCCGGCCCGTAATTATTCTATTGTACACTATTCTAAAGAGAAAACCAAGAGGGCTCTAGATTGTTTTGGCGTTCCTCGCCGGGCTAATTCCGCTACCAGCTGCTGCTGGAATGTTCCGCTAGATTGGAACCGCGAATTTCCGTTTAAACGCGGGAGGGGACAGGCTAAGGAGCAGTATTTTCCTGGTCACCAAGAAGGGCACCTCCATTGCCGCCGATGTGATGGAGAAGTTGGAACTGGGCGGCGTTGAAGGTTGGGGTCCGCGGCTAGTGCAAAGTCGTGGCTTCACCGAGGCAAGCTCGGTGGGGGCCAGTCCAGCGGAATTCTCATCGGCTTCATGACTACAACTCCAGCGTAGGGGGCGGGAAGGGTTTCGCGAGGCTCCATCCTGACCGACACGAGCCTGTTGGTCGCGAAACCTTTCCTGACCCCGTTCTCGCCGGACATAGTTCTTCGGGCCGGTCAGGTTTGTTGGTAATTCACTGCGGCAACGTGGCAAGGGGCGCAGAAAAACGCGTAGTAGATTCCCTCTTCGTGAAGAGGGCCGTTATCGTGCTGGGCGAGGAATGTCATGAATTTATTGCATTTGATGCAGCGAGGAAATTCAGCGTCCTGCAACCAACTCGGGATACCACCGAGCGTAGAGGCGTCGTCCAGGGCAAATGATTCCGCGACCGCAAACGGGGAGAAAGGGGAGTCGTCGAGTTGGCGAACACATTCGCTAGGCGTGCCAGAGAACTCAAACTTAGATCCTTCGATGGGCGATTCCCATTGCGAAGTGCCATCTTCGAAATAGGTCGTAAATACCGGCCCAAAACAGGCGCAATGGAAGCAGCAAAGAATCTTGCGAGGTGCCTCCCTAAACTCGGCCGGAAAAGTATCTGCCCCTAATCCCGAGAAATCAAACAACCATCCCTGAGGCCCTCCACACGAGGGACAAAGCTTACTATCACGAACTCGACAAGGAGTAGATTGCGGCGTGGCGACTTCTCCAAGCGTCATTCGAAAACAAGTTGTAGAAATCAGGTCAATTCGTTGACCGCCTCCATCAACGGACCATCCTGCATGCGGCAAGTATTCTTCGGGTGGAGCATATAGCTTGGACGCCCAACCGGGCGTCTGGATCGTCCATCGATGAAACGCCCGTCGCGCCTCGTTTGAACGTGTCCAAGCCAGAGCGAGCAAAAGATGATTCAGCGAGTGAAGGTCAGGCGATTTCTCAATCAAGGATATCAAATGACCTGCGACCGCATCTCCGCTATCGCGATATAGGGTCGCTGGCCAAAATACTCGCAGCTCGATCAGAGCCAAACAATACGCTTCGGATAGCGGTTGCAGCCGAAAACAGGCGATGCGCTGCAGAATTTGAGTGCCGATGTTTGTGATTGAACTCTCTTCACTACTCAAACACTCGACAGCCTGCTCACCCAATAGTTCGGCCTCGTGGACGGAAAGTACCGCAAACGAGCGCAGCCATTCCGCATCCTCTAGCTTCGGCGTCGCTTGGCACAAGTTGGCTAGTTCTGAGATGGCGTGTTGAGTATCGGGGCTTAACGACTTGAAAAAGCGCCTGCCAATCGCCAGTACTTCTCTCATGCGGCGAACCTGCCCCTCAGCCTCGCTCAAACGGCGAGCCGAGAATCCGCCTCGATTGGTTTCTAGAACCATTAATGGCGGCACAATTCCGCGCTGCATTCCCGGCGCGGTAATTCCGAGTCGTAACAGAAAGGAATCGTCCTCCGGTATACCCTTATTTGCCAGATACTGCCGCAAGGCTTCAAGATGTTGCTGAATCCCGGGGGCAACTTCAGGAGGAATCCATCCGCCTTCGACCACGCGCGCCACGAAAGCAAGATTACCACGGTACGACCGAATCGCTTCGACCGCGTGAGCCTGCATCAACAGAGTGACCAAGTCGTCAGATTCCATCTCGATAAGTTATCAGAGGAATGCCCAGCAACAAGCTGACCACAAAATGGGGATGGATTCCCACGTAGTGGTCGGGAAGGGTTTCGCGAGGCTCCATCCTGACCGACACGAGCCTGTTGGTCGCGAAACCTTTCCCGACCCCGTTTGCGCTGCAACGGGCTCGCGCCATTTCTCGGCGTGTCTTGCTCCATTTCGGAACCCGTCCGCTACGCCGCCGGGACGGGGACAGGAGGAGTTTCGCCGCGACCTGTTCACGAGGCGCAAATTCGAAGGGGGCGAAACACCTCCCGACCCCTACTCCCGCTAAAGCGTCCGCCCCTTCCGCAGCTAGCGGCGGCATGGTAAACTCGCGAAATTTTACACATCTCGCGGAGGGGGTGCTTCCTGTCCGCGTGATTTCCCTGGTGGCCCTCTGCGTGGAAGGACTGTCCGCACCGTGCCTAAGCGTACTGATATCAAGAAGATTTTGCTCATCGGCTCCGGCCCGATTGTCATCGGGCAGGCGTGCGAATTCGATTACTCCGGGACGCAGGCTTGCAAGGCCCTGCGCGAGGAGGGTTACGAGGTGGTCCTCGTAAACAGCAACCCGGCCACGATCATGACCGATCCGGAGATGGCGGATCGGACCTATATCGAGCCGCTGACGTGGGAGATTGTCGAGAAGATTATTGAAAAAGAGCGGCCCTGCGC
This sequence comes from uncultured Pirellulaceae bacterium, assembly GCA_964444865.1. GTDB lineage: Bacteria > Planctomycetota > Planctomycetia > Pirellulales > Pirellulaceae > SXOA01. The sequence continues at coordinate 1,115 of CAYUJE010000079.1, read as the reverse complement.
CCTGCTGCCGACGCTCGGCGGGCAGACGGGGCTGAATCTGGCGATGGCTCTGGCCAAACATGGCGTGCTGGAAAAGTACGGCGTCGAGATGATCGGGGCCAAGCCGGACGTGATCGACAAGGCGGAAGACCGGAAACTGTTCAAAGCGGCGATGGAAAAAATCGGGCTGGAATGTTGCCGCGGCGAGACGGTGACAACAGTGGAGCACGCCCGCAAGGTGATGGAAGATGTCGGGCTCCCCTGCGTCGTCCGCCCCAGTTTCACGCTCGGCGGCAGCGGGTCGGCCATCGCTTATAACCGCGAAGAATTCGATGCGCTGGTGCATAACGGCCTCGATCAGTCCCCCGTACATCAAGTCCTCATTGAGGAATCCATCATCGGCTGGAAAGAGTACGAGATGGAGGTGATGCGGGACATGGATGACAACGTGGTCATCATCTGCTCCATCGAGAATTTTGATCCCATGGGGGTCCATACCGGCGACTCCATCACCGTTGCCCCCGCCCAGACGCTGAGCGACAAGGAATATCAGCGGATGCGGGACGCCAGCCTGGCGGTCATTCGCGAAATCGGCGTGGAGACCGGCGGCTCGAACATTCAATTCGCCGTGCATCCCAAAACGGGGCGGATGATTGTCATCGAAATGAACCCCCGCGTCAGCCGTTCGTCGGCTTTGGCGAGTAAGGCGACCGGCTTTCCCATCGCGAAGATTGCGGCCAAGCTCGCCATCGGCTATCGGCTGCATGAATTGCCCAACGACATCACCCGCAAGACGATGGCCTGCTTTGAGCCGACGATTGACTACGTCGTGACCAAGATTCCGCGGTTCGCCTTCGAAAAATTCCCGGAGGCCGACGCCACGTTGATGACTCAGATGAAAAGCGTGGGCGAAACGATGGCCATCGGCCGGACGTTCAAGGAATCTTTCCAAAAGGCTCTCCGCGGCCTCGAAGTCGGCGCCTTCGGCATCGGCAGCGACGGCAAGGACAAATGGGGAACCACCGAGCAGCCGGGGGAAGATGAGATTCGGGCCAAACTTTCCGTCCCTAATGCCGACCGGGTCTGGTATCTCCGCTACGCGCTGAAGAGCGGCATGAGCGTCGAGCAGATTTACT
>CAYUJE010000078.1:17936-21877 GCA_964444865.1 uncultured Pirellulaceae bacterium | reverse complement strand
CTTTGGCCTACGCCGACCGAGTCCCCACCACGATCGTCCGCCCCGGTATCGTCTTTGGTCCGCGGAACAAGGCGATGCTGCCGATCTTCAAATCGATCAAATACCTCAACGTTCACGTCGTCCCCGGCTCGCAACCTCCACCCCTTTCCTACATCCACGTATCCGATTGCGTGGAGTTGCTGCTGCGAGCTCGCGAACATGGTGAAACCGTTGTCCCCCTTCAAGACGGCCGTCGTGGCAACACGGACCACTCTTCTCGCGAAGGCAGGGGCTACTACTTCGCCGTCGCTCCAGAATACCCCAGCTATGCGGAGCTCGGCAAAATGGCCGGCCCGCTGGTGCAACGTCCTCATGTCCGTGTCCTGCGTTGCCCCGGCCCCTTGCCGTGGGTCATCGGCGGCATCAGCCAGGCGATTGCCACCCTGCGACGAAAGCCCGATGAGCTCAACCTAGACAAGATCCAGGAAGCCCTCGCACCCTCCTGGGCCTGCTCTGCCGAGGCCGTCAAACGGGACCTCTCCTTCGCCCCTCCCAAAACGCTGCAAGAGCGCCTCGCCGAAACGGTGAGCTGGTACCAGCAGCAGCACTGGCTGTAGCGCGGCGGGACTCTTGCCGTCTACCTGTAGGCCGAAAACCCTGAACCCCATGAATCTCTGGGGTTTTTCCGGTGTTATCCGGACGAAATGGGTCTCTTTTCCCCTCTAGCGTGACCTATATTTTCCAACCGGTAGTCCCTTTTTGCCTGTCCACCTTTGAGACGCCAACTCTGCAGCCATGTCCCTTCCATCCCGCCATATTCATCAGACCTTTTCCATTGGCAGCTCACTCCTGCGGTTGGCGGATGCAGCGAGCGTGGCGGGAGGGCTGCTCCTGGCACTTCGATTTGCCGGCTTGGACGCGCCGCCCTATGCCCTGCATGGGGCTGCGGCGGTGATTGTGCATTATCTGGTGGCAGAGTTCAGTGGCATGTACCGCTCATGGCGAGGCGCGTCACCGGAGCGGGAGATTTTTGGCTCCCTCTTCAGCTGGAGCACTTCCTTTGCGATTCTTATCGCCCTCGGTTTTGCCACGGGCCGTCTCGCGGAGTTTCCCCGGTCACTGCTGGCGTTATGGTTGGTCTTCACGCCGCTGCTCACTGTCGCTTCGCACACGATACTGCGCCAGTTCTGCCGAACCCTTTGGAGCCGCGGCATCAACACGCGGCCGTTCGCCATTGTTGGCGTCAATGAACTCGGCTTTCAACTCGCGCGCAATATCGAGCAGGCTCCCGAACTCGGCCTTAAACTGGCCGGCTTTTATGACGACCGCCCCGAAGACCGCAACCCCAGCTTGCCAGCCGGTTTGAAAACACGCATCGGCGGCATTGAAGACCTCGTAGCCGACGCCAAAGCGGGCTTTGTCAGTCGCATCTACATCACCTTCCCCATGCGGGCCGAAGACCGCATCCGCGGCGTCCTGGCGAAACTGGCAGACACGACCGCTTCGGTTTACATTGTCCCCGACTTCTTCGTCTTTCAAATGCTTCATTCCCGCTGGAGCGACATTGGCGGCTTGCCCGCGGTCAGCGTGTTCGAGAACCCGCTCTATGGCGTGGACGGCGTCGTCAAGCGGCTCTTCGACCTCGCAGTTGGCGGGTTCATTCTGGCCGGTGTCTCTATCCCTATGATTCTGATTGCCCTGGCCATCAAGCTCACCAGCCGCGGTCCGGTCTTCTTCCAGCAGCTTCGCTATGGCCTCGACGGTAAGGAAATCCTGGTCTGGAAATTCCGTTCCATGCGAGTGCTGGAAAACGGAAAAAAAGTGACGCAGGCGACTCAAGGCGACCCGCGCATTACGCGCCTGGGAGCCATCCTCCGCAAAACTTCGCTTGACGAACTGCCGCAACTCTTCAACGTCCTGGAAGGCACCATGTCGCTCGTTGGCCCACGGCCCCACGCCACTGCTCATAACGAGCAGTATCGCGCCCTGATTGAAGGCTACATGCTCCGCCACAAAATCAAGCCTGGCATCACCGGCCTAGCCCAAGTCCGCGGCTTTCGGGGAGAGACCGACACGCTGGAGAAAATGCAGAAGCGGGTGGAGTGCGACCACGAGTACATCCGCGAATGGTCAATCTGGATGGACGTAAAAATCCTCTTCCGGACCATCTTTGTCGTGCTGAAGCGAGAGAACGCGTATTAGTTCACCAGCCCGACGCCTCTACTTCTCCAGCAGATTGAACGCTTCCAGCACTTTCTCTTTGTGCTGGCTGCCGAAGACGAGGACCATGAGCTGCTGCATGATTTCGCGCTGGTTCTCGCTGATGAAGGCTTCGCCACCGCCGGCCGCGGCAATGCTATAGAACTCGTCCATCGGCTTGTTGGCGCGGCAAGTGACGGTGCTGACAATTCCCTTGGATTGCCCCTTGAATTCCTTGGCCAGTTTCTCGCAACGCTCCTGACCGCTTTCTTGGTTGGCGTTCCTCTCCGAGTGCGGCGGGGCATCGCCGAAAACGAGTATGACTTTGCGAGCGGAGGCGCGAAACTGGTTCTGCTTGATCGACCAGCTTAGTCCTTCGTCCACTGCTTCGGGATGATCGCCACCGCCGCCGGCTTCGATCTTGTTGAGCCAGGTTTGCATCTCCTGCAAGTTGCTGGTGAGCGGCAGGATGCGGGTGAGGTAAGAAGAATCTTTGTCGCTGGTATCCCGATAGGTCACCAGGCTGATTCGAGCCTTCGGGACCAGCTTGAAGAGCGTCGTTCCAATTTTTGTGATTTGCTTCTTTACCTCATCGATTTCCCCACCCATGCTCCCGGTGCTGTCGAAGCAGATGACGATATCCAGTCCGTTGCGGCGAAGGTTTTTGATCATGCCATCCCAATTGCCGCCCCCCCCGGCCATTGAGCCGCCGCCGATTCGGGTTGTCCCCAGATCAAACCCGCCAGTCTGCCCGCCGCTGGGTGAAGGCGTGGCCGCGGCCAGATCGGCGGTCGCCGACGATGCCTCGGCTGCGGAGGTGACCGGTTCGACTTCGACCATCTCGTCGGCGTGGTCGGCGGTCTTGGACTGTTTCACCTCATCGGCGCTCACCTTTTCTTCCTGCTGATCGGTCAGTTGCTCGGAAGGGAGAACGCCAATCAGCACGTCATTCGTCAGCCCCTCCCCCGCTCCGCCGCCGGAATGACTCTGGAAGAGAACCACCAGCAGCAGAATCAGCATGTGGATGATCATCGAGCCCAAGCCGGAGATGGAGCCATCCAGGATCTGAAAGACGCTGCGACGAGCGGGAACATGAGCCGGTGCGTCTTCGTGGGCCTTGGGAAGCGTAATCTCCGCCTGGCAATGCGGGCAACTTCCCTTGGTCCCAAGCTGTTCCGGCTTGATGGAGAACTCGCCGCCGCAATGGATGCAAAGAATTTTCATGGCTCAATTGTTGCTACTGGCGATACGCCGAAAGCTTCCCCGTTCCTTTATTGTTCGTCGGGGGTAGTGCTCCTGTCAACTAAATCTCTTTGGACGCTGCGGGCACCTCTTGGAGTTTCAAGGTGCTCTGAAGAGTGCATGCAAAGCCCATCTGCCTGCTTCGCTGTCAATCTGCGGCACTTGTGTAATTTAACGCATCTTGGGGCCTTGACCCCAATTCTGCCCAAGTTGACGCCGCGCCTGTTCGCTGTTACAAAGCTGGGTTCCCTTACACAGGCTAAATCGAGTCAGGAGTACACGCGTGGGTGGAATTATCGAACGTCACAAGGAGCTTCGCCGTCGCCGCAAGCGGAAGCAGAAGCTGAAGGTTTTCAAGCGCAAAGCCGCTAAGTCCACCCCTTCGGAAAAGGGAATACTGGCAGGCAAGATCCGCAATATGACCTCCGGCGCGGAAGTGATCATCGCCAACTGGGGTTTGGAAGAGCGGAAGTAGAACCGTTGGTAGTAACCCGCTTCAGCGGGTTAACTCCCGAGCCTAC
>CAYUJE010000078.1:0-17836 GCA_964444865.1 uncultured Pirellulaceae bacterium | reverse complement strand
GCGAGGGACTGGTGGGTGTGGCCGAAGTAGACGTGCTCGGTGCCGCTTTCCGCCCCCTGGCCAATCCGGTCGAGGTAACCCAGGATGCGCGTGGCCACCTTTTTCTTGGGGTGGATCATACTGCCGCAGAGTTGATGCAGGCGGGCCTGTACGGCCCAGTCGTAGATCATATTCTTCACCGGGCCGCGGCGTTTTTCGTCCCGTGACCAATGCTTGCGACGATGGGTGAGACGGGCTGCGCACATTTCGGGATGGTCGGCCACATCTCCGTGCAGAAAGACCGCCTTTCCCATGCGGAGCAGATAGGGGTGCGCTTCCAGGTTGGGCATCTTGCGGGCGTACTTGTCCAGGGCATCCACAAAACGACTGTTGCAGTCGTGATTGCCGAGCACAAAGTGAAAATCGCACGTGCGGTGCGCGCCCACGAGCGCATCCAGCCAGCGGATGGCTGCCCCGACGGTTGCCTCCGTGGAAGGGAGTGTGGACCAGCGAAAGTCAAAGATGTCCCCGCCGAGAACAAACGTCTTCGCCTTGCCCGCCGCCAGCTGCAGCGCGTCGGCATGCAATTCCGCCTGACTGCGGCGGGAAAACATGTGCAGGTCGCTGACGAAATAGCTTCTGCGTCCCATATCCTTAATTCTAGCAGATACTTAAGCGGCCTGCCGAAAATGCGAAGGGCCTAGCAAAGGATTGGGAATGCAAATGGAGTGCCATCGCAGCTTCCTCACGCTTCAAACCGCCTAAGCAAACAAATCCTTAAACTGGGCCTTGGTCGCCTCAATCCCCCGGCGGAGAATAACCGCATCAATGCCGAAGCTCAGCATGCGGCAGCCCATGTCGCAGGCCCGCTGGGCGAATTTTGGATTGACGGCGATGGTTCCCCAGTTCTTGCCGTGCTTCTTGCAGGCAGCGGCGACGCGGGCGTAGGCTTCCCACAATTTCTCGCTCTCCCACTGGCTAATGACCCCCAATTCCTGGCTGAGATCGCTCGGCCCGACAAAGAGCAAGTCCACGCCGTCCAAAGCGGCGATCTTATCGCACTCTTCGAGTGCACCGAGCGTCTCGATCTGAATAGCAACGAAGTTGTCCCGGTTGGCATCCGCGGCCAATTGCGGCAGGGTCTTGCCGCCGAACATGGCATCGAACCCGCTGCCGTTGAGCCCTCGATTCCCGCGGGGAGCGAACTTCGCCCATTGCATGAACTCTTCCGCATGAGCCGCCGATTCGATGCGGGCCGCCATCAGGCCACCGGCACCCGCTTCGAGAAACGAGGTGGCCATGCTGTAGTTCGTCATCGCCATCCGCACGAAGCTGTCCATCCCATTCGCCCGGCAGCAAGCCGCGGCGAGCACCACCTGCTCGTAGGTGGTGCCGCAATGCTCCTGATCAATCCAGATGCCGTGAAATCCGCCGCACATTCCATGCACATCGAACACCACCGGATGGATAATCCGCCCGGAGCAGAAGATACGACAGACCTGACCGGCAGCGAGGAGAGACTTGAATGACATAGGGATAATGACGAAGCTCGAATGACGAATGGCGAATGAAAAAACTAACGACTCAGCAGTTTACAGGATTCCAAAACAATTCGTCATTCGCCATTCGAATTTCGAATTTGGTGCTGCGGATGTTCATTTGGCCTTGATGTCATAGCACAACAAATCATCCTGGTCCCGCAGATAGAGCTTGCCGCCGGCGATGACCGGGTGGGGCCAGCTTTCGCTGTTGTGGGTCTTAATCTTGAACTTCCCCTTCAGGACGTACTCCTTGGGGTTGGCTTCAATCAGGGCCATGGTTCCATCCTGGTAGCGGAAATAGAGGTTGCCATCGGCGTAGGCAATGGCCGCCGAAGCGCCGCCGGGACCGCGATTGATCCGCCACGCGTCTTTGCCAGTCGCCATCTCAATGCAGACCGGAAAGCCTTCGTTGTGGCCATGCCCGAGGAAAATGTAATCCCCTAGTCGGATCATGCCGCCGTGGTGATTCTGCAACTTGTTTCCCTCCAGGAAATACTCCTCCTCGACTTCCAACTTGTTGCCGTTCTTCACGATCTTCAGCAAGGCCGAGCCGGTGCCGTAACCGCTGGAACCAAAGATGTAGTCGCCATTGACGATCGGCGTGGGAATATTCGCCGTGCCGTTGGCGACGGGGCTGTAATTCCACAGTAGCTTGCCCGTGGCCGCATCGACGCCGACGAGCCCGCGGCCGACGAGCGTGACATATTGCTTCACTCCGGCCGCATGGCTGACGACGATGGAGGCATAAGCGGCTCCATCGCCGCCGTGCCGGCCGAGTTGGTCCCTGGCAACTTCGGTCTGCCAAACAACCTTGCCGGTCTTCTTATTAAGAGCGGCCAGCAGGGCCTTGTCGGCTCCGGGGGTAACGATCAAATTGTTGCCGTCCACCAGCGGAGATTCGCTGTATCCCCAGCCGGAATGCATCTTGCCGCCAAAGTCTTTGGGAAAATTCTTGCTCCAGAGCAGTCGGCCCGTTTTGGTGTCGCAACAGGCCAGATCGCCGTCGTGGGTGAGCCCAAACACCAGATTCCCATCCACGGTCGGGGTGCAGTTTGGGCTGCCGCCGCCGAACGGCGTGGACCAGAGGACTTCTCCGTCCTTCACGTCCGCCGCAACTACGCAGCACTTGCCGTCCTTGTTGCCAAGTGTAAAGATTTTGCCACCGGATATCGCCACGCTGGAGAATCCGCTGCCAAAACCCTTGGCCTGCCAGAGGAGCGGCGGCCCATCGCTGGGCCATTCCTTAAGCAGCCCCTTCTCGGCAGAAATTCCGTCTCCGTTGGGCCCCCTCCAGCGGGACCATTCCCCCTTTTGGGCTTCGACCTTGGCCAAATCCAGCGTCGGCTTGGCGGGGCTGGGGGCGGCGGCCTGGACGGTGAGCAGCGTGGTGAGACCGGTCGCGAGAACGCAGCCGGCCAGAGCAACAGACCAAACGAGTGATTTTGAAGTCATGAAAATATCCATAGTGTTGGTAGGTACTGCGGCCTCCGCCGCAATCATGCAGGCATTTCGGGCAGGAACGCCATTGTAAACAGCCAGCCACCTGGTAATCCATCCCAGGAGTAGTGGCCTTCTTGCGGTCGTTTGTTACCGGCAGCGCTTACAGGTGTCCAATCCGCCTTGGAAACCCGTCGAAGAAACGGAGGGTGACTCACTTTTTGAAATCGCTGTTGCTGCATCGGAGACCTTCTGGAAAGTCGGCCGCCAGCCCACTACGTACCCTTCTGCGTCACTTTGGCGGCTAGAGCGGTCAAATCGCCGCCGCGGAGCGCCCCTTCGAGCAATTCCGGCAGGCGCTGCGGGGTGCAAGCGAAGCAGGGGACGCCGACGGCCGTCAGTTTCCGGGCCACGGTTTCGTCAAAACAGGGCTTCCCATTGTCACTCAGGGCGAGCAGGCAAATGGCCCGCACGCCCGAGGCGGCCATATCTCCTAGACGACGAATGAGCTGGGACTGGTTTCCCCCTTCGATCAGGTCACTGATCAGAATGAACAAGGTCTTCTTGGGCTCCGTGATGAATTGCTCGCAGTAGGCGACCGACTTGTTGATGTCGGTCCCGCCGCCGAGCTGCACGCCAAAGAGCATGTCCACCGGGTCGCTGCCACACTGCTCGGTCAGGTTCACGACGTTTGTATCGAAGGCGATGACGTGCGTGTCCAGGGCTGGGAGGCTGGCAAAGATGGAGCCGCAGACCGCCCCGTAGACGACGGAATCCGCCATCGAGCCGCTCTGGTCCATGTCGACGATGACGGTCCAGGTATTCGATTTCTGGGCCCGCGAGAAAAAATAGACCCGCTCGGGGATAATCGTCTTCAGGTCCTGGTTGTAGTTCTTCAGGTTCCGCCCGATGGTCCATTTCCAGTCGATGGTGCTGGCATTGGGAATCGGCGAGTGGTCGTTCCGATTGAGTGCCCCCAGCACCGCCTGGCGGATTTTTTGCTCCAGGCGGAGCTTGATCTGGTCGACGACGGCCCGCACCACGATGCGGGCGGTTTCCTTCGTTCTCTCGGGAATCTGCCCCTTGAGCGACATCAGCGTGCCGACGAGCTGCACGTTCGGCTGCACGTTTTTCAGCAACTCGGGTTCGAAGAGAAGCTGTTGCAGGCCGCGGCGTTCGATGGCGTCCTGCTGGATGACCGTGACGACGTCTTCCTTGAAGTAGTTGCGGATATCCCCGAGCCACTTTGACAAGCGTGGGGCCGAGCCGCCAAGCCCAGCCGACCGCGGAGAGTCTCCTTCCCCTTCCGTCTCGTCGTAAATGGCAGCCAGAGCCTCGTCCATCTCCTGCTGTTCGGCGGAAAGCCCCATGCCGCCGGCGCACATTCCCGACAGGCACTCCTGGGAGTCCTTGCCGAGAACGAGTCGCCAGCGGGTGAGCTGGGAGGGGTCAAAAGTAGTGGGCATTAAATATCCCCGAAGTCGAATTCGTTCAAATCCTTAATCGTCTCTTCTTCCTTCTCGCTCAGCTCCTGGCCTATCAGCTCGCTCGCCTGATCGGCGTGCAGGCCCCAGAATTCTCCCAGGTTCTCGGCGATGTGCCGTTTTTCTTGCGGGCTGAAGCCGCCGAAGGCGCGGCGGAGAAAAACGAGGGCCCGGCGGAACTGCTCGTCGTCGAGCGAAGAGACGTAGCTTGCGAGCTGTTCCCAGAGGGGCTGGCGGGCGAGGAGGGCGTAGCGGTTGCGGCGGGAGAGCCCTTCGAACCAGCCGGCTCCGAGGTCGGCGGGAACGCCGGGGGAAATGCGGCGAGAAACTTCGCGGGCCAGGTCGTCGTTGGCAATCAGTCCCCGCTCCAGCAGGATCGCGCAGGCATAGCCGGAGAGGATCGGGTTGCGGTCGTCGCTGTCAGCCAGTTTCTTCAGCTTCTCGACCCACATCGGCTCATCGACCCGGTCGTGGAACTCCAGGCAAACCTTGTTGAGTTCGTCGATGCCCACGAGCATCCCCTTCGCCGCCTGGTTATCGCAATTGGCGGCTAGGAAGAGAGCGAGTGTGCCTTGCACGAACAGCTCATCAACCAGCGGCAAGAGCGGCGTAGGGTCGAACTTCCGCACATCCCCGTAGCGAGCGACGATGCCGAGCTGATTGGCCGCGTGGGCCACGCCGACAAACTCCGTGCTTTCTGCCGCCAGCTCCTGCAAGCGGCGGCGGGCCAACTCCATCGACTGCATCAGGCCGCACTGGCAGGCGTCTTTCACCCGCTCGGCTGCTTCGCCAATTGAAGTACACTTATCGAGCTGCGTCTTGAATTTGTAAGCAGTCGCCAGCTCGACGGTTTCGCCGAGCAGCACCGCCTCGACGAGGGCGATTTCGCTTTCGGGGCTCCACTGAACGTTCCAAACTTCTTTCCAGGTGGTTGAGCCTTGCTTTTGAGGCGGCAGACCCGCAAAGGGGATTTCCAAAACTCGCAGCCGGTGCAGAAACGACGAGCGGCCCAGATCGAGGTAAGCCGCTTCCTCCGTTTTCGCCTGCCGGTTTTCGCGGAGGTCGAGCGATAATTCCTGTTTGACCGTAGTCTTGTATTTCTCCAGCTTCAGCCGCGACAATTCTCGTTCGAAGTCGCTTTGAATTGAGGTCTGGCTGACTCCCTTGGGCAATTCGCCGATGGAGGTGCCGACATCGACGCGGGCCAGCGCCTCTTTGACCGTGGAAAGCTCGCCGTGGCCGATGAGCGTGACAGCCGCGTCCCGCAAGTCCCGCAGCGTGGGAGCCAGACCATTCTTCATCGCGGACAGAGTCCGCGCCAGGCGGACCCCTTCGATAATTTCCGCCGTTGAGCGGTGAGTGCCGTTTTCCCGCAAATGCCGGGCGACGCGGGAAAGATAAACCAACGGCAGTTCGTGCAGATCACCGGCGTCGAGGGCCTGCCAGAGCAGCTCGAAGTAAGCGGGGGCATGGTTGCCGGCACCGTAGCCGGATTGCGAAGAGAGCTTGAAGTAAGAATAGGGCATCAGCGTGAGCTTGCTGGTCCGCTTGCGGAGGCTGGCAAGCTCGTCGTCGGTCATGGTGGGAGAATCGCTTGTCAGGACCGGGGCGTGGAACGCGCCGCAGACCGCCACGATTTTCTCAGGGCGATGTCCCGCCTCAATGGTCTCCACAATTCGTCGACGCATGTACGCTTCGCGGACGATGTTCTCAGCCCGCCAGCGGGGAGCGTCCTGTTCCAGTTCGCGGAGCGAGCGGCCGAACTCCAGCGAGCCGAGCCGATAACTCCCGTCACTGTCGTTGTGCTCGAAGTGCCGTTCCCAATAGGTCTCGTAATCCGATTCCCCGGCCAGATTCGCGAACCGCTCGTAGAGCGAGCCGCGCGGCTCGGGGGCGTGAGCGGACGCGGGGGCAAACGCAGCCGGATCTTCGGTGGGGAACGGCGCGGTTTGTTCGATCGGAGCAGGGGGGCCCTTTTCGGCTTCCTCTTTGGCCTTCTCTTCCGCCGCCTGGCGTGCCTTTTCAAGCAACTCCGCTTCGACATCCTGCAAGCCAAGGAACAACTCCGAAGGCAAGTCGATGAACTCGGCCTTCGCCCGGTTTTCCTTGGCCCAGAGCAGGGCCTGATATTCCGGGCTGTAGAAGGCGAGCGGATAAACGAGCGTCCGGACCGGCAGCGAATCGGTGTAGGCCAGGATGGCAATCGGCGGCTTGGTCCCCTTCCGCGTGATGTCGGAAATCAGCTCCGTGGCGTCGGTCAGCCCTTCGATGAGGACCACCTCCGGCTGCACGCGGTCGAGATACTGCCGCAGTTGCCAGGCCCCCATCGGCGAGAGATGCCGGACGCCGAAGACGTTGACTTGCCAACTCGTCACGTGTTGTGCTCCGAGCAGGCGGAGAAGAGCGGCCGCCAATCGGCACCGCGTTTCTTCAGGACGTTGGAAAGGTATTCCTGCCAGACACCCTTGTCCTTCTCCTCGTCCTTCACGATGGACCCTTGCAAACCCGCCGCCAGATCGTGGGCCGTCACTTCTCCGCTGCCGAAGTTGCCGGCCAGGGCCATGCTGTTGGCGAGGACGGAAATCGCTTCCGCCGTGGAGAGGACGCCGGAAGGTATTTTGAGCTTATTTTTGCCGTCGAGCGTCTGCCCCGTGCGGAGCTCGCGGAAGATGGTGACGACTTTCTCAATCGCTTCATCGGTCGGAATGGTCGCCCGCAATTCCAGGTTGACGGCGAGTTCCTTCACCCGTTTGCGGACAATGTCCATCTCCGTTTCGAGCGTCCCAGGCGACGGCAGCACAATGATATTGAACCGCCGTTTGAGGGCCGCCGACATGTCGTTCACGCCCCGATCGCGCGTGTTGGCGGTGGCGATGATGGAGAACCCCTTCTGAGCCGGGACTTCCGTGGTCAGTTCCGGGACGGAGATCCGTTTTTCTGAGAGGAGCGAGATGAGGGCGTCCTGCACTTCCGACGCACAGCGGGTGATTTCCTCGAAGCGGGCCAGTGTCCCTCCTTCCATCGCCCGGAAGATCGGGCTCTTGATGAGGGCCTCATTGCTGGGGCCGTGGGCGATGAGCATCGCGTAGTTCCAGGTGTAGCGGATTTGCTCTTCCGTCGTCCCAGCCGTTCCTTGCACCACTTTTGTCGAATCGCCGTTGATGGCTGCTGTGAGATGTTCGGAGAGCCAGGACTTGGCGGTTCCCGGCTCGCCAAGGAGCAGCAGCGCCCGGTCGGTGACGAGCGTGGAGATCGCGATTTCCACCAGCCGCGCGTGGCCGATGTATTTGGGCGTAATGTCGAGCTTTCCCGCCTTGCCACCGCAGATATAGGTATGCACCGCCCGGGCAGACATCTTCCAGCCGGGAGGCCGTTCGTGCTTGTCCTCCTGGATGAGGGCTTCGATCTCGGCGGCATACATGACTTCGGCGGGGGCGCGAAGCATACCGCCGGAAGAGCCGTTCGTCGCGGGGGCGTCGTCTTTTTTCTTGGCCATGGGTTCCTTTTCGTAGTCCGCACACTCCGAGTGCGGACATGCCTGCACACGGAGTGTGCAGGCTACTTAGGGTTTATTCTTCAGTTCGGTAACGTATCCAATCAGTTGATCGACGGCTTTGTCCGGCAGGGTCGGCAGCAGGGCTTCGAGCTTGGGGACGGCGTCTTTAGGGAGTTCCACGATGAGGGGAGCGATCCAGTACCAGCCCCAGGCGTGTTTGACGTGCTTGGTGAGGACGGCGATGAGCGAGTCCGTCGCTTCGGGATGATTGACGCGGACCATGGTCCGCAGGATCATCCCCGCGTCATGAATGTCCTTGGACTTTTTCAGTTCGGCGGCGAAGGAGGTGGAAAGGAGCGCGTTGGCGGCAGCGTGGCCGGGTCGGGCAAGTGCCTGCACCAAATCGAGCCGGTTTTGCTTGACGGCTAGGTCGAGCCAGCGGGGGTCGAGCTCCGTAAGTTTTCCAGCTTCTTCCTTCTCGTACGGGGTGAGTCCATAGCCGTATCCGTATCTCCAGCCGTCCGAGAGGAGCTCGCTGACCGCCTCGCGCTTGGCAAACGCCGGGTCGCGCCCCTTCTTCTTCTCATCCACCTTGGCGGCGAGGTAGGACGAGAACATCTCGAATACTTCGGCCGGTTTGCGGGAAGTGCGAGCTGCGACGAAGGCGTAGGGAAGATCTTCGGGAGAGAGGCTGGCGTGTTTGTCGATCAGGGCCTTTTTAGCCCCCGCCGGTCCATGGGCCATAATCTGCACGAGCCGCTGCTGAATGTCCGCACCACTAGGCTCGGACTTAATCGCCGAAAACTCCTCCCGGCGAGCAAACCATTTTGTTAGGAAGGCGTCGGTCTGCTTATCGTCGCGGCCGCGGAGACATTCCAGGAGGGATAGCAGCCGGTCCACCTGCTTTCCCTGCTCCTTCTTGTCTTTTTCTTTCCCGGCCAGCAGCAAATTTGCCTGGGCATCCGCTTCGTCGACCACAAATTTGATGAGCTGTGGATTTTTACTCTCTTGCACCGGCTTGATCGCCAATCCGATATCGCTGCTGCGGAGCGACTCCTGCAGAGCGGCCAGCGATTCACTCGTCCCCGAACGGCCGAGCGCCTTGAGCGCCGCTTCGCGGACGTCTTTGGCTTTGGCCTTCACATTTTCCAGGAGGTAACTGAGGTCGTCCGGGCCAAGACATTCAATTGCGGCGACCTTCATCTCCTTGGAGCCTTCTTCCAGGGCCTGCTTCACCGTATCGCGTGTTCCCTCGGGGTCAAGCTTGTGCATGAGTGCCAGACGGCGGACGTGGCCGGCCCGGCCTTTGACGTCGAACTTCGCCCGCAGCTCGGGCAGAATGGCTTTGCCGTACATCGGGAGAACCTGACTCGCGATGAATTCGCCAATTTCGGGGTAAACGTCGTCGAGCGCGGCGAGGGCCGGTTTGACGAGGCGCAGATCCTTGAACGAACCCCGCTGGTGGGCGTCTTTGATGATCTCCGCGCGGCCTGAACCCGTGGTGGTGAGAGCTTCGAGCAGCGGCTTGAGAACCCGGGCGCTGGCCTGCGTTTGTTGTTGGCCGAGGTTGGTGGTTTCAATCGGCTGCAGTTCCCCTTCGATGCCGGTTTCTCCCTGCGTGTAAAGAATCGCGTTGACGAGCGTGCTGACTTCGAGCAGGGCTTCGGAAGATGTCCTTTCGTGGCTTTCGACCAGTTTCGTGATCGACTGCGCGACCTTAGCGAAGACCGGTGCCTTGGCTCCAGCCGCTTCGAGTGGAGGGATGAGTTTTTTGAGACGAAAATCCCCCGCGGCAACCACGCTTCCGGCAATGGAGAGCCGGCGGACTTCGTCGTAGACCTGGGTAAGGACTGGGATGGACATGGGTTTCTCCGAAAGTAGCCTGCACACTCCGTGTGCAGGCATGTCCGCTCACGGAGTGAGCGGACGACTATAAAGTCAATCTCACAATCGAGGTCGGTGTGACAATGCTGAGCGGCTTGATCTGCAATTTGCGGGTGTCGAGGTCGTGGCGGAAGCGAACGATCAGCGTGTTGCCGGCCAGGATCTCCTTCGGCAAGAGCGACAACAGGTGGCAGCTTGCCGGCTCTTCGCTCATACCGGCATCGGTCATCACCAGGCGTTCCCCTTTGGCATCCACGGCGACGTAGCTGCCGTTCACTTGCCCCAGCTTCACGTAATTGATGGCATAAATCGGCTGCTTATCGGCGAGCGGTCCCTTGAGCTGCGTTTTGACGTCTTTGATTACCGCCGCGAAGTCCACCTGGCCAAAGCCGCGAATCTTGGCGAAGTCTTTGGGTTCGAGCGGGCGGGGAGTCATCCCTTCCCAGCGAATCCGCGGATTGACGCCGCCGGGGTACAGGCACAGCTCCTTCACCTGAGCGACCTGGAAAAAACTATCGTCGCTCTTGATGTACTTGGCTGCTTTGTAGGGACGAAAATTCTGTGTTAGTTGAATTCGCCCGCTGCCGAGATTCATCCAGACCCCAGTATCGACGAATTCCTTGCGGGCCACATCGTCATGCGAATTGAACGCGAGCTGGACCAGTTCCGCATCCTGCTGGACCAGGCCCGCGGCTTTGAGTTCCGCCAGTTGCCAGGCGTGGCCAAGCCAGGCCGCAATTGAGGATTCTGTTTCCGGCTTGAGTTCTGGATCCTCCAGCCGTTTCTGCAGGTAGATTCGCCCTTGTTTCACCAGCGAGCTTAGCCGCCCAAGCTGATCGAGGGCTTCGCTATAGACCGCTTCCCGCTCTTTGGCAGAGCGCTCCGCCGCGAAGTCATCGCCATAAAAGAGTTTGGTAAAGTTGTGCAGCGCGGCCTGAGCCCCCGGCAGATAGGCGTTGCCAAGCTGCTTGGCCTGCTCTTCAATCTCGCGGGCACTCTTGGCATTGACGTTGCCGATGCCGAGGCGGACGAGATCAAGCGTGAGCTTCTCCAGAAGATCAATCCCTTCGAGCTGGGCTTTGATTTTCTTGGCGAGAGCCCCTTTGTTGACGACCTTGGGCTTGTCGAATTCTTCTTTCTTCTTTTCGACGCGGGCCTGGGATTTCTCCCGCTTGGCGGCCAAATCCGCCGGGACATCGGCAGCAGAAAACTTCTTCCCTTGCACGAAGGCGTACATCAGGCCGAGCGAGTGTTTGCAAGGAAACTGCCGGCTGGGGCAGTTGCAGCGGTGGACCGGTGCTTCCGGCACGGCAAAATCACTGCTGCACAGATACGGATCTTTGCCACTCCCTTGGCAATGGCCGAAGAGGAGAGTGCCATCCTCCGAAGTATGTAGCTTCAGGAACTTCCCCTTGAGGACGAGCGCCCGGCCGTTTTTCGCTGCGTCCGCATTGGGGGCGGCAGCATCTACAAAACCTTCGTCAATCGAAATCATTGCCTGGTTTCCCGCAACTTCAGAACGAATGTTCGCTGACAAGCTGGCCCATTATGGGAGCCGGAAAGAGCGAGCGTCAAGCATCGCAGACCATGGGGATCAATTTCTCGACGCTGATTCAGGACAGGGCTCTCATTGCCGACTGACGTTTAAACTGGTTTCCAAGGGGTCTGCCATCATGAATAATGGCATCCATCCATTCCTTGGAGACGTGTGATGCCTCGACTCTTGCTCTGTCTGCTCCCTTTTGTGCTGCTCGGAATCAGCCCGATATGTGGGGCGCGCGCTGATGAGCCGGCGGATTTGGTGTTGCTCGGCGGGAAGATTGTGACCCTGGATGGTCGCGAGCGAGTCGTCGCCGCGATTGCCGTTCGTGGAGGGCGAATTATCGCCGCGGGCAACGACGCCGAGATGGAGAGTTTGATTTCCCAGAGGACGACCGAGGTGATTCGGCTGGACGGTCGGATGGTGCTTCCCGGATTTATCGAATCCCATTGCCACTCGGTGGGAGTTGCGAAGGGGACTTTGGAGCAGAAATACGTCGAACTCGGCAGCATCTTGCAGATGCAAGACTGGATTCGCGAGCAGGCCCGTGCTTTGCAAGCCAACATGTCTCCGCCAGGAACGTGGATTGAAGTGCCACGCAACGAAATCACGCGGTTCAAGGAACGCCGTTTCCCGACGCCCACTGAACTCGATGACGCCTGCATGTCGCATCCCGTCCTCTACAACTCCGTGTCGGACAAATGGGTGCTCAACACACGCGGCTTCGAGGAACTTGGCCTGCTGGATCCTAAGAGCAAGATTGCAGGGGGCGAAGTGCTTCGCGACGAGGTGGGCCGGCCGCTCCTCATTCGCGGAGGCACAGCGGCTATCCGCAAAAAAATGCCCCCACGCGTCGAACCGACTCGCGATGCCAAGCTGGGGGCGCTGGCCAAGCTTCTCAAGGTCTATAACCAGGTTGGCATCACCAGCATTTACGAAAGGGCAACCGATCCCGCCAGTCTTGGTCTCTATCGCGAGTTGCGAGAGCAAGGGAAACTCACCACGCGCGTCACCGGGACCTTTAGGTTTTCCGCCAAGACAGCGGCTGATGTGGAGAAGTATGCCACCGGTTTGAAGCTCCAGCCGGGGGAAGGGGACGAATGGATCAAAGCCGGGCCGCTCAAGATTACCGTGGACGGCGGCATCCACTGGGGAACGACGCGGCTTTCCGAGCCGTATGGTGCAAAACGAATCGCTTTCTATCGACTGACCGATCCGGAATACCGCGGTGAGCAGTTTTATTCCGTGGAACAAATGGAGGTCGTGTTCGAGACGGCTCATCGACTCGGCTGGCAGATGAGCTGCCATGTGTCGGGCGATGAAGGAACCCTGCGGGTCCTGGAGGCTCTCGGCAGAGTGGCGGCCAAACATCCCGATGTTCGCAAGCGGCGTTTTACACTGATTCACTCCTACTTTCCTTCGCCTGAAATCATTCGGCAGTGCCGCGATTTGGGAGTCTGCGTCGATACGCAGGGCTATTTGTATTACAAAGACGCGGATACCTTGGCGGAGGTCTACGGCCCCGCCTGGGCGGAGCGGTTCATCGGACTGGGGGACTGGGTTCGGGGCGGCATCCCCGTTGCGGTGAATGCCGACCATATGATCGGCACCGACCCTAACCACGCCATGAATTCATTCAACCCGTTTTTGATGATGTCGATCGGTGTCACACGCAAAACACAAACTGGCAGCATTCATGGCCGGCAGCAGGCTCTCACGCGGCTGGACGCGCTACGGACGGTAACTTCCTGGCCGGCCTATCTGGCGTTTGATGAATCGAAGCTGGGGACACTCGAAGTGGGCAAGCTGGCCGACATGGTGATTCTCAGCGGCGACTATCTCAAGTGCCCGGTCGGGGAGATTGCCAGCCTCTCCGTCGACCGGACCATCGTCGGTGGGCTGACCGTCTTTCAAAAAGAGCCGCGCCGCTAATACCCAAACCGAGGCACTAGTCGAACTTTCATGAAAATTGACCATATTGAATGCATCAATCTGCTCTTCAACTACCCCAATCGCCATGGGTTTCAGAGTTCAGGGGGCGTCACTACGTCGCGAGTTACGTCGCTGATCCTGGTCCACACGGACCAGAAGGAGATTGGCATCGGTAGTGCCTATTCGCATCCGGCACTTGTGCAGATTGTCGTGCAGCAACTGTCGGATCTGCTCCGGGGATATGAAACGGCCGACGTCGAAGCGATCTGGGAGAAGATGTACGGTTGGACGCGGTGGTTCGGTCGCAAGGGGGCGGCGATGTCGGCTCTCGGGGGCATTGATGTTGCCCTCTGGGACCTGCGTGGAAAATCGCTCGGCAAACCGGTCTGGCAATTGCTCGGCGGTTCCGAGCCATCTTGCCCTGCGTATGCCAGCGCACTCCTGTGGAACACCATGGACGGATTGGCGACTGAGGCGACGCGACATTTGGAACATGGCTTCCGGCGGATGAAGATGCGATTGGGCAAGGATGAGGAATATGACACGTCCGCAGTTGCGGCTGTTCGCCAGGCGATCGGCCCGAATCATGACTTGATGTGCGATGCCTCGATGCGCTATCACTTGACGCTCGCACGGCGTATCGGTCGTGTGCTGGCGGAAAATCGTGTCTTCTGGTTCGAAGAGCCGTTTCCACCGGAGGACCTGGATTCATTCGCCGGACTTCGCAGCACCGTTCGCGTCCCCGTGGCAGCTGGGGAAAACGAATTTGGTGCCCAGGGCTTTCGAGAACTAATTGAGCGGAAAGCCGTCGATATCGTGCAGGCGGATGCCAGCCGCTGCGGAGGAATCACCGAGGTTTGCCGGGTTGCGGATATGGCGCACAAGGCAGGGCTCAAACTCGCCCCTCATTCCTGGAGCGACGCCGTTGCGATCATGGCCAACGCACAAGTGGTCGCCGCCACGCCGCACGCGCTCACCGTGGAAGTTGATCAGACCGGCAATCCGTTCGTCGAGGAGTTGCTGGCTGAGCCGCTCCAGGTCAAGGATGGCCGGCTACAATTAAGCCTCAAGCCGGGGCTGGGTATTGAACTGAATCAGGCAGCCATGGAAAAGTATCGCATGGCCGATCCGCTGGCCGTGCCCGCTGGCTGGTATTCGGATATGGTTTTCGGCCAGGCGGACAATAAGCCGGCCGGACCTTATCGGGAGCGAACCTGAATGGGGCCGCGGATTGCAATTGGCTCAATTTTCACGGAGTGCAACCACTTCTGCGGCGTTGCGCTGACGCTTACGGATTTTGAGCGGACCGAGTTGCGGCGCGGCGAGGAAGTGCTGACTCAATCTGCGGGCACCGTGGGAGGCATGTTGCATGGGCTGCGAGAGCGTCACTGCCAAGTCGCGCCGCTCCTCGTTGCCAGCGCTTGCCCCGGCGGCCCAATCGCTGCCGATTGCTATTCGCAAATGAAAGAGGAGCTTATCCAGCGGCTTCGTTCGGTACTTCCCGTGGAGGGAGTTCTTTTGGCCCTGCACGGCGCAGCAACCGCCGAGAATGCAGACGACGTGGAAGGGGACTTAATCGAAGCCGTTCGCCACATTGTTGGCCCAGCGGTTTCCATCGTCGCCACGCTCGACCTGCATGCCCACGTCACCGAAAAAATGGTTCACCATGCCGACGCCTTGCTGGCTTGGGAAACCTATCCGCATCGCGATGCCTTTTCCACCGGCGAGCGTGGAGCGCGAATGCTGCTGGACATCGTCGAAGGCAAGTACCGGCCGACGATGGCCCTGGCGAAGGTACCGGTGGTCGTCTCTGGGATTCATGGAGGGACGGAAGGAAGTGGACCCTTTGCCGACTGCATGAGGTTCGCCAAATGCTTCGAAGGGCATGACGGTGTACTTTCCACGAGCCTGTTCCTGGTCCATCCCTACCTCGACTTGCCGGACATGGGAGGGGGCGGCCTGGTCATCACCGACAATAATGCCGAGAAAGCTGCCGAACTGGCGGAAAAGATCGCCCGCCTCTATTGGTCCCGGCGAGCAGACCTGGAGCCGCTGGTGTACTTACCGCAAACGGCGATTGAACTGGGTAGAAAAATCGAGGGTGGACCTATACTCCTCGTCGAAACAGCCGACTGCTGCGGCGGCGGGGCGGCTGGAGATAGTGTTGCCACGCTGAAGGCGCTGCTGGTTGCGGACATTCGCGAGCAAGCGCTGGTGCCGGTGGTTGATCCGCTCGTTGCTTCCCTCTGCCATGCAACAGGTATCGGCAGCAGGCTCAGAGTTCAACTTGGGCATCGGGTCGATCCCCGCTGGGGAAGCCCCGCCGAGGTTTGGGGCGAAGTCATGCATTTAACCGACGGCAAGTTCCGCTATTCCGGCGGCATCTGGGATGGGCAGCTTGGCGACATGGGACCGACCGCCGTCTTTCGGATTGGTTCCCTCGACGTGATGATTGCTTCGCATCCGACCTACGATTGGAACGAAGAACAATTCCAATCCGTCGGCCTCGACGCTCGCCAGGCCAAATTCATCGTCGTGAAAAATCCGATGAACTTTCAGATGGCCTATGGCTCGTTCGCGAAAGCTGCCTTCATCCTCGATACCCCCGGTCCAACGCCCGCCACGCTGAAGCACGTTCAATTCCGCCGGCTGCAGCGGCCCTATTTTCCGCGAGATGAGGAGATCGTCAGTCTCGCGCCGAGAATCTATCAATCTGCTAGAACTTCATGGTATCCTCAAAGCCGATGAATTAGTTTCTCCTGGAGGGACTTAGATGTTGCGTGTTCTCGGCGGACCCAAGCAACTTTGCAACGGAATCACGCGGCGCGAGCTGCTGATGGCCGGCGGCCTGGGCATGCTTGGTCTTCCCGAACTGCAGCTTCCGTCTCTCCTGGCCGCGGAGTCGGATGCACGTCGGGCTGCTGGTGGTCACCCCGGCTTTGGCTCGGCCAAGAACGTTATTTTGCTCTACTTATTCGGCGGCCCGAGTCATCTCGAAACCTGCGACATGAAGCCCGATGCCCCGGCAGAGGTGCGGGGCGAATTGAAGCCCATCTCGTCCTCGCTGCCGGGATGTGATGTTTGCGAGCATCTGCCGCACCTGGCGAAAGTGATGGACCGGGTCACTGTGGTCCGTTCTCTCACGCATCCCTGGAACTTTCACGGCATGCAGTATGCCACTACCGGCCTCCCCATCGGCAGCATTCCGGTTGAGGAAACGCTGGTTCACCCGCAGCATCAACCGTTTCTGGGCTCGGTGGTGCATCACGCGCGCCAGCAGGTGGAAGGTCCCCGGCCGCACGGTTCGCTGCCCGACAACATCATTCTTCCGTTTCTGCTCAGCAGCCGGCGTCCGGCAGCTCGGTATGCCCCGCCTTATTCCGCCTATCTGGGAAGCAGCTTCGACCCGATATGGACGGAGTTCCGCGGCGAGCCGACCCGGAGCATGCTCCGGCGGTCCTTCGGCCCCCCGGCAGAAATCCGCGATCCCTATCTGGGGGTCAAGCCCGACTGCCGATTTCTGATCATTCCCGAAGCGGAATTGCCCGCCGACATTACCATCGACCGCCTCAGCCGTCGGCGCTCCCTGCTGGAGCAATTGGAAGAGACCCGCCGCGCGGCCGACCGAGTCGCCCCGGCCAGTTCCTTGCGGCAGAAGCGCGAGCTAGCCATGTCGCTGCTTGATTCGCAAAAAGTGCGGGACGCTTTTGCCATCGACCGCGAGCCCGTCAAAACACGCGAAGGTTACGGCCTGACACTCTTCGGACAGGCTACACTTCAGGCTCGGCGGCTCGTCGAAGCCGGCTGCCGCTTCGTGACGGTAGTTTGGGACGAATTCGGCCAACTTAATGCCGGCTGGGATACGCACGTCGATCATTACAACCGCCTGAAGAACGAATTGCTGCCCGGGCTCGACCTGGCGTTTTCCAGCCTCATTCACGACCTGGAAGACCGCGGTCTGCTCGATGACACCCTGGTCCTCGTCATGAACGAGATGGGACGAACTCCCAAGATGGAAGGGGACGGCCGCGGCCATTGGGGCCGCGCATACACCAACTTCTTCGCCGGAGCCGGTCTCAAGCGGGGTGCAGTCGTCGGCCGCACCGATCGGATCGGAGCTTCCGTGGCGGACCGCCCTCTCACCGCCAAGGACATGCTGGCCACCATCTACCACCTCCTCGGAATCTCTCCGCACTCTACCCTTCAAGACCGCTTCGGCCGCCCAGTCCCGCTAGTCCACGACGGCCAAGTGGTGCCCGAGATGCTGGCATGATCGCATGGCCTGTATCCTCGATCAGGGCGCACTCGGCCTGCCGGAAGTTTGCAGACGCAGTTATTACGAAACGTTGGGCCGAAGATTGGGGATGACAGGAATTCCGCAGCCGTTTTCAACTGGCGTCAACAGTAGGGACTTGCGGGAAAATTGTGGAGCCCGTTCTGTGGCAGACTACACAGGACGTTATTCTCAACTCGCCCCATTGCACCCCCGGGACCTGTTCCGGATGTGGCCGAAGGAGCCCCAAATCCCGCACAAAACACCCCC
>CAYUJE010000077.1:19209-21888 GCA_964444865.1 uncultured Pirellulaceae bacterium | reverse complement strand
TACTTTTGCCGGCTCCAAATAGTTTGGAAGGGGGAGAGATTCCAGGACACAAAGATTTCCGAGCCGGGATCGCACGCCGGCAAAGTGCGATTCCGTTTCAGTATCGGCCTCGGCGATGAGCCCTTGCTCCAACCATTGGATTTTTACTTCGTGCTCGCCATTTTCCGTAGCCAAATATGTACTGCTGTCAAAGCACGATCCCTCCATTATCGGGTAGAGTTCGGCGGCATCGCCGACACTTCTTGCAATTGGCCCAACATGGTCCAAGTGCAAACTAAAGGGATATATGCCACTCAGTGATAGCCAGCCAAAGTTTGGCTTAAATCCCACCACCCCACAGTAACTTGCCGGACGGACAATGCTGCCCCCGGTTTGGGTGCCGAGGGCGGCGACGCACATTTCCATGGCGACGGCGGCGGCGCTGCCGCTGCTGGAGCCGCCGGGGGTGTGGTTGAGATTCCAGGGGTTGCGGGTGGGGGGCGGGTCGAAGCTGGCCCATTCGGTGGTGACCGTTTTGCCGAGGATGATCGCGCCGGCTTTCCGTAGATGCTCGACGACAAACGCATCCTTCCCCGCCACATGCCCTGCCCGGAGCTTGCTGCCGCAGAGGGTTGGCCAGCCCGCCACGTCGATAATGTCCTTGATTCCAATCGGAATCCCATGCAGCGGCCCCACCGGCTCCTGGCCGTCGTCGAGCATCTTCCCCAGCCGGTGTGCTTCGTTTCGCGCTCCTTCTTCATCCACCATCACCCAGGCGTGAATCTGGTCATCAAACTGGTGAATCCGCCCCAGGCAATGTTCGACCAGATCGATCGGCCGCAGCTTACCCTGCCGCATGAGAGTCTGGGCATCGGCGATGGAAGGGAGGGTGGGGAGCATGAGGTTAGGGTAGCGGATGGGATGGCGGAGAGAAATCAGGAGGCAATGAGAAGTAGGCAGAAGGCAGAAGGCAGTAGGCGGTAGGTGGTATGAGTTCCTTCCTTCCTGCTTACTGCCTACTGCCTACTGCCTTCCCCTCTAACCTCTGCCCTCTAACCTCCTCCCCCTCTATAATCCTCCCATGCCGGTCATTGAAATTGAGAATCTCAGCAAGTCGTACCGCGTTTATCAGAAGCAGGAGGGGCTGCTCGCTTCGGTCACGGGGCTGTTTCGGCGGGAGCACAAGGACGTGCATGCCGTGCGGGAGGTGAACCTGACCGTGGAGAAGGGGGAGTTTGTGGCCTTTCTCGGCCCCAACGGGGCCGGTAAGACGACCACGCTTAAGCTTCTCTCGGGCATCATCTATCCCAGCGGCGGCACCGCCCGGGTGATGGGGCATGTGCCGTGGGAGCGGGAGATTGCCTATCGCCGCCGCTTCGCCCTGGTGATGGGGCAGAAAAATCAGCTTTGGTGGGACTTGCCGGCTCTGGAGTCGTTTCGGCTGCACCAACAGATTTATCGCATTGAGCCGCAGCAGTATCAGGAGACGCTCGACGAGCTCTCCGAGTTGCTCGATATCGGCCGCCTCCTCCGCCAGCCGGTGCGGGACTTGTCGCTCGGGGAGCGAATGAAAATGGAGCTTGCCGCGGCTCTGCTGCACTCGCCGGACGTGCTGTTCCTCGATGAGCCGACGATTGGGCTGGACGTTGTCGCCCAGCACCGGATTCAGCAGTTCCTGAAAAAATACCAGGCCCAGCGGCAGGTGACGATCCTCCTCAGCAGCCACTACATGAAGGACGTGGCCGCGCTCTGCCAGCGGGTCGTCATCATCGCCCAAGGGGAAATCAAGTTCGACGGCTCCCTCAGCGGCATCGTCGACCGCTTCAGCGGCCAGAAGCTGATTACCTTGCAACTGGCAGGAGATGAGACTCCCAAGAACCTCGCCCGGTTTGGCCAGGTGGTGGAAGCACAGCTTCCCAAAGTCAAATTACGGATTGATAAAGCGAACGTCCCCATGGCTCTGGCTCAGATCCTGGCCCAGCACACCGTCGAAGATATCGTTGTCGAAGACCCGCCGCTGGAAGAAGTGATTGCGGATTTGTTTTCACAAGTTCAAACGCCCGGAGGAAATGACTAAGCCCTAATGTCTAATGACTAATGTTTGTTAGTAGTCATTCGACATTAGACATTAGTCATTAGGATTTAGTCATTCATGCTTCCCCGCCTCACAACCTGGTGGACCATCTTGCGGATTTCTCTGCAGGAGCGGCTCGTCTACCGCGGGGATTTCGCGCTGGGAACGCTGATGCGTTTTCTGCCGATTGTGACCCAGATATTTCTCTGGTACGCCATCTTTGCGAATCTGGGGACCGGAGCCCGCATCACCGGCTACACGTATGAGGAATTGGTCGTCTATCTGCTGCTGACGATGGTGGCCCGGGCGTTCAGCAGCATGCCAGGGCTCGCTTCCACGATCGCCAAGCAAATCCGCAGCGGCGATATCAAGAAGTATCTTACCCAGCCCGTGGACCTACTCGGCTTTCTGTTCTTGAGCCGGGTGTCCCACAAGTTTGCGTACTACATCGTTGCCATCGGTCCGTTCGCCCTGGTCTTCTTCCTCTGCCGCGGCTATTTCACGAGTCTTCCGGATGGGCCGCAGGCGGCTGCCTTCGTCGTATCGCTCCTGCTCTCTTTCCTGCTCGGCTTTTTCCTGGAAGCCTGCATCGGCATGGTGGGCTTCTGGTTCCTGGAAGTCACGTC
>CAYUJE010000077.1:0-19109 GCA_964444865.1 uncultured Pirellulaceae bacterium | reverse complement strand
CTCAAACGCTACAGCGGCTACGGAGGCTAATCCGCTCAGCCAAAATCCCAATTCTGCAATCTGAAATCATCAATCTGCAATCCCTTGTCCCCTCGCCTTAACTACTTCCGCATCTTCCTCACGTTCGCCCGCAACAGCATTGTGCGGGACATGACTTTTCGCGCAAATTTCCTCATCGACTGCCTCTCGACGATTACCTGGAGCCTGATGGACCTCGGCTTCTATATCTTTGTGGTGTTTCAAAACACCAACCAGATCGGCGAAAACACCGGCTGGGGCGCGTGGGAGTTTTACATCTTCCTCGCCACCACCAAGCTGATTAACGGCATTGTGCAGGCGTTTTTCATGCCCAATTGCGAGGAGGTAAGCGAACTAATTCGCACCGGCGGCCTCGACTTCGCCCTGCTCAAGCCGATTGATACGCAGTTCATCATCTCGCTGCGAAAAATCGACTGGCCCGCGCTATCGCATATTGTCGTCGGCGGCATTTTGATTTCAGTCAGCCTGTGGCACGTCACCCACCGCGAAGTGTTCCCCGCCGAAATCACGCCGCTGACGGTGCTGCTGTATGTGTTTTACATTTTCTGTGGCGTGGCCATTCTCTACAGTTTGATGATCAGCCTGGCCGCGACGAGCATTTGGCTAGGGCGGAACGAATCGCTCTACGACTTTTGGTTCTACATCACCAACTTCAGCCGTTATCCGATGGAGATTTATTCGGGGCGCATCGGCTCCCCGCTCCGGATGGTTTGCACCTACATCATTCCGGTCCTCGTCGTCGTCAACGTCCCCGCCCGCATCCTCGCCCAGCCGCTCCTGATGCGGAGCGACTCGCCGGAAGTCAAATGGCTCCCCGTCTTCACGGCCATCGCTGCCGTAGTTTGCCTGGCTCTCTCGCGGTGGGTGTTCTATTCGGCACTCAAGAGCTATCGGAGCGCGAGCAGCTAAGTGGGGCAGGCTTCCAGCCTGCCCCACGGTCGGATTCCCAATAGTTGTCATCCCAAGTATCCTGAGGGAATGGCAAAAGCGAAAGGTAAACGCCGCCGGTTTGATACGCCCGAACAGGAAGCTTACCTGAATCTGTGGCGGACCTATGACCTGCTTCGTGCGATTGAAGACGAACTGTTCGCCACGTTCGGCCTCTCCGCCCAGCAGTACAACGCTTTGCGTCTGCTTCGCGGTGAGCACCCTGGCACATTGCCGACGTTGATGCTGGCAAGCCGCCTGGTGACGCAGGCACCAGACATCACCCGGCTGCTCGATAAACTGGAAGAGCGCGGACTGATTGAGCGGCAGCGGCTGGCCAGCAATCGCCGGGTGGTGCAGGTGGGAATCACCGCGGCAGGATTATCGCTGCTCAAGGGGATGGACGACCCCGTCCGGCAGTGCGGCCGCAAGCAACTCGGCCATCTCCCCGCAGCGGACCTCACACGGCTGACGGAAATTCTCCGTGCCGCTCGCGAGCCGCATGAGGATCAAGAGAATCCTTGGACGTGAAAGTACTCATCTCGCTCCGCGAGATGGTTCCTCACGCGGAGCGTGAGGAGTACTATTTGAACAGCGGCTTACGGAACGACTGCGAGCCTTCTCCCGCCTCGGCAGGGGTCAAGCTGCGGATGCGTCCTTTGGGAGTGAGCCCTTCGACGTTAATCGGGTCGGCGAGGGCATCAGCCGCGACGTTTCCCGCTTCGTCTCGCGCTTCCAGTTTGAGATAAATCTGGCGAGGGCTGCGGGGATCGAATCGCCAGTAATACTGCCCCGTGTTCGGCAGGCCAGCGGCAATCGTGGTGTACCTGCCGTCGGCCCGGTCACTGAAGGAGAGCGTGATGGGGCGAGGGCCCAAGTGTTCATCTTGCGCGTCCCAACGGATGTCGAGTTCCCCCGCATGTTCCCCTTCGCCGTAGGCCGCTGCCGTGATCCGTGCGACGGGACGCGTGGCATCAATTTCAATCCAGATATCCGCCTCGTCGCCGCTGTTCGGGCGATTTCCCACAAGGCCGTTCTTTCCCACGACTACCACGCGAAAGCCATAAGCTGCTTCGCGGCTGACTTCGACTTCCATGGGACTAGTGCTGTCGGGGTCGGTCCCCCACTTGACCCACGTTTTGCCGCCATCGCTAGTTCCCCATAACTCGACCTCGGCGATACCCTCCGGACCCACCGCCTCCACGTCGTAGTCCAAATTGAATCGCTTGACGCTCGACAGCCTCGTTCGGTCGCCTGCGGGGATGGAGTTTCCGTGGGGAAGAGGGCGAGTCAGCGTCTCGGGGCGAGTAGACTGGGTCGGCGGAAGCGATTCGCGGTGTGGAGTTCCAATGGGGCCTATGTCATCCAGAGGCGGAGTTGTTGCCGCCGCGGGAGGCATTTCCTCAGGTAGTTGCGATTCCTCGGCCGGTGGTGGCAGCGCCGCTTCGCTGCGGACGGACTCTCGCTCGCTATTGCCCGGCAATGCTGTGAGCCTTCCGGGACCCGCGAAGGGATTGGTGACAAGCTTGGGTTCGGGCTCTTTCTGATTGGAAGGTCCCTCAGGGGACAAGCTGGATGGTGGCACGTTGGCCAATCCTTCCGTTCTATTGCGGTTCCCCTCGAGGTCATTGCCCTTCGGCCAATGGCGGGCCGAAGCATCTGCCAGTAGCGGTTGGGCTGACTCGCGATCCAGGGCGGCGGCCAGGTCTTGCTCCGAAGGAAGAGTCAAATGTTGACTGAATACGGACCTGTTTCCGGCCACGTCGGCAACTTCGGCACGCAAATTGATGGCTTTGGTGCCCAGCGGCAGCGAGAGTGTTTTCTTTCCCACAACTCCCGAGGGTGAAACGACGTTCTCCTTCGCGGATAATTCGACCGAATTCCAGTTTTCGTCTTCGCCGGAAGCGTCCTGATATTCGATCTTCAACGACGGCGCGCTCAGCGTCGCATCCGTAACCGTCCAGTTGAGTTCCGGCTGGCCGCTCGGATTGATCAGAGCCGTCATTTTCAATTCGGGCTTCTGCGTATCCACAATCAGCCGCAGTTGCGGCCATTTGACCTCGTCCTTGGGAGTTTTATCTTTCGCGGTGATCGTCTGGGTGAGGAACCAGAACTCCATGTCCTTCTTCGCCACAAAGCGAAACTTGCCGGCGTCTGGTGCAACCTCGGTGTATTTGAACCAGTTCCGCCCGTGGTCCCAGGAGATCAGCACATCCACTCGAATCGCTTGGGTTTCGGGAGTCGTCCCCTGAGAAACCGTGACGGGGATCTCAATCTCCCGCTTCCCCGTGGCAAACGCCGGCGGCAGCTTCCGCTCAGGAGCGGGCGGGCCGAACTGCGCGTTCGCGCTTCCCGCCCCCAGCCAGGCTGAAAGGCAAATTGCGAGCGCGAATGGCAAAGTAAAGCGCATTGGTCCAAGTGGCAGGGAAACATGAGCCCGGACCCGCCCGCGCAGGCGGGAAACCCCTTTCAAGCGTATCGGAGATGCGCTTGGTATCACTTGAACCGACGGGGCAAGATGGGCAATTGGGCAGATTTCGCGAACTTTGCGGGCCGCAAAGTTTAACACATGCGAGTTATCCCACCGTGGCCGTCACCGACTCCAAGCGGGCGGCATCCATGGGTACTCGTCCCGGCAACCGATGGCTGAAGTATTCCCCCTGCTGCAGGTGTTCCTCAGCCAGCGTCAACAGATGTTCGTGGTGGGTGAAGAAAATGATTTGCGTGTGGCTCGCGAGTTGAGCCAACGCTTTCAGCGCGGCGGCGGCGCGCTCGTCGTCAAAGTTGATGAGGATATCGTCGACGACAAACGGAATCGGCTGATGCTCTCGAACGTAGGTTTCGAGACTCGCCAGTCGCAGTGCCAAATAAAGCTGGTCGCAGGTGCCGTCGCTCATGCCATCGACGGTCACATGCTTGCCGCCCGGACGCAATCCTACAAGCACCGGCTTGCCGGCCCCGTCAAAATCAGGCTGAAGCGCGATAAACGAGCCGAGCGTCAAGTCGGCAAAGAGCTGGCTGGCCCGCTGAAGCACGGCTCCCTGATTTTTTTCGCGATACCGCTCGATCGCCTTGCGAAGCAGCACGCCCGCCAGCTTGAGACGGACGTATTCCTCGGCATGGGAGCGAATTTTGGCCAATAGCTGCTGCGCTTCCTCCTCGGCTTCCGCCGCCAACGCACTGCCGTCCATGAGCTTCAGTTCGCTCCGCGCTGCTTGCGCGAGCTTCACTTCCTCGGTATGCTTTTCTTGAAGCTCCGCAATGGCTTGATCAAGCTCGTCCCTTTGCTTGAGCCAGAATTCCGCGGGCTGGGACAGCGCGGCAGAGATGAATTCGTCGAGCGGCTGTGACTGGCAGAACTGGTATAAGCGGTCGTGCAGTTCCTTGAGTTCGGTTTCGAGCTGGCGCTTGCGTTCGGCTTTGCGCTCCACACCGGCCAGTTCCTCAGGCCGCTCGCAGAGCGCTTCGGCACACATTTCAGCGAGCTGCTGCTGAAGCGTGAGCAACTGCCGCTGAGCTTCGTCTCGACGAGCCTGGAGATCACGCTGATTATCCAGAAGTTGCTGCCTGCGGACTTCCAGCTTGCGCGCCGTTTCCAGCCGCTTTCGCAATTCGGCGACGATCTCTCCGGGATTCAGTGGGACGAGAGCAGGGGCAACTTTGGCAGCCACGTCCGTGAGCGCGGCGGCAAAACGCTCGGCCCGAGCATCGATTCCGGCGATTCGCTCCTGAATCTTTTGGGCATCGCTGAGCTTCTCAAAGTACTCATCCGCCTGCGACAGCAGCGTGTCTACCTCTTCGGGCGAAGCGTTTTCCCGAAGGCCCAACGGGGCAACGGCTTCCCGCCATTCTTTTTGCCACTGGTGGAGAGCCGCTTGTGACGCTTCCGCTTCCTGCTGGACTTCCTGGCGTTTTTCCTGTTCGGATAAGAGCTGCTTCTGCGACTGCTTGCGTTCCTGAAGGCTCCGCGATGCACGTTCGGCCCATTGCTCCGCCCGGTCAAGAAGGTGCATCAGCGGCTCGTCCGCGAGCAGCGACTTTTCTCCATAGTCGGCGAGTGCGGCCTGAAGCTCCTGGCGAAGCGAGCCAGCCGCCAGCCGCAACTGAGATAGTTCCTCTTGCCGGGTGGCGATAGATTCCGCCTGGCGGGCCAGTTCGCCGGCGCGCGTCAGCCAGCCGCGCATCTCCGCGGGGGAACTAGGGGTGATCCCGAGTGGGAGCCACAAGTTTTTCCAGGCCGTCTCGCTAGATACGAGTCGCTGGTCGATTCGAGCTGACTGCTCCAAGAGCTGCGTCTGGCGGCTGGCCAACTTCCGCTCCTGCGCTTGCAAGCCCTCCAATGCGGCAACTTTTTCCGCCTCCCGCCGCATCCGGTCGGAGATAGCATCCGCTTGCTGCACGCTCGCTTCATAGGCGGTAGCAGCGTCTGTTGCCGGAGGAAATGCGGCGATGAAGTGCTGCAAGTCTGCTTCGTCCGCATCCTGGGTGAGCCAAAGCTGCTTGACGAGAGACCACCCTACGTCCCGCTTCGAACGAGATTGCTCCAAATCTTCAAGCGTCAAAACCTGCCCAACTCGCCGCCGCGAATCAATATCGACGGCCAGCTCGGCGATTTGGCGAGTTACTAGTTCTAACTCCTTGACCAGAGCGCTCCGCTCACCGGCAATTTGCCGCAACTCCTCATCTGCCGCATCAATAGCTTCCAATGAAGGCAAGGCCAAGGCAGCTAAATCCGCGCCGCTCCCGTTCCAAAGACCAAGGCGGCTCAAGCCCGAAGCGAATTGCCGATGATTCTGTTTGAGATCCGCTTCCAGGCGTTCAATTTGCGTTTCTAATTCCGCTTTGGGTTGGGCTCGCTTGATGGTTCGCTTGAGTGAATCCGGATCGCGGAGGGTGACTCCCGGCGTTACCGCTGCGGATAGGCGGCTGATTTCGACTTCGATTTTGGCCAGCGATTTGCGGCAGCTTTCCACTTGCACGAGGCGCGATTGACTCTCAGCCGCGAGCTTCTGAATCCGTATTCTTTCCACGCGACGGAGGCGGAGATTTTCTGGATCCGCGGCCGTCAATTGAAAGCGAAGCGTCTCCGCGTCCTTGATCAATCCCTGATGCTGCGCCGCCAGGGTCACTCGGTCTCCCAGATCGCGATGGTAGGCGGTGAACTCCGCCAGAGTTTGGTCGATTGCAACCTGCTCGGCGAGCAGTTCGCTGGGAATATCGATTCCCCCCAAGTCGCCAGCAATCCCAGCAAGTTCACGCTCGCATGATTCCGACTCGGTGCGAAACTTGATCAATTCATCCTGATACTTCTGCCGCCGCTGTGAGAACTCCTTGGGGAGCAGAGGGACGCCCATCAGCTCGCTTTGCTCCTGCAGCAACTGCCGGCGCTTGTTGAGGTCCGGCTGCACTACGGAATAATTCCCCGCGCGGCGGCGTTCCGCTTGCTGCCTGGACAACTCGGCCTGAATTTCGCGGCATTTTTCCTCGGAGTTTTCAACTTCGTCCTGTTTCGCCTTCCACGATTTGACCGATAGCTCCGATTTGTCCAGCCGCCGCTTGACTTCCTTGAGCTCGGTCACTGCATTGTTGATATGAGGATCGGTACGGCCCTTAGGTTTGAAAATCTTTCCCGCATCGTCGTCGAGTTGTTTGAGCACAGTGCCCAAATCCGCTACGCCGGAGGCGGCAGCGAACAGGAGTTGCCCGAGGTCTCCTTTCCCCTCGCAGACCTCGCGCCCCCCTTTGATGAGCTCCTTGTAGTCGATTCCGAAACGGGAGCGAAAAGCTCCTTCGTCGAGGCCGGAGAGCATTTCTTCCAGGCGAGACGCTTCGATGGGGGTCTCGTCGTCCGCGGCGCGCAGCACTCCTTTGGTGGACTTGTTGCCACGGCGGCGGATGCATTCCAGCAGTTCGTCCTTCGCTGTCAGCCTGGCCCCAATTCGCAAATCCGCCGCGGGATGCAGAAAGTCGTCCTCGCAATTCGTGGGAATGCCATAGAACAAGCGGCGGAGAGCCCGCAGCGTGGTGCTTTTACCAGCTTCGTTCGGGCCGTAAATCAGATGCAAGCCATACTTGCCGGGAGAAAAGTCGAGCGATTCTCCCGTGAACGGTCCGTAAGCCAATAGATCCAGGCGAAGTATCTTCATTCTGCATCCTCCTTGGTCAGGCGGCCGACCAGCATCGGCTCGGCGTCTTGCACCAATTGTCGCAGCCACGCGGGATCGCTGAGCGGAATCGCTTCCGGCCCCTCGCGCAGTTCCAGCGGCAACTTGGCCCGCAAATCCGTCAGCTCTTTTTCCAGTTCCCGCAATTGATCCTCGCTGCCGCAGACTTCAGTCAGGAGCTGGGCCAATTCCCCCAGCGGGCCGTCGTCAATTGCTTCGCGAAGGGATTGAGCAGCCGTTTCAATGCGCACCTTCTCCACCCAAATGTTGTCCCCCGAGATGTCAGCAACCGCAGCCCGCACCTGGTTGGTCCATCGTTCTGGAGCCCGGCGGAGTTCGTTGTGTGCAGCGCAGCGGCCGCGGAAGGTGACTCGCAAGCCAAGCGGCATGGCCTCGTGCTGCTCGTTCAGGCTGGCCGTCTGCTTTTGAAAGCGCACCAACAGTTCGTCGCCATCCTCAGCACCTGCGGCGTCGACCACGCACTGCTCCCAGCGGAAGACATCGAGTGGCTGAAATTCCGAAGTGACTTTGTGCGAGGCATCAACGCTCACGAGCAGGCAACCCTTGGCACCCGTTTCGCGAATATGCCGCCCTTGGATATTGCCAGGATAGGCGACGTGCGGCGACCGGCCCCGATCGTGCCGCTGGTGAATGTGCCCCAGGGCCCAATAGTCATATTCGCGCTCTTCCAAATCCGTCAGCTTACAGGGTGCGTAACTCGCATGCTCGCCTCCCTCCATATCGAGTGAAGTGTGCAGCAGACCGATGTTGAACCAGCCTTTCACCGCGGTCTGATAGCCGGAGACCATGTTTTCCGGCACGGCAGCGTTCTGAAAACTTTGGCCATGCACGGCAACCTGCAGGTCGTCCAAGCGGAGCGTCTCGCACTTCTTGGTGCCGAGCATGGAGACATTGCGAGGGAGCGGCACCGAGCGGGTCATCTTGGAAACTGCGTCGTGATTGCCACTGATCATGAACACGGGGATTTCTGCCGTGGCCAAACGTCCCATTTGTTTTACGAAAAACAAGGCGGTGTTCCAGTCCTTGCCGTCGCCGTCGAACGTGTCGCCGGCGAGCAACACAAAATCCACCTTCTGCTCGATGGCAAGCCCGACGAGGTTCTCGAGCGCCAATCGCGACGCGAGGCGGATTTTCTCCACAGGCGCACCTTCGTACCGCTCCAGGCCGCGGAGCGGGCTGTCGAGATGGATGTCTGCGGCGTGCAGGAATTTCATACGGGTCTCCACAAGTGGTTCTAAATCGGGATGACTTCGTCCGCGGACAAGAACACAAGTTTTGCGGTAATGCGATTCTCGGGAAGGCCGGTGATTTTTTCGGTCGCCCGCTTATAGGCTTCGAGTTGCGGGCGGTAGAAGGCGGTCAGTTCCGGCAGTTGGTTGGTGCTCGTCACGGAGTCGGTTTTATAGTCGATGACTTCCGCGGAAACGAGTCTACCCGACTGTCGCACAAGCACCAGCCGGTCCATGGTGCCGTTCAAGAGCTGGTCTTCCTGGCGGAAAGCAAAGGGAAGCTCGCGGAGTGCTTCGACCGTGATCTCCTTGCTTCCCGCGGCAGGGTCGTAATGTTTGCGCGACAGAAGTGCGGCCAATTGTGGCCCGCGAAGAGCCTTGCGGAATTCTTCGAGCGGCAGGGCGCGGGAAGGAAGCTCCCCGATGCGGGCGGAGACCGCGGCTGCGATGGCCAGCAGGTCGCCATCGGTCGGATGACCTTCGTCGAGCCAGCCGATGGCTTCGAACCAGGCGTGCATCAAGCTGCCGTAACTCAAGCCAAAAGTGGATTTCTCGCCGAGTAGGCGGCCGAGGTTGACGCGAGTCCCTCCTTCCAGGCCGGAAGGACTGGCACGTACCAGTCCCCGAGTCGGCTTGCTTGCATCGGCAAGCAGGATGGTGCGAGTCTTGGAATCGGGCTGTTTTTCTGGAGCGGCTTTTGGAGTTGATTTCGGTAGCTTGCCCATCCAGTTGCTGTCCCCTTGCTCGAACAGAATGGTATCGGCAAGCGGATTAAGCGCCGGGCTTAGCACCGAGCGGAGCATGCCGGAGCATGTCTTGGGAAGATTCTTCTCCTGTTTTTCTCCGGGTGCAAGAATCATCATGTAAAGAGCATGGACGGGGCGAGTCATTGCGACGTAGAGCGTGCAGAGTGCCTCTCGCAAGCGGCGGTCCCGATCTTCGCCAAAAAGCTGATACCAGTCGGCAGGAAGCAGCCGCTGGACCTCCTCACCGGCATAGCGGATGACGCGATTGACGCCCGATAACGGGGATTGTCGGCCAGCGACAAAGGCCGGAGGCTGGTTCAAGAGCCGCGAATCGAGTTCCGGCAGAAAGACCGCGTCAAATTCCAGTCCTTTGGCCTGGTGAATGGTCATCACCCGAACATTCGCTGAAGTGGGGTCGCTCTTCCGCTGTTCCTGCACCTGGCGAACGAAGGCGTCGGCTCGCAGCGTGCTATCGGGCTGATAGTCGAAGGCCATCTCCACCAGTTGCTGCAGGCGGGACAGATCGCGCGAATCGCAGTGCGGGGCCAGCAGCCGAGCCCAGCGGTAAATCGCCGCGCCGTAGCCATCCCGCAGAAGCTCGGCTCGCAGTTCGTGCGAAAGCCTGGCGGCAGTCTTGGAGTCGTCGTACTTTTTGAGTCCAATTTCCTTCGCGATGGGAGAAGAGGCGATATGGAAACGGGCCGCCGTGTCGCCGGGATGATCGGCGATTTGCAGCAGGGAAATCACCAGTTCCACCGCAGCGGAATCGGTGAGGGGATTTCCTCCTTCCTCGCTGGCTTCGACCTTCAGTTCCCGCAGTTCATAAATGAGCCGGGCGACAACGTCGTTCCGGCGGCAGAGGATGCCGATGCTTTTTCCTGGAGCTTTCGCCACTAATGCCGCCACTTGCTGGGCCGTGAACTTTAGTAGTTGGTCTTGTGGTTTCTCGCCTTCGACGGGATGCGGAGCCGTTCGCAGGGAGACGTAGCCGGGAAGTTCGGACTTTGTCGTGGTATGCTCGGGAAAGCTGCCGCAGAATTGGTCCACGGCCCCCTGATAATGGTCCAGCTTGGGATGTCGCGGCAGTTCACGGAAGACCTTGTTGACGACGTCGATGACGACGGGGGAGGAACGAAAGCTTTTCGAAAGCGGCTGCGATGTCAGCCCCGGCAGATCTTGATCGAGCGAATCGAACATCTCCGCCTGGCCGCCGCGCCAGCCGTAAATGGCCTGTTTGACATCGCCGACGCAGAAAAACGAACCGGTTTTCTCGCCCGTTTCCATCACTCGCCTTGCCAGCGGCCGAATTACTTGCCACTGGGTCAGGGCGGTGTCCTGAAATTCATCGAGCAGGATGTGGGCGATTTTTCCATCCAGACGAAAAGCAACCTGCTCCGGCGAGGCAACGGCCGCAGCAGCATGGGCCAAAGCCCGGGTCACTTCGTCAAACCGCAAGCTCCCGCTTTCCTGCTTCAGCCGCCAGTATTGCTCGTGAAAGTTCGCCAGCAGATTGTGTGTCGCCTCCGTCTGGCGAATCACCTGGCTGACAAAGTGAGCGTTAATATGGCCCAGCAACTTCTGGTAGAGAGCAACGAGATCGGGCGGAATTGGTTTGCTGTAGAAGACAAATTCCTCCAGGAGGATCTTTTTGCTCAGTCCCTTACTCAAAACCTCTCCCCATTCTTCTTGTCTCGCAATTTCAACATCATTGTCGCGAGCCGTTTGCTGGCGAGAATTCGCCGAGAGGTCAAATGCCGCCATTTCTTTGAGCAGTTCCGCCAACTCTTCCTTCTTCAGCGGTTCCTTGCTGGTGAGCTTATGCCAGGCGTCTGGCTCGGTTTCGCGGAACAAACCATAGAGATTGGTCACCGTTTCCAGCACCAGTTCACCGACGCCGCGGCGAGCCTCTCCCTTTGTCAGCAAGTGGAACAGCGTCAGCATTTCCTCGGAGCGGTCCGCCCCCAAAATGGCCTCGACCGCTTCTTCGCGCAACTCGCGGTCTTCCACTTCATCACCAATTCTCCACCCCGGCGGCAAGCCGAGTTCCAGGGCGAAACTTCCGGCCAGCTTCATGAAGAAACTATCCAGCGTGCCGATGCGAAGCCGATGCAGACTGGCAAGCGTTTCGACCAGGAGAGTCCGGACGCGGGCTGCTGTCAGCGTTTCATCCCCAATCGAACCCGCAAGTTCCGCCCGCTTCTTCTCATCGGCAGCCGCTTCGGCCAATCGCAACAAGACTCGGTCGAAGATTTCTCCGGCCGCCTTGCGGGTGAAGGTGGTCGCCAGAATCGAATCTGCCGATTGCCCTGCGGCGAGGAGGGCAATGAACCGGCTGGAAAGCTGATAGGTTTTTCCGCTGCCGGCGCTGGCGCGGATGATGAGGTGCGGAAATCGCGAAATTGCAGGCGGCGAAGTGCTCACGGCGTCACCTCTTCTTCCGACAGGAGTTTTCGTTTTCCGATCCTATTGTCCTGGCAGATGGCCGCGTAGATTTCGCTGAATGCCGGGGCCGGTTCCGTCATTGGCAGGAAGACTCCGTGGGTGATGCCGTAGATGACTTCACGGGCCGTTTTGTCGGCGTCGTCGAGTTGTTCAGGAGACCAGTTAGCGATGGCGCACCCCATGCTCGCTTGATCCCGGGGAAGATTGATATAGCCGAGTTGTATTTGGCCATCGATGGGGGCACCCTTTTGCCATTCCACCGTCTTCACCAGGTAACGGTAGAGCGGAAGTTGCAGATCAATCCACTTGTCACTTTGGAAGTGTGATTTTTCGGGCTCTTTGGCGGTGTCGGCCGTTTTGTAGTCGAGGACGCGGAAAACGCCGGTCTGCTGGTGGCGATCGATGCGGTCGATGCGGCCGCGGATCCTCATCGGGCCATCGTCCGTGGGAAAGTCGCACTCCAGTTGCTTGTCAAAATCCTCGCTATAGACAATTTGCCAGCCTTCATCGGTCTGCCGGGCCTGCCACTCGGCAAAGGTTTTGAGGCGGACGCGGGCCTGCTCCACCTGAAACCGCAAAGCTGCTCGGCCAACATCCTTTCCATAACGGGCAGCAGCCAGAGTTTCGAGGCGGTCGTTGAGGAAGGCAAGAATCTTGTCCGGCCGAGTGCTGCTCCGCTCCCCTTCGTCCGTGCGGCCAAAGTGTTGCAGCACGTCGTGCAGGAGCGAGCCGAAGGCGGCTGGATCGAGTTCGGCTGCTTGGTCGCTGAGGGAAATGAGGTTGAGAATGTGACCGAGGTAGTAGCGGTAGGGGCAGGCCAGGTAGGCTTTGAATTGCGAGACTGAAATGACGGTCGGCGGATCAATATTTTTGGTTGGCGGCGGAACGATGAAAGAGGAAGATTCTCGCGGAGGCAAGCCGGTGGAGAGCAGGCTCTTTCGCGGGGGAGCTTCTTCTAACTTTTCGAACATGCGGAGCGCCCGGGCGCAGGCGGAAGGTTCGTCCGTGGCGAACAGCAGGCGGCTGGGGATGAGCGGGTTATTTTCCGCGTCCCGATGGCCGACGATCAGGCGCAGATCGGCCCGAGTGGCGAGCAGGACTGAAAGAGCGTAGGCATCGCGGGCATAGCGGCGTTCATTACTCAGCAAACCGAGTTGTACGCGAAGTTCATTGGGAAGAAATGCATCGCTACTGGTCGATTTCGGGACGAACCCCTCGTTGACGCTCGTCACCGCCAACGCCGGAGCATCATCCAGGGCAAGTTCCAACCAGCCGAGCAGTTCCACGGCACCGGGAGCGGGAAGCGGCGGAATGGCGGCACTGCTCAGCGGCCGCAGCACCAGGCGAATGGCCTCCCCCAGCGTGATTTCCGGCTCCAGTTCGGGTGGCACGAGCGACAGGGATTCCAGGCTTTCCTCAATCGCTTCGCACGCTTTGAGCAGGTAACGCTCGTCGGTGTCTTCAGTATTCAGAATTCGGTAGCCATAAATGTTCTTCAGCACCAGCCGCAATCCGTCGGCCCAGGCGAAGAGCCGCTGTTTCTCCTGAGCGATCGGCCGGAGCCATTGATCGATGGCATTCACCAGGGCGTGAATGGCGGGCCATTCTTTATGAATGTCAATCACTCTTTGCGGATCGAGTCGGGCGGGAAATTGTTCGTTGTAAAAAAGGTCAAGTGCGGTATGAATGTCTTCCGCCCGCCGCTGGCGGTTCATTTCGCGGCTGCTTTGCCTGGTGAGGGCCTCCGTCAGTTGCGGCTGCAGCCAGACTTCCACGTCCGGGTGGCGAGCGAGGGAGGCAAGGTCGGTGAATCGGCGGCGGTGAGCGAACTGCGCGGCGGCTTCGAGCAGCTTATACGGTGCCGACTCGGCGATGCGATTCCCTTCCACCCACCGCGTGGGGACGCTGCACTGGGCAAGTTGCCGCTCGAGTTGCGGGACAAGGGACTCGTCCGGTACACCAACGACGATTTGCTCTCCACGGTATTTTCCACCAAGCGACGCCATCCAGCGGGTCACGGCATCGGCCTGTTCCGCCGGGCCATCCACTCGCTCAATCTGAGCGTCGTTGATATTGAGTTTCGAATTCTTCCAAGCGGCGGGGATCAGACAGCCATGTTCGTCGAAACGGTCTTCCCAATCTGGCGGGGCGTGAATGAGAGAGGTCACGCGGTCCGCCACCTGGTCGAGAATCAGCCGCAGGGCCCGATTGAGGTCCACCGTGCCGAGCAGGACGACATCTCGCTCTGTCTGAAATTCCTTCTTCTCTATCCCCACGATACGGGCAGTTTGAATATCCCATTGATTCAGGCCGTCCAGAATTCGCAGGTATTCCTCCTGAATCCTGCGGAGCGATTCCCAGCGACCCTTTTCGTGAAAACCGGTGTGCTTTTTCTCCCGTTTCGCCACATGTCCAAAATCAAGACCGTCGGCAGCCAGCTCGGTGTGGAGGCGGCGGACAAGTTCGGCGAGTTCCAACCAGCGGGAAAATGCCTCCTTGGGGGGCGGATGCTGAATCACCTCGCCCAGCACAACCGGCGGCGTTTTCCGCAAGGCGGAAGCCCAAGCCAGAAGCTGCGTCAATTCGCTGGCAAACGGCCGCTGGGGAATATAGAGGAGCTCCGGCAGCTTCCCTTCCGTGGTGATGACGGGAGGAAACAGAACCAGCCCGTCCCCCTCCGCCCGCTCCACGAGCAGTTCGAGCAGCCGCCGTCCCGCCCTGCCGCCGGGGACAACGACAATCGCGCCACGCAAATCAAGCGTCCGTGTGCTCGCCTCATCCTTCCGCCGATATTTTTCCCGCAGCCACTCCGCCGCCGAAACGAGCGCAGGGCGATTCCAATCGAGAAACTGGCGAGTAACAGCCACCTATCGCTCCGAGCGTTGGTAGGGAACAAGCTGGCAAAGAGGAGCGGATTCTGACCCGCCACCAAACAACACTGCCACACCGCCCAAGATAGCCGTTTATGCACAAAAGTTCAACCAGATGGAGTCTGCCTGGCGATACTGACAAGGTTTTGTTTCTCCTGCAGAAGGAATTAGCCAGCTTTGTCGCCTGGAGACGCTGTTGTTGGCGAAGTCCAGGGCCTTAAGGGATTCTCGCATGATTCATTTCCCAGCGACGACCGCAATGATTGGGGCGTTGAGGCGAGGACCCCATGATCTTTTGTGCGCGGCAAGCGGCTGCGACGATAAAGTCCTCTCGGATGGGTTGCGGCACGCTATATCAGGGCGCAAAGGCTAAGGCTTCTCAGATTTAGGCAAGGCATTTTCCTGGTTCGCCGCATCGGAGCGGGCCTGCGCCTTGGCGCGGATTTCCTTGCGGACCTGTGCGAGTCTTTCTGGCCAGACAAATTCGGGACAATTGGCAGGGTTGTAGTCGGCCAGGTGGCCGGTGAGGCGGGAGATGGGCTTGGTGTATTCAAGCTGCGTGTCGCCAAACACTTCCTCACAGAGCGCGGCCAGGGGAGGATCGTATTCGCGAAGTTCGGCTCGCGTGTCAACATGATTGTGGTCATGGTCAAACGAACGATTGTTGTTGAACCAAGACTGCACCCCTTCGGCGAAGTACTCGTGGTGATTGACCGAGGCATATTTTCCCGCCCACAGTTTTTTCTGCATCGCCTCGTCGTAGGCTTTCTTTACTCGGTCATCGAAACTCGGATCGACGCGGATCATCCCTCGCAAATGAATGTTGTGGGCAAATTCGTGGATCAAAATGCTCTCGGTCGAATAGGGGTCACCCGGATAGCAAAGGACGTTCTCTTCACCACAACTGCAAACAGGATCGGTCTGGGAGCCGCCGAATCCGCGGGCGCGGGCATCCCAATAATCTTTGGGAGTCATCTGGGCATATTCGGGAATATCGGTCGAATATTCATCGTGCGCCGCGATAATCAGCCGCGACCCGCTGTCGATCATCGCTTTCCGCACGTCGGGCCGCTTCGCCAGCATGATATCCACCAGGTAAGCGGCTTCCTTCAGGGCAAAATCATTGACCTTCCCAGAGGAGACAATCGGATAGCCGTGGGCGTTCACGTATTTCTTGTAAAACTCCGGCAGCTTGAGTTCCGGAGGGGGAGCCTTCACTTCGTACAATTTCGGGTCTGATTTCTCGAACTCCGTTTGGTTGGTCACTTTCCACAACTGGCCGAGCAAGTCGCATATCACCGGATCGTGCTGCCGCAATTGGGCGCGCTGGAACGGAAAGAAGTCGTTTACCCCGAAATACGACTCGGTCAACTCCGCGAAGTATTCCTTGTGATTGGTGATGGCATACGCCTTTTTCTCGGTTCCGCTGGACGACTCTTTCACCTTGTCATATTTCCCTGAGTTCACCGCTTGCTGAAAGGCTTCGACGACTTTCGGATGGTCAAAACCGAGCACGCGGTCGTGGTAGGCGTGTGCCAGTTCATGGAGCACCATCATGGGCATCCGTTTGATCTCGGCACCGAACCTCGGAATGTTGGTGAATTGAATACCCTTCTCCATAGCCGAGTCGCGGTTGTTCGCCTTGAGCCAGCCTGCGTTGGGATGGTATTCGCCCGTGGGACGAAATCCTTCCGGCAGCGGGGAGAGCCAGATCCGCACCTTTCGCAGTTGCGCGAGCGGCTCTGGCGGAATTACGCGGACCACTTCTTTCAACTGCCCTTCGAGCAGTCGCAGCGCTTCGTCGGTGGCAGGCGCACTGTTCTTGCGAAGTTCCTCGCTGACATGGATGGTCCAACCTTCCATTTGAAGTGTGAGATGCCCAGGCACCTCGGCGGCGGCTGGAAGAGAAGCATCCGCGTTTCCGCCTTGCCCGGCTGGCGATTTGTCGTCCGCGTGGAGGTTCCTGCCGCCCAACGCCAAACTCAAAACCATGGCCCAAACAATAGAATTCCGCACGAAAGTGTCCCCACCCGTTGAAGAAAGGTGTCTTAAAATACATTTACCTCGCGTTCCTGATTTTTCCCTAACTTTGAAGTGAAGGGAAGTTGGGGCCCTGATAATTGTCGTAGAACTCATGAAAATGCTGCGATGCGCAAGGAAGTCCGAAATGCCCCAACCGCTTCGCCACGGTCATATTTCGTAAGAATGCGAGATTCTCTTGCCTGGGAGTGCACTAATTGCGATAATTTAGAGCGTGGCCTTAGAACTTTCCGCGAGGGAACTTGCCGGCAAGGAGCATATCATGCGTCGAGGAATCAGCCTTTTGGTGACAGTTGCGATCTTCGTGGTGTTCGCGACTCCGGTCGAGGCTCGCCATCCGCGTTGTTTCGTCGGGGGATACAGTGGCAATTGCGGATTTGGCGGCGGGTTCTATTCGAACACCTGCTATGCCGGATTCAACACTCCGTTTGTCTTTGGCAACTACGGCTACGGAAACTGCGGCCTTGGCAATATTCCTCGCCGCATCAATTGCTATCCAGCGGTGTATTACGGTTATCCCGCTTGCAACACTTTCTATTTCAATTCTTGCGCGTACGGCTATGGTGCCTGTTATAACGCTCCCATCTTTGCACCGGCCCAGGCTATTTATGGGCCTGGGGCAGTCCGCAACTTTTTGGGGATAGCGGAGCCGGCAGCGCCAACACCTGCCTCGGTAAGGCCGAGTGTTATCGTCGTGAAGAAGTTGACCGAGCCCCGAAAGGTACGGGAAGCGAGCCCCGAATATCGCCGCAAAGCGGATCAATTCATCGCTCAGGGGGACATGCTTTTCCGGGAACAGAAATACCAGCAAGCTGTGGACCGCTACAAATCGGCCACCGAAATGGCACCAGATTCCGCTGAGGCCTTTTGGCACAAGGGGCACGCCTACGCAGCCACTAATCGCTACGAACTCGCGGCTTCCTGCTTCCGCCGAGCTTTGATCCTGAATCCGGATATTGCCCGTGGCGGTTTCTCGTTCGAAAGGCTCTATGGAGATTCCCGCATGGCCAAGGAAGCCCATCTGGAAGCTATTGCCGGGCATTGCCTGGAACATCCGGACTCTGCCGATTCCTACTTTGTCCTCGGCATCTTCCTGCACTACAGCGGTGAAGCCGAACGGGCGGAAAAATTCTTCGCGCTCGCTGCCACGCTCGCTGGCCCAGATGCCACTTACGTGGCGAGCTTCCTGCCCGCAGTGATCCCAGTCAAAGCTGTTGGGCTGGAACTGTAAAGCGTTGCCACTTCGCAATTCGGCGTTTCTCCTCGGGTTGCGATTGACCTTGCTTCACCCCGCCATTTCGGGTACATCCCCCGCCCAGCGGATTCTTCCTCTTCGCGGCTTGGTGATGCTATGCGCGCTCCTTACATAATCCTACTGCTCCTGGGTGCCTTGCTGCTTTCCGGCTGCGCACCGCATGCCAAGCTGCTGGTCTGGCGGCCGGCGGCGGAGGAGATTTCTGGCGTCAATAAGCTGGTGATTCTGGATTTGGATGGCGAGGAACCTTATGGTCGAATTGCCCGTGGGGCACTGGAAGCTCAGTTTGCTCAGAATCGGCATTACACCTTGGTGGATCCGGCCGTACTGGGGCCGGAGCGAAGTGTGAAAAATGGTGAAGGGGAAACCGATGTTTCGGCCGCTCTCGCCGCGGCAAAATCCGCGGGAGTGGATGCCATCCTGACGGGCCATGTGGTCAGCTACAAAGTGGACGACGACGAACAGCGCGACACCCACTTCTCCTTCGGAGAAAGCAGCGGAAAGAACCACAAAAGCGGCGCCTCGTTCAACGCTTTCGGCATCGGCATCGACAATAATCACACCATCACCCGAGAAGCCTCCGTTTCCCTCTCGGTCAAGCTCATCGACGTGCAATCCCAGCAAGTCATTGCGGTGCGGCAGTCGTCCCATCATGTGACGGCTCAGCAGGTGAACGGCGAAGGAGAACTACCGGCACGAGAACGCGTACTGACGG
This sequence comes from uncultured Pirellulaceae bacterium, assembly GCA_964444865.1. Classification (GTDB taxonomy): domain Bacteria; phylum Planctomycetota; class Planctomycetia; order Pirellulales; family Pirellulaceae; genus SXOA01. Next base: position 661 of record CAYUJE010000077.1, on the reverse strand, counting down.
AACTGCTCACCGCATGCGCGACAGACGTGGTTTCGCTGATCGCCCCGCACTACGTGCCGGCCGAAGTGACTCTTGCCCGGCAGTTCTACGGCAAGGGGATGGACGATGTGCGCCGCGGCAACGAACTTGCCAAACAGGGTGACTGGGGGGGAGCTGCCGCAGCGTGGGAGGCCGCCGTCAAACACGATCCGGGAAACCATGCGGCGCTGCATAATCTTGCGCTGGCTGCCGAGGCCCGCCAGGATTTTCCCAGCGCGATCAGGAACCTTGACAAGGCCATGGCTAGTTATCCCGCCTCGCTTTACCACGACACCCAGAAACGTCTGAAGAACGAGCAGGTGCTCTACCTTGCCGCCGCTCGGCAAGTGGATGCCAAAAAATCCGCCCCTTCCTTGGTCCAGCAGGCATTGCCTTCTGCCCCAGACAATCCAACAATCGCGCCGGCTTCCCACGTGATGCCAGTTCGTCTGCCGGCGGCAGAGTAAGCCGTTTAGAACAATTCCTTAATCGGCTCCCCTTCGCTCAGAATTGGCACCGGCCGGCCGGCGAAGTCGTTGAACGCGAGCTCCGTGTTGATTCCCATTACCTTGTAAACGGTCGCCAGCAAGTCGTGCGGCTTGAGGGGGCGTTCGACGGGGAATTCCGCTTTGGCGTTGGTCTG
>CAYUJE010000076.1:19425-21895 GCA_964444865.1 uncultured Pirellulaceae bacterium | reverse complement strand
ACTGATGATCGACCAGGGCCCAGGCTCTGCTGCTTTGGAAATCGATGAGTTCTCCCCCTTGATCTTTGACTTCCAAAAGGCCCGCCTGACGGAGCAGGCGGTTGGGATACGTGACGTGGTCGACCGGCGTGATGGTGTATTCGCTGGCGACGAGCCAGAGCGGTTTTTCGCCGGCATAGGCTTGCTCTGCTTGAGCGGCCAGTTTGCCAATGACCTCGTCGAGTTCGGTCAGAGCCTTCTGAGCCGGCGGGCTGTCGGGGCCGGTCCGCTGGGCGGCGTAGTCGAGGTGGGGCAAATAGAGATAGCAGAAATTGGGGCGGAACTGCTGCATGGCGTAAGCCGCGGAGTCGCAGATCCAGGCGGTGGCCTTGATGTTGGTCATCGGACCCCAAAAGTTCATCAGCGGGAAGTGCCCGAAGGCATCCCTCAACGTGCCGTAGAGTTCGACCGGCTTGGTGTAGCACCAAAGCGATTCGCTGCCGTCCGGGTTGTGAATGGGAGCGGGCATGCAGATGTAGTCGGCTCCACACCCTTTGCTGAGCATGGGGAACCAGACGGCGCTCGTCAGCTTGGGATCCTTCTGATGGAGCAAGTCCCAGATTTGCGGCGCGGTGATTTTGTCGTTCCAGGCAGTCCACATCTCCACTTCCTGTTTATCCCGCCAGTAAAAGCCGTTGGCGATGACGCCGTGTTCCCGCGGCAGTTTGCCGGTGAGCATGTTCGCCTGCACGGGCCAGGTGACGGCGGGAAAGCTCGGGGTGAGCGTGGCCTTGTCTCCCGCTGCCGTGAGCTTGGAGAGGTTCGGCATCGAGGCGAGGTCGGCGGAGCGGAGGCCGGGGACGGAGAGGAGGATGACGTGGGGCATGGGGGTCTAGGAATAAGAGGATTAAGAGTAAGATTATGAGTAAGAGTAGGAGGGGTGGTCGCTACCCACCATCCACTATTCACTATCCACTATCCGCTTGCCAGGAGTGGAGAGAGGAAGTCGTAGGCCTTTTGGGCCGCTGTCGGTCCTTCGTGGCTGTGGCGGGAGAGTTCGACGTGGATGCCGCCGCTGTATTTTGCTTGGCGGAGAGCGGTGAAAATTGGCGGAAAGTCCATTTCTCCCTCGCCGAACATCAGGTGTTCGTGGACGCCGGCTCGCATGTCTTCGATATGGACGTTGACAATCTCGCTCTTCCACTTCGTGATCTGGTCGGCGATGGGAACTTCACCCTGGCAATGCAGATGGCCGAGGTCGAGCGTCAACTTCAGATGAGGAGCGTTCAGCCGCCGTTGCAACTGGGCAAAGCGGTCCATCGTGTCGATGAACATTCCCGGTTCGGGTTCGAAGCCGACGACGACACCGCGGCTATGGGCGTAGTCGAGTACCTGACGCATCGACGCTTCGAGGCGATTCCAGCCTTCCGATTCCGTCGTGTCTTCGTCACGTACTACTCCGGACCAGAGGGAAACGCAGTCGCTGCCGAGGAACTCGGCGACATCAATGGCCTTTTGCAAGAAATCGATGCGGCGCTGGCGATCATCGCCGTTCCTGGAAACGAGGGTTGGCTCATGCTTTTTATTCCGGTCGAGCAAGAATCTCGCGCCGGTTTCGATGACCGACTTCATCCCCCAGCCATCGATTGCTGCTTTGAGGCGCGATCGCTGAACCAACCAGTCCTCGGCAAAAGGATTAAGCGGTCCGTGATCCAGCGTTAGCGCCAAGCTCTGGTAGCCAATCTCGGCGAGGAGCGCAAGAGCTTGGAGCGGATCGTGATGAGCAAGCCCGTTGGTGTTGTAGCCCAATCGCATGGGGCCATTTTCGGGTTTGTCGTGGCAGCCGAACAGCGGGGGGCGGAGTGTATTGCTTTGCAACAGGTGCTCAAAAACGCTACACAAGAAACAGAACAGGCGAGAGAGGCCAGCCGAAGCCAAGCCTCACTCGCCTGATACTGTAGGGGAACTGCTGGGCAACTCCCCGCCTCTCTCTATCGCCGTAACCTCTTCCTGGTTCCTGCCTTCTCTCTGTTTTCAAGGCTTCTCTTCGCTTGTGGGCTGCCTCATCTGATCCGGCCCCGACTGTGGCCTCTGCTCTGTTCCGGCCCCAAGCGATTTGGCGAATCAGCCCGCCGCAGGTTCCAAGCTACGGAGGGCTGAAACCTGACATTTGCAAGTGGCGTGCCATGATTATAATTTAGGGGAGGTGGCCGAACTTGGGTGGAGGAGTCAATGGCAAAAACAATTGAGATCGACGATGACGCATTTTCCTGCCTGGAGCATGCCCGCGGCAAAGGGGAGAGTTGGTCTCAACTCATCATGCGCTGCATGACCCCCAAACGGTCCATCGAGGACCTGCTTCACATAATCGGTGACATGGACATCTCCGAAGAATCACTCGCCGCAATTGACGAGTCAGTGGAGCGCCGCCGAAGCTCGCCTCCATCAAAACGCGGGGACTAGATGGCGATTCTCGATACGACCTTGCTGG
>CAYUJE010000076.1:13934-19325 GCA_964444865.1 uncultured Pirellulaceae bacterium | reverse complement strand
GGCAATCCAAGTTTTCGTGAGCATGGGGCCCTCCTTGGCCGCGCAAACTCTGGGGCGATCTGAAAAGTTAGAGTCCACCCCAAAGAGCGCGGGATGTTAGACTCGGACGGCACGGGACGTCAAGGGTAAGATGAGGGGCGGATTGGTGACGCTCTCGAAGCAATCGCTGGTCGGACGAAAGGCTCGGCAGTTTGCGGCTGCGGCGGCTGTGCCGCATAATGAGCGGTTGGTCGCCCTTGGGATTTGGAACTGTGAACTGATGTGTTCGCGAAGGTTTACACGTCGCGTCTTTCTGGTGTTCGCGCTCGCCGCTGCTAGCGTGGTGCTTGGCTCCCGCGCGGCAGCCCAGATTCCAGGCCAGGAAGCAAACGGCGGCCCCATGCCCCCGCGACCCTACGGTGACGGTCCTCTGACGGCGGCGGATTTTCGGGGCAAAACGCCGACCGAAGGAAAACTGGCAAACAGCCCCTTTCAAGCATTTCTGTTTCTGGACATTCATTGGTCCTGCCAATACCGCACCGTGGGCCGCGGGCGCGTTTTCACTGCCTTGCTCACGCAGTTTGAAGCGACTGCCGTCTGCAACCCGGCCAGATCCTGGAACCATTGGGGGAAAGGCAACCCGGATCTGCTCGACCATGAGCAGGGGCATTTTGACATCACGCAGATTCACGCCCAGCGATTGGAGTTGCGGTTGCGAAAACTGGTGGCTGCCAAAATGCCTCTCACGGCAAGCGGCGAGACCGAGGCCCTCGCCATCGAGGCTCTCAATTCGCTCCTCGATAAGGAATCGAAAGCTGCCAAATCTGTGTCCGATGAGGAGAATGTCGAGTACGACAAGCTGACGAAGCACGGAACTGGGCTGGAGAAGCAACGAGAACTCCGCCGCGTACACCAAGAAACGCTCAGGAAGCTGGCGGAAGAACTCAAGGCGGCCAGAAAGAAGAATTGAAACGCCGCTCCCATGCATCGAATTATGAATCATCTTCGCTGCTCTTTTCGGTTGGTCCTGGCATCGCTATTTGCGATGAGTTGGGGCGTCGTCGCGATGGGAGCCGAGCCAGTTCCCAGCTTCGAAAGGGAAATTCGCCCCCTGTTCGCGGCCAAGTGCTTTCGCTGCCACGGCTCCGAAGTGCAGAAGGGGGAACTCGCCCTGCATACGCGGGAGCGAATTGAAAAGGGGGGCGAAGGGGGCGAAATCCTGGTGCCGGGAAAACCGGATGACAGTCGGCTGTATGAATTGGTGCATAAAGGAGAGATGCCGAGCGACAAGAAGAATCCCTTCACGGAGAAGGAAACAGAACTGCTGCGGCGGTGGATTGAGAACGGGGCAAAGTTCGGCAGCGGCGGCGAAGTGGCGGCAAAGGTGACGGAGCACGATGTGCTGCCGATTCTGCTCCTCCGCTGTACGGCCTGTCACGGGCGGAACAAACAAGAGGGGGGCCTGGACCTCCGCAGTCGCGAATCGATCCTAAAAGGGGGCAAGTCAGGGCCCGCAATCGTCGCTGGCAAACCGGCCGAAAGTTTGCTCGTGAAGCGAGTCGCCGCCGAGGAAATGCCGCCCCACAAACGGCTCATCGAAGCGGCAGTCAAGCCGATGGAACCGGATGAGCTGGAGAAGATCAAGGCTTGGATAACTCAGGGGGCGCTTTCGTCCCCCGTCGTCCCCGATCTCGCAGGCACAGCAGATGACCCGCTAGTCCGCCCGCAGGACAAAGAGTTCTGGTCGTTCAAGCCGCCGGTCGCGGCAAAGCTCCCCGTAGGATGGGACTCCCGTCCCGTCCAGGTTGGTGCGCGGGCAGGAACGGACGGGACGGGAGTCCCATCCTACAAAGGCAACAATTTCATCGATGCTTTCATCCGGCAGAAGCTGCAAGAACAGAATCTCACACCCGCGCCCCAGGCCAGTCCCCTCGTCCTCCTCCGCCGTGCGTACTTCGATCTCACCGGTCTGCCGCCGACACCCGAGGAGGCCGAGGCCTTCCTGACGGAATTGAAAAACTCCCCCGACGCCTTCGAGCGGCTTATCGACCGCCTGCTCGCCTCCCCTCGTTACGGCGAACGCTGGGGGCGGCACTGGCTGGATGTGGCGGGCTATGCCGATTGCGAAGGCCGCCGCGAGCAGCATTTGCCCCGGCCGTTTGCCTGGCGATATCGCGACTACGTGATTCGAGCCTTCAATGCCGACAAGCCGTATGCCCGTTTTCTGATCGAGCAACTGGCCGGGGATGAACTTGCCGATTACGAACACGCGGGTGAGATTACGCAGGAAATGGAAAACAACCTGGTGGCGACTGCCTTCCTGCGGATGGCTCCTGATCCGACCTGGGCTAACCTCACGGGTTTTGTTCCCGACCGGTTGGAGGTCCTGGCCGATGAAATGGATGTCCTCGGCTCCGGCGTGATGGGGCTTACTTTCAAATGTGCCCGCTGCCACACACACAAGTTCGATCCCATCCCGCAGCGGGATTACTACCGCCTGCTGGCGATCTTCAAGGGAGCGTACGACGAGCACGATTGGCTGCGGCCAGAAATTAAGGGCTTCGGCGGTGCGTACAGTGCTGGTCCGGGGGAGCGGTATTTGCCGTTCGTCACCAGTCGCGAACGGCAGGCTTGGGAAACCGAGAACGGCCGCATTAGCGGGGCCATTGCGAAGCTCAAAGCCGAGCGGACCGAGGCCAATGCCGTCGAAACCGACAAGCAAATCCAAGCCCTCGAAGCCCAGCGCCAAGCAGAACCGCGGCTGATGGCGCTGTGGGACCGGGGTGAGCCGTCGCCGACGTATGTTTATCGGCGGGGAAACTACCAGACCGCCGGCACGCTCGTTCAGCCTGGCGTCCCCGCCGTCCTCACCACCGGCAACGCCGGATTTGAAATCCAGCCGCCACGGCCCGACGCGAAATCCACCGGCAGGCGATTGGCGTTCGCCAAATGGCTGACACAGCCCGAGCAGCCGTTGACGGCGCGGGTGTTTGTGAACCGCCTTTGGAAGCACCACTTCAGCCAAGGAATCGTCAAAAGCCTTGGCAACTTCGGCAAAACAGGAGACCTGCCAACGCATCCAGAACTGCTCGATAGTTTGGCGGTGGAGCTGATTCGTCAAAACTGGAGCCCCAAGGCTCTCCACCGCAAAATGCTCCTCTCCAGCACCTGGCGGCAGTCGTCGGCCGTGACGGAGGAAGTAGAGTCTCGCGATGCCGACTGCCGCTGGCTCTCGCACATGCCGCTGCGCCGCCTCGAAGCAGAGCCGCTGCGAGATTCACTTCTCTACGTTGCCGGTGAACTCGACGAAACGGGCTTCGGTCCCGCCGAGCCGGTCCGCGTGCAGTCGGACGGCCTCGTCCTCACCGGCAAACGTCGCAGCATCTACGTCCAGCAACTTCGCAAACAACCGCCGTCGCTGCTGGAAAGCTTCGACCTCCCCGCGATGAACCCGAATTGCCTCCAGCGAAGCGAGTCCCTTGTTTCCACGCAGGCGCTGCACCTAATGAATGACGCCTCGGTCCGCGCGCATTCCGAGAAGCTGGCCGAGCGCGTGATTCGCGAAACCACAATCGATCGACCGAGTGAAGTCGAGAGACTGTACTGGATTGTTCTGAATCGTCCGCCGAGCGCCGAGGAACTGCGTCTGATGACCTCCTCGCTTGAAAAACTGACGGCCGCCTGGGAACAAGAACTCGCTGCGACCGGCCAGGACAAATCACAAGCACCCAAAAAGGCCCTCGCCACCCTCTGCCACACGCTGCTCAACTCGGCGGATTTCTTGTATGTGGATTGAGAAATGTCGCCTTTCGCTCCGCGAAAGCGGCGCGGTCGAGAGACTCCCAACCACAGAATCCTGCCAAAACTATTTCCGGAATTCCTGCCGAGGAGGGCTTGACGGTGACAACTGAACACATGTATAATTGTTAGCACATCGCAAGGTAGTCGTGCGCACTATGTAGTGATGTGCGTAATTATACAGAACATAAACATGTCGTATTTATCGTACACAGATCGCGATGTGGTCATTCACTCAGTAATTCATGTGCATGTCGACAAGTGCCGCGAATCCCCCTCAACCGAGGAGGGTGGTGGTGCAAAACTCGCCGCAGGCGATTTCGCAAAGCATTCACTGGCCTGTGGTTATGTCGACGCCGATGACGAGTTTTGCACCACGGTTTTTTTCGCGCTCGCAAACCGGTGAGCGCCGACAGAGAGCCTGCCCTTCGGAGGAGAAATCTGGTTGCCGTCAGTGGCTTTTAGTTTGTTTCCCTTTGGTCTGTCGCCTTGCTAAACTGCGGCAAAGATGGAATCGTGAATTACTCCCGTACTGTCGGAGAAGGAGTGTTCCTCGATCTTCATGGACTGCAAGATACTGAGGTACAGGTTCGACATGGGTGTATTCGCCTTCCGCCAGTGAGTGCCGTGCTTCAGCCCCATTTTGGCACCGCCCGCGATGAGCGTGGGAAGGTTTGTCGGATTGTGCGTGGTGCTGGCACCGCTGCCGAAGAGCACGATTGTGTTGTCCAGCACGTTGCCGTTTTGATCCCGAAACTCCTTGAGCCGTCCCAAGAAGTAGGCCAGTTGCTCGCTCAGGAACAGGTCGTATTTGGCGAACGCCAATTGACCTTCCTTATCCTCGGCGTGGGAGAGGTTGTGGTGGGTCCGGTTCAAGCCCAGTTTGAGCGGGAACGTATCGCTGACTCCCATGCCGTCTTCACGATTGAGCATGAACGCCACGCTGCGCGTGATGTCCGCGTCAAAGGCGAGGGCAATCAGATCGAACATGTTCCGGTAGTACTCGCGAGGTTCGCCTTCGGAGGTCGCATCCAAGTTGAGCTTGGTGTAATCCTGCGCCTTCAGCGGGATGTCAATCCACTTTTCCGACGCCACCAGCCGGGCCTCGATTTCATCGAGCGACGTTAGATACTGGTCCATTTTCTCCCGGTCGGATTGACCGAGTTGCTTATTGAGAGACTTGGCATTCTCCAGGACGGCATCCACCAGCTTGATGCGGCGCTGGAGTTGCTCGCGCTGGGAAGCCAGGGAGGTGCGGTCTCCGCGAAACAACCGGTCAAAAACTCGCCGTGGGTTATTCTCCGCGGGGATCGGCTTCCCTTCCAGGTTGTAAGAGATTGTCCCCGTTCGGGACAGAAAGCCAACGCCAGCGTCGATGGAGAGGACCAGCGACGGCTGGCGGCAGAATTGCTTGGTGTGGAGCGCCACGACTTGATCGAGAGCGACCGAGTTGAAGGTGCCCGGTTTCGGGTTGTGTAGGGGTGCGCCGGTCAGCCACATGTCGGAACAGAGATGCGGGTCCGCCTTGGGGCCGTTGGGGTGCAACAAGCCCCCCATGAAGCTGAGCTGTTCGCGGAATGGGCTTAGGGGCTCCGTGGATTTGCCGAACTCAAA
>CAYUJE010000076.1:0-13834 GCA_964444865.1 uncultured Pirellulaceae bacterium | reverse complement strand
TGGCTATTTTTTGAGAAACAAATCGCTCTTTATGATAAACCGAATCATGTCCTGAAAGCGATAGTCATTGGACTTCAATTTGCCCCCCTCTTCCTGAAGGTAGACCGTCTCCTGATAGCTCAAGCTGCGCCCCGCGGCATAGCACGATGCGTGTTTCAGAAAGCTGAATGCCACTTGATCGATGCGATCTTTTGCCAAGTAAGCCTTCAGACCCCGCAAGTCATTGATTTTTGTCCCGTCGGGAAGTGTTGACTGTCCGTCCGCGGCAGGATTGGTTTTCAACATTCCTCCGGCGTCAAAGGTTTCAAACGGGAGCCCCCAGGGATCAATGCCGGCATGACATTTCACGCAGCCCTTTTGGTTCCGGTGGCGTTCCAGCCTTTCGCGGAGAGAAAGTTTCGCTCCGTCGTCTTCCTGCAGCTTGGGAACATTGGGTGGCGGATCGTCGGGGGGTTCGGCTACGATCTTGCGGGCCAGCCAGGCACCGCGCTTGATGGGATGGGATTCTCGCCCATCGGAAAGCCCCGTCAGAATGGCGGCTTGAGTGAGGACGCCTCCCAAGTTCGCATTTTCATGCTTGACGGGGACGAATCGAAATCCGCTCTCGGTGTGGCTCGGCAGGTTGTAATAGTTCGCGACGACTTCATTCGCCACAATGAAGTCCGACTCCACCAGATTGCTCAGCGGCAGGTTCTGCTCGATCAAATGCCGCAAAAAGTGGATTGGCTCCTGCCGCAACTGAGTCTTCACGTCGCGCGTGAGTCTTGGATATCGCTGGGCATCCACGGCCACCACATCAAACTTGTCGAGACTCAGCCATTGCGACCCGAACTCGTTCAGGAACTGCCCGAAACGCGGGTCATGAATCATCCGCTCGATTTCTGCATCGAGCGAATCCCGCAAAGTATTTTTGGCAGCCAGGTCCAATAGCCGTTGGTCGGGCGCCGTATTCCACAGAAAGAAAGACAGTTTGGAAGCCAGTTCATAGGAATCGAGGTCCTCCGGCTCCGGGGAGCGGCTGTTTTCAATCTGAAATAGGAACTGAGGCGATGTCAGGACGACCAAGAGGGCATCTTTGATGCTTTGACGGAAGTCTTTTGTGTCAGCAAAGGATCTTTGCCAGACACCCAAGAGGGCTTTCTGTTCGGTGGCGGTAATGGGTCGCCGAAAGGCCCGAGAGGCGAACGAGCCAATCACTTCCTCCGCATAGGTCGGGAGATCTTTGCTGTGGGCTGACTCGAAGAAGATGTTCCGATGGGTGGCAGGGGGCCAGGACTCATAATAGGGACCCTCGAACTCGACGGACCGAATCAACAGCCTGGGCATATCTCGGCCATCGGTAAATTCGCTGCGAACGCCAATCTCTCGAATTCCCGCCAAATAGTTGACGTTGTCCTTTTCGACATCGGGACTGGCGTAATTCCTGATGGCCCCCTCGAACACCAAGTCCTGCAATTCGCCGGCTGCGACTGGACGTGGCGAGCCGACGGGGGTTAGTGTGCTGCCACAGTCCCGCCGCAGGCCAAGATAGACACCGAGGGACGGGGAACGCTGCTCGAAGGTCTTGAAGCGTTGGGCTGATTGACTACTCTCCTTCCAGCGCGTGAAGACCAAACGGCGAAGCCGCGAGTTGTCTCCGTAGCGAGCCTGCACCTTCTCAGTTCCTGCGGGCAGCCGGACAAGCATGAAAGGGGTGGGTTGATCGGCGGCCTTGGCTTCGTTCTCAGAAATCGCCGGTTTGGGAGTTGGTTCCAGCAGTGTTCCGGAAAAGTGTCGCTCGCCGATCGTCAGCGAAAGCAGACCCTGCGTCTTGCCAGGCGCGCAATACACGTCCACTTGATAGATGCCCTCGGCTTTCACAGTCAGTTCGGGATTGGGTGCAGCAGACAACTCAACCGCTGTTGTCGACTCCGTGTCCGCTGCGTCCGGCAATGGTGCGCCAGAGTCCAAAAGCAAAGCGTCGGCATAGCGAGCTGCTTTAATCGTGATGCGGAAGTTGCCTTGATCGGGGAGTTCTCGCAAGGAGATCTTGAAGTTGGCCATCGGTCCATAAGTGTTGGATTGGCCAAAAATCTCGGCGCTCGGAATCGCCGGCCGGAGCAGCAAGCCTTCGGTTACAACCTGGTGGGCCTCTCCCTTGGGATATCCGGGTGTCCCCCGCATGCAGGCGAAGACGGAGTGATAAATGCTGTCGAACTTCTTCCAAGCCCGAATCGTGTCGTTGCCGACATAACCTTCGATGAATTCGAATTTGGTCTGCATCGAAAACGGCTGATACGCAAACGGCTTCTCCGGTTTCAACTCTGTCACGACAAAATCCGGGTTGTTCAGCAAAAAACTGTTGGCTCCCAGGACGAGATTGTCGGGGCACGGCTGGGGATTGATCGAGGCTCCGAAGTCCATGCGAAAATTCTGAATCACCGGCTTTTTGCTGTCATCCACGATGGCTATGTCCAGAGCTTTCTCAGCGATATCGAAGTAGGCCTCGACTTGCAACGGAGATAAAACCATGGTTTGTCCAGAATTAGTAAAACCCTCTTTCGACATCCCATCCGGGGGAAGCACATCGGTGAGATTTTCTCCAATACCTAGCAGATCTTGCAGCGTATTTTTGTATTGCGACACCGTCAGCCGCCGCGCGGAGCCGTTATTCGGCAACTTGCGCGAGCGCGCTGCCGTCATCGCCCGGGTAATCCACTCGGTCAGCAACTTTCGCTGCTCAGCCGTGGGCTGCGGCTCATCGGCGGGGGGCATGGCTCCGTCCGCCACTTGCTTGAGGATGTCTTTCCAAAGGAAGACCTGCCGGTCGTCGGGCGTGGCGGCCAACTGGTCGACGCGGATGCCCGATTCCATGTTTTCCGCGTTGTGACAACGATGGCAAAACTTCTGCAGCAGCGGCTGAACGCCATCTTTGAACGCAGACTCCTCGATAGCAGCCGCCTTGGTGGGCACAGGCGCTTCCTGGCCGATCACAATTCTTCCCAATGCCTGCGCCAGCAATACAAGTCCGATGAGGGCACTCTTGGACGTCATACGCAAGACCGAATTTCTGGAAATCATATTACCGAGATGGTGAAAACTGATGAATCGAGCAGGATGCCGCGGCTTCATGATTCTTGCGTCCATTTGACTCTGGTCGACAGCACTTTCATTTTACAAAGTCGAAAGCCATTGCTACCGATAAAACGGCTGCCATTTCAGCCACCTGGGCCCATACTTCGGTTCCGGCTTTCCGACTTCCAACGCGCCAAGATCCGGTGCATCGCCCGCAAAGCCATCATTCACCGTCGGAATCACAACGCCCGTGTCTACCGCTTTACTGTTCGGTTTAAGTCGAAAGTTCAGGTCCATCGAGTGATAGACCGCATGGCGCTTAGCAGGGTCCGGTGGAACCAATTCTTCGAAGCTGTCAAAATCGACCTCGATGCCGTGCATCTCTTGTTTCGTGGCGGATCGAAATTCCGCGAGTGTGGTGAAACTCTTCCAATCCTCGGGCTTGGGCTCATAAAGTCGTTGCCCGGATTTGGGCCCAAGCCAGACATATTGCTCAGCGACGTTTTTGTTGGGCCGAAAACCGTTGTAGTCGGAACTAAAAACATCGGTCGCGTTCGCCCAGGTCATGATGCCGCGATCAGGCGTGTCTCTTCCCAAGAACAGATTGTTTCGAAAGTGCATGTTGGACGATGGGTCCCTCAGAGCTTGCTCGCCAATGATCGTGTTGTGGTAGACAAACAGCCCGGCTGGCTTGCCGGAGAATTTGAAGGACACGCCGGAGGGGACGTGATAGAGGATGTTGCCGATGAAGTACACCGGACCGCCGAAAACCGGCTGTGCGCTATAGCCGCCATGTGCGGCGTTGACTCCGCGGTTGTTCATGACTCGCACATTGTGCACTCCGCCATCGGTCTCCACAAAGTCATCGTTGAGCATGTGCAGGTCGTTGTTGTAGATGTCAATTGACGAGGCTTGTTGGTCGGGATCTTGAGGGGGTGTTCCATAGGTTGAGATGCCGATGCCATCGTGAAAATAAGCGATCGCGTTGTGGGCAATCACATGCCCCGGCCCATAGACTTTGACGGCGTAGTAGCTGGTTAGTTTATGGGAACCATACGGCCCCGCGCTGGCCCATAGCGGTCCCGTCCACCCGACCAGCCGAAAACGGTCGTCGCGACCGAGAAACAAGTTGTCCGCAATATAGAAATCGCTGGAGCCGGCGTACTCGGTCCAGACGCCGAACCCTACATTTTCAAAGCGACAGTTCTTGACCGTCAGGCCCACCGCACCCAGCACTTCCTTCTGACCGGCAAAGATTCCCACATCGGTGTTGCGAATCGTCAGTCCTTCAAAGATGTGGTGCTTGGATGCCATCACGTCGAACAAGCGATGGCTGCCGGCACCGTCGAAGATCACCTCTCCATCGCCGGCCCCTTGGATGGTGATAGGCTTCTCGGCAGTACCCTTCAATGTCAGTGACATGCTGCCATCAAAGGGGGTCATTTGCGGGTCCACGTAATTCTGCCGGTCGGACTTGTAGAGTCCGGCATGCATCAAAATCGTATCCCCCGGCTTCGCTCGCCGCTCCCAGACGACGCTCCAATCGCCCAATCCTGCGCCGTAGTAGGCTTCCAGGAGGCTGGTGAAGCTGGGTTCCTCACGCTTCCCTTGGTAATCTGGCGGATAGACGTGCAGTTTGCGTCCTTCCTTGAACGGCTGCGGCTCACTGCGGGTCTTCACCTTGATGGTGTGTGCGGTTTCCCCCTTCGTCCCGTCAGGATCGGTCAACTGAAATCGGCACTCATATTCCGTTCCCGGCTGCAGATTCATGATGCTGCCGGCGAAGCCATCGGGAACTGTATAATCCAAGTTTTCGCGCCTGCGGTAGACATTTTCCCCGCCAATTCGGACCAAGGGAAGCGCCTGCCGCCAATCCGTTTCACCCACCGCGCGAAATTGCACCGCGACCGTCGCATTCCGATTAGCATCCCCACTGATTCCCCATTCAAAACCCAGATTCAAAAGTGTCGGATGCTCCACGACAAACTTTCCGGCCAATGTGCCGTTCTCCGCATCAGCACCCAAGGTTGCCAAAAAGAGACACAAGAGATTCTGAGAAATCATGATCGAGGCTCCACACGCGAAAGTTTATTTTTTCACCCAAGATCACAGCCAGTCCTAGGACCCGACGTTGCCAGTCGAGTATACGCTCCAACCCGATGCATCATCACCACCGTTCAGATGCCCACGAAAAGATACCGATGACCGGAATGGGGGTGAACAACGCAAAGTCCGCCAAGGCCCGCATGGCATCTCCGCTAATTCGGCCTGCGTAGTGGTGCAAGACCGTGAGCAGGGCGAAGGCTGCGGCGACGGATATATAAAAGTTTGTCGCATTCCCTAGAATCGCCGCGCAAACCGCTGTCAGAATGAGAGCCGCACCGATCCAGCGCAGGTCGCGGTTCATCGTATGCCACCATCGGGACGCGCCGCCGGGGTCGTTGGCTTCGTCACTTCTAGCGTCACGGGCAGCGATGACCAGGCAATTGAAGGCCACGACCAGGGCGATGGCTCCCAACTGCGGCAGTGTTTGTCTCGTTGCTCCTACGCATGAGTACGCGCCCAAGGCAAAAAACAACCCAACTCCGAATTCCTTTCCGACGAGTTTATTACGATGGAAAACCGGTGTTACGAACGCTAGAAAATGCAACCCCACGCCAAGACCGACCGCCGCAGCGCGCTTGAGGACCTCCACCGGCAAGCCAGCCCAAAGAATCGCCAGTATGCCCGCGGTACAGAAACCGAGGCAGGCCCAAAAAAGCGGCTGCCATTCGCGCCCAAATCGCAGGCGGCCGGTTGCGTGTTTCCAGTCCCGACAACGAGCGACATCGATGAGCCTGTCGGTCAAATAAATGGACCAAACAACCAGGAAGAGCGCCGCGGCAGGGCGCATCGACAGCGCCGCATCCGACGACCGGGTGATTGCCCAGGTCCATGTTGTTACAACACAGGGAGCATCCAGCCCCAGCCAGCTTGGCAAGAACCACCACCGAAACGGATTCGCGGGACGCTCAGTCATCGCCGGTTCGACTAACATGGCTCAGCTTCCCGGAACGCCTCAAAATTTGGAAAACAAGGCTGGCAACAAGTTTAGGTTTGTTCCAGCTTCGTCTCGCACTCCCGGTGGATGTTCTTCTTGGTGTTCCCCGAATGGCCTCTTTGCAGGAGTGGTCTCTTCAGAAGGCGACGTGGGCCTCACAATTCCCTGCAGATTGTCTCTTGCTTAAACAGCACAAACCCCGCCTTCAAATAGTTGGGTAGTGCCGCCGGGTGGTCCAGCGTGCAGGTATGCAACCAGAATCGCTTCGGTGCATAGCTCCAGGCTTTATCAAGAGTCCATTGCACGAACCATTTGCCCAAGCCCTGGCCAATGAAGGGGGACATCAGGCCGAATTGAACCAACTCGATCTCATCCGCTTGGCGGCGATCCAATTCCGCAAAACCAGCGGGCACACCATCGACGTGAAGAACGTGCAATTCGTTGCGAGGATCACCAAGGATGGCGGCAAGTTTCTCATCCGACAGTTTCCTGCGGCTCAGCCAATGAAAGTCGGTCCCCACGGCATCGTAGAGTGCGCGGTAATACGGCACCGCCGGCGACTCGACATGAACCACGGTCAGTCCGGCCCGTGGAGCTGACACGATGCGGTGCGACGGGGCGAGACTTTCCGGATAATAAACCGTCACTTCCACCATGTTCATGTGCCTCCTGTCTCCTCACAGCAACGACGTTTAAGGTGTTCATAGGCTCGTTCAGTTTAGCAGGCGGAAATATGAAGTGGGCCCTCAAACAGGTTTGATGGAGCGAGTAGAGAAAGCTGTTCAAAACTGTCGGAGGCGGCCGATGTCGTTGACGGCTTCGGTTGCCAGCGTCAGTCGGAGGTTCAATCCAGAGTCAGCTTCCTCACTGAAGCCAATCGCTTGACTCGGGGGCTGGCAACGCAGCTTCTGGTACCTGACGAGTAGTGGTATATTTCAGCACCGGACCCCTTTGCCGTAGGAAATCGGAAAGGCCGCATCTTGGTTACAAGTCTGGAGAAAAAACAATGCGACATGCGGATTCGATTCTTCGGCAGAGTTATGTGATGGCTCTGGTGGCCAGTGTGCTGACCCTAACGGCCTTAGCCGGGCCCGTGGCTGGTGCAGAGCCGACGACCAAGTCCGAGCGGATTTCCCTTTGGCCTGGACCAATTCCAGCGAGCAAGGCCGCCATCACTGTCCATCTCTCAACCGAGGGGAATGGGGCCTCGGTGGTCATCTGCCCGGGGGGAGGATACGGCGGATTGGTGACAGGACCTGAGGGGCATGGCATTGCCCAGTGGCTCAACGCCCACGGAGTGGCGGGGATTGTGCTGGAGTACGAGCTTCCCAAGGGCCGCCCTCTGGTTCCGCTTCATGATGCCCAGCGTGCAATTCGTATGGTTCGCAACAACGCCAAGGCGTGGAAACTTGACCCAAAGCGGATCGGCATCATGGGGTTTTCGGCCGGCGGTCACTTGGCCTCCACCGCTGGGACGCATTTTGACGGTGGAGACCCCAAGGCTGCCGATGCCATCGACCGAGAGAGTTGTCGCCCAGACTTCATGGTGTTGGTTTATCCAGTCATCACGATGGGTGAAAAGACGCATCTGGGGTCAAAGCAAAACCTGCTGGGCCAGGCCCCCACGCCCGAAGACGTGAAACTGTTTTCCAATGAATCGCAAATCACCAAAGACACGCCACCCGCTTATCTGGCACATGCCAAAGACGACAAGGCGGTCGTACCGGAAAACAGCCGTATGTTCCACGAGGCACTGCTGGCGAAAGGTGTCAAGAGTGAATACCTGGAGCTACCCAGCGGAGGTCACGGCCTGAACGGCTATCAAGGACCGATGTGGGATGCGTGGCAAACCGGGTCGCTGCGCTGGCTGGTCTCTCAAGGATTGATTCCTGAGGCCGCGGCAAAGGTTGCCAAATGACTGTTGACGTAGACTCTAGCTCGCTCACCGCCGGCAGATGGTTGATGGTATCTGCTACCAGTTTCAAGGCGGCAGCAGCGGCTGGCTTTTTTAGGCTGGATCAGGACTGGCAAAGGAGATTCAAGGGAGGCATGTTTCATTCAGGTTTGTTGCGGCGGGGGCGGCTGTTCGCTATCTTGGCACAGCGAAGCGGTCGGATTGAAGCTTTTGCGGTCCTGCCTTATCTGCTTCACCCAAACTTATCTTTGGAGGGTTCCAGTGCTGCGAACATTTCTTGGCATACTGCTTGTTCTAATGGCAGCCGGTCGTGTAGCTGCTCAGGCCGTCCAGGCTGAACGAAGCACATCGCGGTTTGTGGATCATTCGCTGCTTGTGGCGCCCGAATACCCCTGCACCTGGCCATCCTATCCCTTCCCCCGTTTTCAAATCACCCATCAGCGGACGATTGGGCCGGACTCGGCTTATAACATTGATGTGCTATTGATCGACGGAAATACGGGTACGCAGCTCGACGTGCCTCCGCATTCCGTGGCGAGGCCTGACTTAAAGCGCGAGAAGTCTGGCCCACTGGGCTTGGCCTACACCGACAAGATCGAGCCCTGGCAGTTTGGGGGTGAGGCCTGCGTGGTCGATGTTCGGGACTTGCTGGACCAGGCTCCCAAGGGTGTCAGTCCGCTCGTCACCGCCAAGCACATCGAAAGATTCGAAAAGCAGAATCGTGTACTCCGCTTTGGCGACGTGGTCTTGTTTCGCAGCGGCTATTCGGACAAGTATTACCGGCCATTTCCGGACGGCAGCCGCTTCATCGCCGATGCCTTGGACCGCAAGGCCCCCGGTTTTCCAGACCCAGACCCAGACTGCATGGAATTCCTGGCCACCCGCGGCGTGCTCACACTCGGCACAGACAGCGCCAGTATGGGTCCGCTGCCGGACCTCGCGGAACCGACGCATTATGCGGGTCTCAAGCACGGCATGATCTGGACCGAAGGGGCGACGAATCTCGGCGCACTCCCTCCCACCGGAGCGTTCTATTGCATGCTCGGCCCCAAGCATCAAGGTGGGCCGTATAGCGAATGCCGTGCATTTTCGATTGTCGGTGGCGACTTGCCGAAGCGGCTGATTGAATCGGCCATGAAGAAGCGGGCAGTCGATCTCTCTCCCACGCTGGCACCGAACATGCCGGTGACGTCACCGGGATTGGGAGCCGGTCAGCATCGGCAGGTGTATCTCAAAATCGACTTCCTCTATTCCGAGTATCTCGACCTCTGGCACCATACGCACCTGATGGACGCCTTGGCTGGGACGCATCTTGTCCCTCCTTCGTTTGCCTTGCCCCCCGAGGGAGCACCGCCGGCTTACTCGCCCGAAGTTCGTGGCTGGCTGGCTGAATTCGAAAAGACCTATGGACCGCGCGGCACCAGTTCGATGACGACCGAGGGAGTGCCGCTGGATTGGACCTGTGGACCTGTGCGAATCATCGACGTCCGGTCACTGGTCGGTAGTACGGCGCAAAAGAACTGGCCTGCGTCCCCCGCCATCACGCCAGCACATGTGGAGGCTTTTGAGAAGGAGCATGGCAGCCTGAAGACCGGGGATGTGGTGCTGTTTCAAACCGGCCATCTTGATAAGTATTACCTGCCGCGGCCCAATGATACCGGAGTCTGGACGGCTCCGCTGACCGGCAAGAGCGAAGGCTGGCCAGCTCCCGGCCCGGACACCATTGTGTATCTGAAGAAGAAAGGGATTCGTTGCGTCGCCACCGACGCTCCGGATTTGGGGGGCGTCGACCCCAAGCAAGCTCTCATGACCTATTGGGCACTCGGCAGTCGGGAGATGGTCGGCGTTGAGTTCCTGCACAATGTCAGCAAGGTTCCCGAAGGAGGTTACTTCTTGTTTGCGCCGCTTAAGATTCGCGACTGCCATGGAGGACCAGGTCGGGCGATTGTCCTTTATTGAGCAACGCAAGCAGAGACCACGAATCTTGTAATTCCTGAAACCTTCGATATCGATCATTACGCACTCCACCCGGTCAGTTCAAAGTGAGAACGGGACAAATCGATTGTGGTATAGTCGGGGCAAGTCTTGGATTGGCCTGCGAGCGCCCTTTCTTTTCTTTGAGGAGCAACCTGCCATGATCAGAATTCGGTTACTAGCCTTCATGATGGTGACAATCGTCGCTGTGCAATCTTTGGTCGCGCAAGATAAGCACAAGATGACGAAGGCCGATGTCGAACGCCAGATTGAAGAACTCTCCAACTGGGGGCGATGGGGCAAAGACGATCAGCTGGGAGCCCTCAATCTGATCACACCGGAAAAACGGATTCAAGCGGCGCAACTGGTGAAAAAGGGGATTTCCGTTTCGCTCGCCCGCGATGTGGAAAAGGACGCCGCCCTCGATAATGCCTCGCCGTTTCAGCATGAGATGCTGCAGTTCGGGCGGGGAACGACAGGTCCGTGGGCCTCCGATAAATTTAGCGTGGACTATCACGGTTTCGCCCACACGCACATGGATTCCTTGTGTCACCTGTTCTACAAAGGAACGAATTACAATGGCTTCTCGCGAGAAAAGGTCGGACCGAAGGGAGCCGAGGTTCTGTCGATCCGCAATGTGAAGCAGGGGATTTTCACTCGCGGCATCCTGTTTGATATTCCTAAGCTCCGTGGTGAACGCTTTCTGAAACCTGGGACAGCCATCTATCCCGAGGACCTGGACGCTTGGGAAAAGCTGGCCAAAGTTAAAGTCACCAGTGGCGACGTCGTGTTCATCAATACCGGTCGCTGGTTGAGGCGTGACACGATTGGCCCTTGGAGCGTCGACAAAGAAGGGGCCGCCGGGCTGCATGCCTCGTGTGCCAAGTGGCTTAAAGACCGGGACATTGCCATGTTGGGAAGCGATGGAGCCAGCGACGTCATACCCTCCGGCATTGAAGGCATCGACTTCCCGGTTCACCTGCTGACTTTACACGCCATGGGAGTCCATATTTTTGATTGTTGCGACTTGCAATCGCTCAGCCAGACGGCGGAAAAGCTACAACAATGGGAGTTTCTGCTGACTGCATCTCCTCTGGCCGTACCTGGAGGGACTGGGTCGCCCCTGAATCCGATTGCAACCTATTGAATCACGGTCCTCTGAGCGTTGGCCGTTCTGTCCGCTCACCAAACAATGAGCCGTGCCATGCCGAACTGGTTAATCCGCGGATGCCTGGCTGTAGCACTCGTTTCGGTGGTGAGTGGGGCTGCCCATGGTGCCGACGCTGTTTCCCGGCTGACAGCCGAGCGGCTGGAGGCCGTGCATCAGGCGATTCAGAAGTTGAAGACAGAGCGGCGGGACGTGCCGCGAACCGGGCCGCTGAAAGAGTACCGGGCCAACTTGCACGTCCATTCATTGCTCTCCCACGACAGCCGAGGAACGCTCGACGAGATCGTGGCAGCTGCCAAAGCAGCGGGGACGCAGGTGCTGATGTTTACCGAGCACCCGACCGAACGGTACGACTTTTTTCAGGACGGCCATCATGGCACGCGAGACGGTTTGTTGCTCATTCCTGGTGCGGAAATGAAGGGGCTACTCGTTTATCCGCGGCAGAGCACGCGGGGAAATGAAACGGGGGAGGCGCAGGAGTTCTCCGATCTGGTCCGCCGGCAGCAGGGGCTGACGTTTCTTTCCCATCTGGAAGAGCGGATGGACTGGGAAATTCGCGGCCTGACCGGCGTCGAAATCTACAACACGCACGCCGACTTCAAGGACGAAAAACGGCTGCTCGCCTCGATGCGAAATCCGCTTTGGCTCTTGGGGACCGCCGAATTATTCCGCAAGTATCCGCAAGAGGCATTTTCCGCCCTCCACGACTACCCGGCTGATTATCTCCGCCGGTGGGACGAGCTCTGCCAGAACTCGCCGCACACCGGCGTGGCCGCCAACGACGCTCACCAGAATATCGGCCTGACCGTGCGACTGACCGAAAACAACCGAGCCCGCATCGAAGACGGACTCGGCACCAAACTCCTGGAAGTCGATGCCGCGGGCCTCACGGAACTCGGCCCCGCGCCCAAAGATGCCAAACCTGGCAGCATCTTGTATCAAGTCCGTCTCGATCCCTACGAAAACAGCCTCCGCCACGCGGGAACGCACCTGCTGATGACGGAACTGAGCGACAAGGCAGTTTGGGACGCACTGGATCATGGTCGGGCGTTCGTCGCTTTCGACTGGATCGCGGACAGCACCGGTTGCGACTTCGCCGCCGAAACCGCCAGCCAGCGCCACGAAATGGGAAGCCGCATCAAACTCACAGACGACCTGAGGCTGACCGGCCGTTCTCCAATCTCGGGGCATTGGAAGCTGATCCGCAATGGCAAGCTGGTCTCGGAGACGACCGGAGCAACCCTGGAAAGTAAACTCACCGAGCCGGGAAACTACCGCGCCGAACTTTGGCTTGATGTAGCGGGCGAGGAGCACGTATGGGTTCTTTCCAATCCGATCTACGTGCAACCGAAGTGACGCATCGAGCGGCAGACCCATGTTGGGGAGCAGAATCTCAAACACGGAAAGTTCATTTTGATCGACCTGGAATGCGAACCGCCGTCATTCCGCTGTCAGTGAATTCCAGGGCGGCAAGCTCCCGGTCGAGCTGCTCAGCGTTTTCATCCAGAATCGGGTCAACTTTGGCGAATCGCTCGGCGTCCAAAATGTGAGTCCTCGAGGTCGATGCTCCGGCCAAAGACGATCTGTCGGCCGCTGAAGCTGCCGATCGCATGGGTCGCGGCCTGGACGCCGTTTACATACTGGAGGTCGATGATAGACGTTGCAGCTCGCCGCAAGGGATAGAATCGCAGCCAATTGCCGGTACAGTTGGTAGAATCAACTCCCTATGACGGCACCTGGCAACCACTCCTTGCGAAATGCCGAACAGCCGGACGAGGTCGTCCTGGCAGAGTTGGTCCCTCAGGCTCCGTCGGATCCAGGGGAAAGAATTACCATTCTGCGGCTCATGGTCTGGACGGCAGGCAGCGCTGTCATCATGGGGTTGCATCGCCAACTTGCCGCTCTTCCCGATGACCCGGACACAAGCACGCAATGGCTGCGAACGTTGGACACGATCACCGCCAGTATTTTCCAGGGAGCTGGGATTGCTTCTTTGGTCCTTGTCTTATGGCGTCTGTTTTACAAGGGGCCGCAGTTTCCACGCCAGCCGGGGCACTGGTTGCTCGTGATTTCAGGAATTTACACGATAGCCAGCACCTTTGGCTACTTGGTTCTCTATGAAACGTTCAGGCAGGATCCCTGGACGTACATCACCTACTACCGTTTTCCGCTGCTGGGGCTCATGACTCTTCTGATTGCAGTCGCCCTGTCACAAATGCCATTTCGGGTCGACTGGCTGTTGGTTTATCTAGCATGGCTAGGGTCGTTCTATGTGATGATCATTGTCGCTTTCGGACGAATAGACCCCGACTTGAGCCCGGCTGCGGTTATGCTGGAGGACTTCATTACCCTCCTCGCCAACGCTCTGTTCCTCATTCCGGTTCTTGTCGATTATTCCCTAGGCGTTAAGAGGGACCAACTTCATTTTGCAGGGATTGTTGTGCGACTCGGCTTCGCTGCCTTGCAGGTGATTGCAATTCTCAAAGTGCTGTCGCAGTTCAGTGACGCCTGAATCATCAACGCTGAAAGGAATTCTCGGATCCATTCATCGTGGCATCTGCACTTGGCAGACCGACCACAAAAAAAACCGCAAGTTGCTGCTAATAAGCAACTTGCGGTTTCTATTTCCAGCGAGGCCGACGGGGCTCGAACCCGCAACCACCGGATCGACAGTCCGGTACTC
>CAYUJE010000075.1:0-21923 GCA_964444865.1 uncultured Pirellulaceae bacterium | reverse complement strand
GTCACCACCACGCCGACCCAGTCGCTACTGATGATCAACGGGCCCTGGATGCTGACGAGGGCCAAGTCGCTGGCAGCACGAATTGAACGAGAACTGAGCAGCGCGACCAAAGAGCAAAAGATTGCCGCCGTGTATTCAAGCCTCTTCGGCCGCTCCCCCACTGCTGATGAATCCGCAACTGCCACCAAGTTCCTCGGCGACGGCACTTCCAAAGAACGGCTGATTGACCTTTGCCATGTCCTGCTGAATTCGAACGAGTTTTTATATGTTGACTGATGGTGTGTCCGCGGCTCGTTCCTCGCCTTGACACACCCTACGGATGTTTGCCATGTCTGTTTCAAATCTCAAATCTCAAATCTCAAATCCGCCCGGCCTCTCCCGCCGCGACATGCTCCTCTCCGCCGGCGCGGGCTTCGGCGGTTTAGCCCTCGCACATTTGCTCCCCAACTCCGTCTTCTCTGCCCCAGTCCCCAGCCCCCAGCCCCTAGCCCCCAAAAACCCGCACGTAGCTCCGCGAGCAAAGTCCGTCATCTTCCTCTTTATGGAAGGAGGCCCCAGTCACCTCGACACGTTCGATCCCAAGCCGCTTCTCAAGGAGCTGAACGGCAAGCCGATGCCGGCGACGTTCAAGCCGGTGATTCTGGCGATGGGGGAGAACAACAGTCCGATCATGGATTCGCCCCGGAAGTGGAAGCAGCACGGCGAAGGGGGGCTGTGGGTTTCCGACTGGCTGCCGCACACGGCGACCTGTGCGGACGACCTGTGCGTCATCCGCTCCTGTTGGACCAACGGGCTCAATCATTCCGGCGGCGTCTGTCAGATGAACACCGGCAGCACCATCGGCGGCCGGCCATCGCTGGGGGCCTGGGTCAGCTACGGCCTGGGGACGGAGAACGAGAACCTCCCCGCCTTCGTGGTGATGGAGGACAATCCGGGCTCCGTCATCAACGGCCCCCGCAACTGGTCCGCCGGTTTCATGCCCGCCGGCTATCAGGGGACGGCGCTCGCCAGTGGACCGGAGCCGATCCGCTTTCTTGCCTCACCCAAGGGAACCACCGACGCCGAACAGCGGCAGAAGCTGGACCTGCTGAAGCAATTGAATCAAAAGCATGCCGCCGAAAGAGCCGGACAGAGCGAACTCGAAGCCCGCATCGCCAGCTATGAGCTTGCCTTCCGGATGCAAGCCGAAGCGCCCGAAGCGGTGGACCTGAAAGATGAAACAGCCGAGACGCAGGCCCTGTACGGCCTCGACCAAAAGGAGACGCAAGGTTACGGCCGGATGTGCCTCCTCGCTCGCCGCCTCGTCGAACGCGGCGTCCGCTTCGTACAGCTTTACAGCGGAGCCGGCAGCAAGTGGGACGCCCATAGCGGCATCGAAAAAAACCACAGCGGCCTCTGCAAAGCCGTCGATCAGCCGATTGCGGGGCTGCTGAAGGACCTCAAGCGTCGCGGTCTGCTCAACGACACGCTCGTCATCTGGGGGGGCGAGTTCGGCCGGACGCCGATGAGCGAAAAAGGGGATGGCCGCGACCACAACCCCTACGGCTTCACGATGTGGGCTGCCGGAGGCGGCATCCGCGGCGGTCGCACGGTCGGCACGACGGACGACATCGGCCTGCACGCCGTGGAGGATCGGTTGCATGTCCACGACCTTCATGCCACGTTCCTCCGCCTTCTGGGCATCGACCACATGAAGCTCTCCTACCTCAACAAAGGCCGTCCCGAACGGCCGACGATCAACGAGGGGAGCCCCTGCGAGAAAATCATCCTCGGGTAGCGGAACCTCATCCCTCGGGATATTGCCGGCAGTATTCATAGAGCGCCATCGCGGCTGAAGTGGCGACGTTGTAAGCGTGGGGCATTCCCCACACGGGAATTTCCACGCACGCATCCATTAGCCGCAGTTCCTCATCGCTCAGTCCCAGCCGCTCGTTCCCCAGCACAAGGGCCGTCTTCCGAGGAAACTGAAACTCGTGGATATTTTTTGAGCCGGTCGTTTGTTCCAATCCGACGAGCGTGAAGCCTTCCTGCTTAAGTTGCCTGAGCACCGGCGGCAGCGTCCGATGGACTTCAATCTCCACCTGGTCCGCCCCATCGCGAGCAATATTCTTATCCACCTTCACATGTCCGCAGGCCACCAGCCGCAAAATGCCGCAGCAGCCGGCGGTGCGAACCATGTTCGAAAGGTTGACGTTGCTCCGCAGCGGCGCACAAACCAGCACCAGCTCCCGCGGCCGCGCCAGCCCCGTTGGCGGCTTATGGCGGACGTGGGCCAATTCGCCCTGTCGATTTTCCGAAGGAGGTTCCGTTGTCATGGTGTCTGAGTTTCCCAGCTTCATCTCCAGCCGATTCGTGATGAGGCAAGCGACGCCAGAATTCTTTCTGTGTTGAAGTATTCGCCTGGCCTCTCGCTGCAAACCTTTAGCTGGAGACAACTTGCAAACTCGAGCCGATCGACTTTTGCATCACCCCCCTCCTCGGTTGAGGGGGCGTCGACTACTCTCGCCAGGCAAGTATCTATTGCTTGTTTCCCCAAGTTCATGGCTTTCAATTTAACCGTAGCGCACTAATCGGTTTGGAATCCTTCGAGAATTGTACACTTGTGCAGATGTCACCGTCAAGCCCTCGACAGTCGGAATTCTTGAAATTTCTGGATCGGTCGGCAATCCGCTTGCTCCAGGTGACCGCGAACCCTAGTGTTAGCCAGAGTGAGCATGCAGGAGCATTTTGGCACGCATCAGTGAACAGCTACAATTTCCCAGTTCCCATCCGACCTCAACAAAAGTTGGCAGCATGTCGAAACCGGCCCCCTTGGACGACCAAATCATCATTGCCATTCGCCGAATTTCCCAAGCGGTGGAGACTTACTCGCGGTACCTATGGCAGGAATTCGGGTTGACGGCTCCGCAACTGGGTACGCTGCGAGAATTGCAAACGCGAGGTGTTGGGACTCCCACGCAGATCGCCGACTGGATGAGCATTAGCCCCGCCACAACCGCCGGCATTTTGAAGCGTCTCCACGAGCGCAAACTGATCGATCGCACCCGCGACCCAGTCGATGGACGGAGCATCGTGGTGCGGATTTCCGACCACGGAATCAAACTCGCGACCAAGGCACCGTCGCTGCTTCGAGACAAATTTCGCAAGGAATTGGATCGCCTGGAGGCCTGGGAGCGAAACCAAATTCTCTCCGCCCTGCAGCGAGTTGCTTTGATGATGAATGCCGACGAAGTGGATGAATCCCCCTTCATGTACACACAACCTCCTGCGCCGACTGCGGAATCTCCTGCTTCCGATTCGTCCCCTTCGATTGCCGGTAAACGTCGGCGTCCCGTATTGCGCAAACCAAATTCTGCGCGTGACGAAAACGGCTAATTCGCAGCAGGGCCGAATCCGAGTTTGCAGAATTCATGCGGAATGTGCCTGAGTGGCGAGGGGCCCGTTAGATTGGCGGAAGCCGATCCTGGATGAGTACCGGGGCATAGACCCCAAGACAAAGCCACTCGTTAGGGGGGTATTCTGGTAGGGGCAGCAGCAGAAATTAACCAGTCCGTTAAATTGACAGCTATCGCCAGACCGGATATCCTCATAACAGCGTCCATTGATAGGTCGCCCTGCCTTACATTTCCCACCTTACACGATTAGTTCGCATCTTGCCGAGAGAATTGGCGAAACATTTGCCAACTGCCGGTCATAGTTTACTAGTCGCGCGGCCCCCGCCGCGTCTAAGAGTTTAACCACGGAGAGAAGCCATGCGTTGTGAAGGTAACCGCCTCAGCCGCCGGTCCATGTTGACCGTAGGTGCCATTGGCGGCCTCGGATTGACCCTCGAAAACTTCTTCGCGATGAAGCAGGCGAAGGCTGACACGAAACATTACGACTTCATCGAAGCCAAGGCACAGAGCGTCATCCATATCTTCCTGCCCGGCGGCATGGCCCACCAGGAATCGTTCGATCCCAAGCCCTATTCCCCCTTGGAATATCGTGGCGAAATGGGAACGATCAAGACGAACACCGGCGAAATCCTCAGCGAGACGTTGCCCAAACTGGCCACCATCGCCGACAAGATCGCCGTCGTCCGCTCGATGACCCACGGCGAAGCTGCCCACGAGCGCGGCACGCACAACATGTTCACGGGCTATCGCCCGAGCCCGGCTCTCATCTTCCCCAGCATGGGAAGCGTGGTCAGCCACGAATATGGACCGCGGAACAACCTGCCGCCGTACGTCTGCATTCCCAACGTGCCAAACGAGTTCGCCGCCAACGGCTACCTCAGTTCGTCGTTTGCTCCCTTCAGCTTGGGTTCCGATCCGGCGAATGGCGGCTTCAAAGTGCTCGACCTGAATTTGCCCGGCGACGTGAATGAAGCTCGCTTCAATCGCCGCCGCAGCGCATTGGAAGCTGTGAACGAGCATTTCACCAAGGCGGACAAGTCCGACAATGTTGGTGCGATGAACACGTTCTACGAACGGGCCTACAGCCTGATCAGCGCCCCGCAAGCTCGCGAAGCATTCAACATCGAAGCCGAACCGGCTGCGGTGCGGGATGCCTACGGTCGGAACACGGCTGGCCAGCGCTTGCTGATGGCTCGCCGTCTGGTTGCTGCTGGTGTCCGTTTTTGCACGCTGACTTACGGCGGCTGGGATATGCACAGCAGCATCACCCAGGGGATGCGTGGCAGCTTGCCAGCCCTGGATCAGGGTCTGCATGCCCTTGTTACCGACCTCGACAAGCAAGGTTTGCTCAAGACCACGCTGATCATGGTCTCCAGCGAATTCGGCCGCACACCGAAGATCAACGCCACAGCTGGCCGCGATCACTGGCCGAAGGTGTTCAGCGTGATGCTCGCCGGTGGCGGCATCAAGGGTGGCCTGATGTATGGCACCAGCAACAGCACCGCGTCCGAGCCCGATACCGACGCGGTCGGACCGGAAGATCTGGCGACCACGGTTTACAACCAACTCGGCATTGTTGCCGACAAGGAACTGATGTCCCCCGGTAACCGGCCGATCGAGATTTGCGACGGCGGCAAGATTATTAAAGGCCTGCTGGCTTAAGCTTTCGAACGAATCTCCACCGGCGTGCCTTTCCAAAAGAAGGCGCGCCGGTTCCGTTTTTACTGCGGTTTAATCCGTGGAATTTGATCCCGCCTGATATCAAAAGCGTATTCAAGTGGATGCGTTTTTTCCCACCTGTAGTTAGAATAAGTAACTTGCCATCGTTGTCCGCTCACTCCGTGAGCGGGATGCCGGCACATGGATCGTGTCGGCTCCGTGGTCCCGCTCATGGATCGAGCGAACCTCTTTCATCGCCCAATCCGCGAGGAAGCCATGCAAAAAATCTGCTCACTCATCGCGCTTGTCGCAATGGTCTTTAGTTTCGGCGCTCGCTCGGTTCAGGCTGTAGAGCCTGCACTCGGCGGTATTGCTCCGTATGGTGTGCAACGCGGCGTGGAAACAGAAGTGCTGTTTCAAGGAGGCCGGCTGGCGGATGCCAAGGAGTTGCTGTTCTATTCGCCAGGCATTTCGGTCACCAGTTTGGAAGCCGTCAATGATGCGACGGTAAAGGCCAAACTCAATGTCGCGGCCGACTGCCGGCTGGGGATTCATGCCGTGCGGGTGCGAACACTGACGGGCGTGAGCAACCTCCGCACGTTTACGGTCGGCGCGCTGCCGGAAGTGGCGGAAGTTGAACCCAACAGTGATTTTGCCGTGCCGCAAGCCATTGCGATGAACGTCACGGTCAGCGGCATCGTGCAAGCCGAGGATGTGGACCATTTCGTCGTCGAACTGAAAAAAGGACAGCGGCTGACTGCGGAACTCGAAGGGTTGCGTCTGGGAAATACATTCTTTGATCCCTACCTGGCGATTCTTGATTCAGAACGGTTCGAATTATCTCGCAGCGATGATGCCGCTTTGCTCAATCAAGATTGTTTGTGCTCGATCGTGGCTCCCGAAGACGGCAAGTACATTGTGCAGATTCGCGAAAGCTCTTACGGCGGCAACGGGGCTTGCACCTATCGCCTGCATATCGGCGGCTTTCCGCGGCCCACGGGGGTTTATCCCGCGGGCGGCAAGCCGGGCGAAGTGCTGAACGTGAAATACATTGGCGACGCGGCGGGCGATGTCGCCGCCCAGGTGACGTTGCCGACGGATGGCCAACAGGAAGCCGGGCTCTTCGCACAAGATGCCAATGGCATTGCTCCTTCCCCCAACGTGGTTCGCGTCATTGACCTGCCAAACGCCCTGGAGGTTGAGCCCAACGACGCACTGGCTCAGGCTTCACCCGGCTCAGCGGCTCCTTGTGCCCTGAACGGCATCATCGACAAGCCGGGTGACGTGGATTATTTCAAATTCTCTGCGAAGGCAGGCCAGCAGTTTGATATCCGCGTTTACGCCCGCAAGCCGCTCCGTTCGCCGCTCGACAGCGTGCTCACAATTCTCAATGCAGCTGGCGCCGGAATCGTTGGAAACGACGATTCGGGTGGGCCGGATAGCTATGTTCGCTTTGGTGCTCCGGCCGACGGCGATTACTACGCCGTGGTGCAGGACCAACTCAAGGCGGGAGGCCCAAATTACGTTTACCGGGTAGAAATCACGCCCGTCGCCCCGGCTTTGACGATGGCCTTGCCGGAACGCCAGCAGTACATCCCGAATACGCTAACGGTTTACAAAGGCAACCGGATGGCCCTGATGATGAGTTCGCAGCGGGCTAACTTCGGTGGACCAATCGATATTACTTTCGCTGGACTTCCTGCCGGAATGACCGCCGAAACCCTCCAGGTCCGCCCTGACCAGACGGATGTCCCCGTCCTGTTCACCGCCGCTCCTGATGCCGCACCCGCTGGCGCTTTGGCCGACGTCATTGGCAAAGTAGCTGACCCCAATCTGAAGCTGGAAGGCCACCTTCGCCAACGCTGCATGTTGATTCGAGGCCAGAACAACATCGATGTCTGGGGGCATGATGCTGACCGGATGGCCGTATCCCTTGGCGATGAAGTGCCCTTCAAGATCGACATCGTGCAGCCCAAGGCTCCGCTCGTTCGCAACGGCTCCATGAATCTCAAAATCGTGGCGACTCGCAAAGAAGGGTTCACCGCCGCGATTCAGGTCTTCATGCTTTACAACCCCCCAGGCGTAAGCTCCTCGGGGAGCATTTCGATTCCCGCTGGGCAAAATGAAGCTCTGATACCTTTCACCGCCAACGGCGGAGCCCCAATTGGGACTTGGAAAATCGTTTGTATCGGCCGCGCAGCGCATCTCAACGGCGGAGTGGAAGTTGCTTCGCAGCTCGCCGACCTGACCATCTCGGACCAGTTCTTTACCTTCGCGTTTGATAAGTCAGCGGTCGAACAGGCCAAAGAAACCGAAGTCGTGGTGAAAATGGAAAGGAAGATCGACTTCGACGGCAACGCCAAGTGCGAGTTGGTCGGCATCCCTGCCGGAACAACGACGACACCCATTGAATTCAACAAGGAAACCAAGGAGTTGGTATTCAAAGTAATCTGCGCTAAGGACGCCCGCCCTGGTCGGTATCCTTCGCTCCTGTGCGTTTCGACCTTTATGTTCCAGGGTGAGCCGGTCGTTCACACGCTGGGAACGGGTGAACTGCGTATCGACGCGCCGCTCCCCCCCAAGCCCATGACCGCCGCGGCTCCCCCGCCGATGCCCGTCCCCGCAGCCGCCCCCGCCCCGATGCCCGTCGCCCCCAAACGACTGACTCGTCTGGAGCAATTGCGGCTGGAGAAGGAACAGGCGGGGAAGAAGTAAGAGTGGGGTGGGCTTCCAGCCTGCCCAAGAGAATTGAGATGGCAGTTAGTTGACAGAATAAAGTTCGGAGGAACTCTCATGAAAAATCGCGTTATTGTACTTTCCGCTGTCTCCTGCATGCTGGCCGCGGTGGCCTATGCCGAGCCCAAGGTTACGACGCTCAACGTCTACCCACCGGAAATCAATCTGCAAACGAAGCAAGATTTGCAGACTTTTATCGTCGTGGCAACTCGCGATGACGGCGTCACACTGGATGTCACCGGGCAGTGCACGGTCAAGATTGCTGCGGCCAATCTGGTACGGCAGGACAAAAACGTCCTTTATCCAGCCGTGGATGGCCAGACCACACTGGAAGCGGAATACCAGGGGCTCAAGGCGGTTTCCACGATCACCGTGAAAGAAGCGACTGCCGAGCGGGGGATCAGCTTCCAGCTCGATGTCATGCCAGTTTTCATGCGCAGCGGCTGTAACACCGGTAGCTGCCACGGGGCAGCTCGCGGTAAAGATGGATTTCGCCTTTCGCTGTTCGGCTTCGACCCGCAGGGAGACTATTATCGACTAACTCGCGAAATCGGTGTTCGCCGCATTAATCTTGCTTCGCCGAAGGACAGCCTGCTCATCGAAAAGTGCATCGGCACCGTGCCGCATACCGGCGGCAAGCGGTTCGCGGTTGAAAGCGAATACAACGCCACGTTGATGAAATGGCTGGAAGCGGGCGCTCCCAACGATCCCAAGCCTACGGCTAAGGTTCTGGGCGTTGATCTCTATCCCCCCTCCGCAGTCATGGAAGGTGAAGGAGCGACGCAGCAATTCATCGCCCGCGCCCGATATGAAGACGGCACCGATCGGGATATCACGTCCCTGGCCACCTTCATGACCAACAACGATAACTCCGCACCCATCACCGTCGACGGCCTGGTCACCGCTGCTGCCCGGGGTGAAGCCTTCATCATGGCCCGCTTCGAGACGCATACCGTTGGCAACCAGGTGCTAGCCCTGCCCAAGGATCTTATGTACACGGCTCCTGCCATCTCCGGCAACTATATTGACGAGTTGGTCGGCAGCAAGCTCAACAAGATTCGGATGCTCCCCAGCGGCATTTGCAACGACGAAGTGTTCCTCCGCCGCGTCACCATCGACATCAATGGTCGCCTTCCGTCTGAAGAAGAGTATGCCGCCTACATGGCCGACACGGATCCCACCAAGCGGGCCAAGCTGGTAGACCGGCTGCTGGAGCGAAAGGAGTTTTCGGAGATTTGGGCCATGAAATGGGCCGAACTCCTGATGATCAAGTCCACCAACCAGGTCAGCACCAAGAGTGCGTTCCTCTATTCCAGCTGGCTGACCGACCAGATTGCTCGCAATGTCCCGCTCGACAAAATGGTGCAGGAACTGCTCGGCAGTTCCGGCGGCACATTTAAGAATCCGCCGACGAACTACTATCAGGTGGAACGGGACACGCTGAAGGTGGCTGAGAATGTGGCCCAGGTCTTCATGGGGATTCGCACCCAGTGTGCCCAGTGCCACAACCATCCGTTCGACCGCTGGACGATGGACGATTATTACAGTTTCGCGGCATTCTTTTCGCAAATCGGCCGCAAGCAGGCAGAGGATTATCGCGAAATC
Organism: uncultured Pirellulaceae bacterium; assembly: GCA_964444865.1. Taxonomy (GTDB): domain Bacteria; phylum Planctomycetota; class Planctomycetia; order Pirellulales; family Pirellulaceae; genus SXOA01. The sequence continues at coordinate 12,528 of CAYUJE010000075.1, read as the reverse complement.
ATTGTTTACAACTCCGGCGGCGGCGAAGTTGCCCACCCGGTGGGTGGCCGTGTGATGCCGCCGAAATTTCTCGGTGGCCCAATGCCAGATGTGAAAGGCAAGGACCGCCGCGAGGAATTGGCCAAATGGCTCACCAGCACGGACAACCCGTACTTTGCCACCAGCGTGGCGAATCGAGTTTGGGCCCACTTCTTCGGCAAGGGGATTGTCGAACCGGTGGATGACATTCGCGTCAGCAACCCTTCCAGCAACCCCGAGTTGTTCAAGAAACTCGGCGACAAACTGGTGGAATACAACTATGACTTTAAGAGCCTAGTGCGGGACATCTGCAATTCGCAGACGTACCAGCGGGCGACAGAGCGGAACGAATCCAACATGGGAGACGAACGCAATTTCGCTCACGGCAATGTTCGCCGCATTCCGGCCGAAATGTTGCTCGATTGCATCAGCCAGGTGGCTAAAGCACCCGACAAGTTTGCCGGCATTCCGCTCGGCTCACGGGCGGTCCAGATTGCCGATGGCAATACCAGCAACTACTTTCTGACTACCTTCGGTCGCGCCCCGCGCGACACCGTTTGTGCCTGCGAAGCCAAAACCGAGCCTACCCTATCGCAATCGTTACACATGCTCAACGGCAATGCGGTGCATAACAAGATTCAGCAGGGTGGCGTGGTGAAGGAACTCATCGCCGCCGGCAAGACTCCGCCGCAGGTCATCGAAACCCTCTTCATTCGTGCCCTCAGCCGCAAGCCTGATCCGGCGGAGATGGACAAGCTGATGGCCATCGTGACGAGTGCCGAGAATCCACAGGCTGGGCTGGAGGATGTTTTCTGGGCGGTGCTTAATAGCCGCGAATTTGTGTTTAACCACTAGAATGAGTAGTGAGTAATAATTGTATAGCCAGGTACTTGGTACTGAGTACTTTCAGAGTTAAGTCGGAAAATTGAGATCAGTCTGTTTGAGTCGAGGCCAACTTATGCAAACCAAGTTTCCAATCAGCACCTTGCTTTCAATTGCCGCTGTCTGCGTATCCGCCAGCGGCCTGTCATCGGCTTTGGCGCAAGCTCCGGCTGCCAAAATCACGTACGACGACAATATCCGGGCGATTTTCAAGGAACACTGCTTTGCCTGCCATGCGCAGGAGCGGAACAAGGGTGGCCTGACTCTTGACACCTACGCCAAGGTAATGGCCGGCGGCTCCAGCGGCGAGGTGATTCTCACGGGAGATGTGGAAAACTCGCGTCTTTATGCGCTCGTCAGCCATAAAGAGAAGCCGGAAATGCCCCCCATGCAGGACAAGTTGGCCCAGTCCAAAATTGACCTGATCGCCAAGTGGATTGAAGAAGGCGCGCCAGAAAACGCTGGTTCGAAAGTCGCCGCTCCCAAGAAGAAAAACGCCGCTTTGATGAGCACTGGCGCGGTCGGCAAACCCGAAGGGCCCGCCGCCATGCCGGAAGGACTTCTCAAGCAACCCGTTTTTTATACCTCGCGTCCTGGCGCGACAACGGCCCTCGCCGCTAGTCCCTGGGCTCCCCTGGTGGCGGTTGCCGGGCAGAAACAGATTTCGCTCTATAACACCGACACTCTGCAACTTCTGGGAGTTCTCCCTTTCCCCGAAGGTATCCCCTACGTCCTACGCTTCAGCCGTAGCGGCACGGTGCTGCTGGCCGGCGGCGGCCGCGGCGGGCACAGTGGCTCGGTGGTGCTCTTTGACGTCAAGACCGGCAAGCGAATCACCAAAATCGGTGAGGAACTCGACGCGGTTATGGCGGCGGATATTTCCAATGATCTCTCGATGGTTGCTCTGGGCGGTCCAAGCAAAATCGTTCGCATTTTCTCGACCGAGAGCGGGCAGCAGCTCTTTGAAATCAAAAAGCACACGGACTGGATTTACACCGTGCAGTTCAGTCCGGACGGCGTGCTTCTGGCAACCGGCGACCGCAGTGGCGGCCTGTTCGTGTGGGAAGCAGCGACCGCTCGCGAGTATTTGGGCCTTCGCGGCCATAGCGGCGCGGTCTGCGACGTCAGCTGGCGGCCGGACAGCAACGTGCTGGCGAGTGCGAGCGAAGACACCACCGTTCGTTTGTGGGAAATGAACGACGGGAATCAGATCAAGAGCTGGGGTGCCCATGGTGGCGGCGTATTTTGCGTGAACTATGCAATGGATGGCCGCCTCGTTTCGGCGGGTCGCGATAACACTGTCAAGAGTTGGGCGGGCGATGGCGCGGCTCAGAAGACATTCCCCGGATTCCCCGAACCCGCTTTGCGAACGGTTTTCTCGTTTGATGGCAAGCGGGTCATCGGCGGCGACTGGGCCGGTAATGTTCGCGTTTGGGATGCTGCAGAAGCCAAGGAAGTCGGCTTGATTCCCGCCAATCCGCCGACCCTGGCAATGGTTGTCGATGCGATGAAAGCGGACGTAGCTGCTAAAACTCCTCCTGCCCAGGCCACCGGTGCGGAAGCCGCTGCTGCTCAGCAGGTGGTCGTGACAACGACTGCGGCCCTCAAAGTATCGACCGATAAACTGGCGGCTGCGACTGCGGTGGCCACGAAAGCCGAAGCCGATCGCGTAGCGGCTGTAAACGCAGCAGCCGTGGCCACGACTACCGTGAAGACCGCAACCGATGCCAGTGCAGCCGCGATTGCGGCTCTGAAGATTCCCACCGATGAGAAGGCGGCCGCCGATGTCGTTCTCGCTACCAAGGCGGCAGCGGCCAAGGCTGCCGCCGATGTTGCTGCTGCCGACAAGGCTGTGTCCGACAAAGCTGCTGCTGATAAGGCCGCGGATGCAGCGGCTCTGGCCGAGAAAGCGACTGCGTCCGCTGCTGCCGCCGCTGCCGCGGAAGCAGAGCGAGTGGCTGCGGAAGCGGTCGTCGCTCAAAAAGTGGCGGCCCTGAAGGTCGTCACCGATGCCGCGGCTGTTGCCAAAACGGCGCTCGATACGGCCAACGCTAATTTGGTGGTTGCGAACAAGGCTGTCGAAACAATGACCGCTGCCGCGACGGCCGCCACCGCGGCGATGACCACAGCCAAGACCGAACTTGACGCCGCCACCAAGGCCAAGACCGATGCCGACACCGCTTATGCCGCCAAGAAGGCCGCAGCCGACGCTGCTGCTGCTGCTCTTGCCGCTGCCCAGGCGGCGGTTGTCGCCGCCGAGGCCGACAAGGTTGCCTTTGAGCAGTACGCTGGCAAGCTAGACGCGGCCATGAAGACGGCCCAGGATCAACTTGCCGCGAAGACTCCCTCCATGACGCAAACGGAAGCGGAGCGGGCAGCCGCTGCAACCGCCGCCGCCGCCAAGGCCGCCGCGTCTAAGGATTTCGCGGATAAGATCGCTGCCCTGCAAGTAGAACTCGCAAAGGCACAGGCCGAGCAGAAAGCCGCCGACGAAGCCGCCGCCGCCAAAACGGCTGCCGCCAATGCCGCCAAGGCAGCCGTCGATGAGACGCAAGAGGCCCTCGACAAGGCAGCCGCCGAGCGGAAGGCATTTGCCGAAGCTTACGAGCAGAAGTAATCTCACACAAAGGCACGGAGGCACAGAGGTGAACGTGCCGATCCAGCTTGTTCGTGAGGCCGCGTTTGCGGACGCGGAGCGGGTTTTCGAGCAGAGATTGCCTGAACTGGCAGTAAAAATCGCCCTTTCATTCATTGACCGTTCTTCCGCAGGTCGTGCACTTCAGTACTACTTGATCCTGACCGAATCTCCGCACCTTCTTTTGCCGCGCTCATTCACGCCGTCTCGGCTATTCTGGAGTCGCTACTACTGGTTCTTGCGATTTGCAGCCGTGCGGCAAGTCTCAGATGGGTATGATGCCGGTATTGAGCAGCAAGCTTTCAATATCCTTGAGAATGTCGCCGATCTTGACGAAGGTGATATTTCACTTTGTGAACAAGTTGCGTCGCAAGTAACCACGGAAGTCCAGGCGGAACTTGCTCGCCACATTCTTTGAACTCTGTGCCACTGTGCCACTGTGAGAGAACAGTCATGATTTCCAGAAACTGGATCGGTCTTTGGTGTGTGCTCGTATCGGGAGTTCTCTATGCACAGGAGACAATGGAATCGAAAATCTGGGGGCAGCAAATCCTCTCACAACCGTTTGAGAAGACGCCATTTCGCCAAGTCAATATTCCCGCCTGGCTCGAAGAGACCTGCGGTGTCGGCTATACGCTTAGTGTGCAGTCGAAAGCCGATCGCGAGCGGGCGGTGAAAGCCGGCGTGACGATCAGTGAGATGGGCTTCGTCGATCCGTTTTATGCCTACTACGACAGCAAGTACCTTGCCCGCCGCAATCCGAACGTGGCCAAAGACCAGATGGAGAAAGAGGTCGCCGAGTACCGCCGACTGGGGGTGAAAATTCTCGCCGTCTACCCGCCGACCTTGCAGGGGGAAGTCTATGAGAAGCATCCCGATTGGCGGCGAATTGCGACCAGAACGACCGACATCCCGCAAATCGATCTCAAACTTTATCCGCACGGCGGCATGCTTTGCCCGCTGGGGCCCTACGGCGACTTTTTCATCGACGTCCTGGCCGAGGTGACGGAAAAATACCAGGTCGATGCCTGGAGCTTCGACGGTCTGCACTACGGCGGCGTCTGTTACTGCGAACACTGCCGCAAGAACTATTTGGAGGAGACCAAGTGCGAGATTCCAGCCGTGAATATGCATGACGAAGCATTTCGCCGTTACCAACATTGGGCCGACCGGCGGATGGAAAACCTCCTCCAGCGGATGCAAACGCGGCTCAAGGGGATCAAGCCGGACGTGGCCTTGGTGACCTGGACGACGAACGCTGGGCGCTTCGGCCATTTGCTGGATATTCCACGGAACATGCCGGCCCGAATGAACCTGCTCCTCGATGCGCCGGACCAGGAATTCTGGCTGGACGAAACGAACCGCGGCGCGACCGTGGTGCCGGCGTTTGCCAATGCCTACATCTGGGCCCTCACCAATCATCGAGTCGCCTTCAGCGAGCCATACCTGATGGCGCACGGAAATCCCTACGGGCGGGACAGCTTTCCGGCACACGAAATTCAGCGGCGGATGCTGCTCTCGGCAAGTTATGGCGTTTCCCCCAGCATCGCCATCGCCCTGCCACAGCCTCAGAAAGACGGTGTGTATGAAGCACTGGCGGAGGTGCAAAGGCGCAAGCCCTGGCTGTTGCACAAATCGCCGGAGACCTGGGCCGCACTGGTAATGAGCGACAACAGCCGCGTCTTTTATGGCCGCGAGCCGGGGAGAGTGGAAGAGCGGTATTTGGGAAGCGTACTGGGAGCCTTTCGCGCCACCATTGAGGAGCACCTCCCCACGACGGTCCTTTGTGATTGGAATCTGGTTCCCGAGGATCTGGCGAAGTACAAGGTTGTCATTCTGCCAAACACCGCTTGCCTGGACGAGCGGCAAGTGAAGGCCCTTCGGGACTATGTTGCAGGGGGTGGCGGTCTGGTGGCTTCGCTCGATGCATCGCTCTGCGATGAATTCGGCAACCCGCGAGAGGACTTCGCCTTGGCTGATGTGTTCGGTGTTTCAGGAAAGGGCGTTCCTACCGCAAAACGTGGTGACGAGAAAGACGAGCCATTGGACGAGAATTTTGCTCGCACGCTTTCCCCGCAATACTGGGAGAAGCGGAAAAACATCTTTGATCTGGCAATTTCGGCCGGCAGTCCTTTCGACGAGCCGCGCATCAGAAAGCTCGTCGGCCCGGATGCAGTCACTTTCAAAGGGCCGCTGATTCCGGTCAAGATAATCGACAACCAGGCAAAAGTCATTGCCACCGTTGCCACGCGCTCGGCTGGAGCGATGCCTCAGCCGGCCGTGATTACTCGCGAATTCGGCAAGGGGCGAGTCGTTTACTTCGCTGCCGGAATTGATTCGGCAAATTATGCCTACTCCTATCCCTACTATCGACTGCTGCTCAGCCGGGCGGTGGAATGGGCCGCAGGAGGACCGCCGCCGATTCGCATCACCGCTCCCATGTGCGTGCATTGCAATGTCTTTCGCCAACGGCACGAGGGAAAGGAGCGGCTGCTCATTCATCTCTACAACGACGTGAACACCACTGCCTTCCACGCCCTGCCGGGAGATGACGTGCCGCTACGCGAGGAAGTGCTGCCGATTCACGACATCCGCGTGCAACTTGCCGGCTATCAAGTCAAAAGCGTTCACCAGCAGCCAGAGGGGAAGAAACTAGTTTCGAAGGCGTCGCGAGACGGCCTCGAATTCTCGGTTCCCAAGCTGGAAATGCACAGCATTTTGATCGTAGAAATCGAGTGAAAACCTACGCACTTGGCGCACAATACTGAGTAGTTGATGCCGACCATGAGCGGCGTGGACGCGAAATCCCACTTGGCAGCTTGGCATTGCTCCCATTTTCCCCGAGTTTTTCTTGACCCCATCTCATCCGCGGAACTATAATCAGGGTTGATAATACGACCCTACTCCATCGCCTGGTTCCAGGCTGCGTCTGATGGAATGTAACGATTGCCTGACCCGGTACCATCTAACCGGACGACGATAGACCCAAGATTCAGTTTTCACAGACTCCCCAGATGCCCGGTCAGTTGGCGTAGTCAGTATTGAGTAGCTCAATTTTAACTCGCGGAGGTTCTCTGCGCATGATGAATGAGCGATAGCGACCCTAAATATGAGTCAGTCGGCAGCGGCGAAGAGGTGTCGCAGGGCGACTCCGTTTCTACTCTCGTCGCTCCAGACGTAGTCGCCCTGAATTCGCAGCGAACCAGCGGTTCGAGCGGCAACCTTCTGGATGTTGCCCTTCCCACGGACAAGACCGTCATTTCCAAGCGGCCCCTGACGCTGGAATCTTCTCCAGTTCCTCCTCCCACGTCGCAGTCACTCGGTGCCGCCCTCGTAGGCAAGAAGTTTGGCCATTATGAACTGTCGGAGTTTGTCGGCGGCGGTGGCATGGGAGCCGTCTTTCGCGCCACCGATACCAGTATGGGCCGTACGGTGGCGGTGAAGGTTCTTTCTCGCGATCACACCGACGAGGAAACGATCCGCCGCTTTCGCAACGAGGCCCAAAGTGCGGCCCGCCTCGACCATCCTAATATCGCCCGAGCTTATTATGTTGGAGAACATGAAGGCTGGAACTTCATTGTCTTCGAGTATGTGCAAGGAGCCAATCTCCGCGAACTCGTGGAGAACAAAGGCCCACTGCCGGTCGAAGAGGCATTGAATTACACGCTTCAGGTGGCCCAGGCCTTGGACCACGCTGCTGGTCGCGATGTAGTTCATCGTGACATTAAGCCCAGCAACGTCTTGGTCACACCCCTGGGCGAAATCAAGCTCGTGGACATGGGCCTTGCCCGCATGCATCAGGTCGATTCGTCGGCCGACGATTTGACCGCCAGCGGAGTTACTTTGGGGACGTTCGACTACATCTCTCCCGAGCAGGCTCGCGATCCCAGAATGGCAGATTCGCGGAGCGATATTTACTCACTGGGTTGCACGCTTTATTTCATGCTGGCGGGACGTCCCCCATTTCCAGATGGCACCGCGCTGCAAAAGCTCCTGTGGCATAGCGGAGAAGATCCGCCCGATCCGCGTCTCTTCCGCCCGGAGCTTCCCACGCAGGTCATTCGCTTGCTGGAAAAAATGCTGGCGAAGCGCCCGGCGCAGCGGCCGCAATCGCCGAGAGAATTGATGGCGGAAATTGCCGCTGTCGCCGCCGATCTCGGTTTTGCGGGATTTGGGAAAGGACAGTTGGCGGCAATCGCTCCCACGGGGCCTTCCAACTGGTCCCGAGCGGCCAGCATTCTTGTCCCCATCGGAGTGCTGATCCTGCTCATCATGTTGGCCGATGCCTGGCGTCCTGAATCGGGCACCGCCAACGTCTCGCTGCGCCCCAAATTTGCGAAGCAGCTTCCGGCGGAGCCAAAGGAAGGCAAGAACAAACAAGCGATTCCGGTCAAGGAAGCAAGTAAAGCAGAGGAGGCAACAGGTCCCGCGGTGACCGACGCGTCAACATCTGGATCGCCGGCAGTTGAACAGCCAAGCGTTATCCCAGAAGAGCCACTGATCGAACCGGCACCAACATCGTTCCCTAAAAAGGGCGAAGGTGAGGTTGCACCATCACCAGGGGAAAACATTGCGTCCGATCCAGGTTCCCTCGCCAAGTCGAGTGATTCCAGTTCGGGATTGGCGGCTGCCACCCCGATGAAGGCGGAACTCCGGGCCGAGCCCGTGGAGACGGTAATTCTGACCTCGTCAACGGTGCCGCCTGGCGGCGGGGCCAAGCTCAAAATTGCGCGTCTCATTGTCAGGCCAGACGGCAAGCCGCTTACAGCAATCGCGCCGGATCATGAGTTAGTCCGCTCGTTCGCACGCGCTTGCCAGCGGGCCACCGAACTGGGAATCCAAGACATCGAGTTGCAATTCACCGGCGAGCTCTTGGAGCAACCTTTGGAACTGGGAGCCGCCCGCTTATCCATCAAAGCGGCTCCGGGTCAAAAGCCAATCATTGTGTTTCGCCCTGAGTTGAAAGGGTCTGGAGACGCCGATAAGCAGATGATTCGACTGAAATGCGGCACTTCGGGAAAAATAGTAGTTCAGGGAGTGGAATTGCGGATGGAACTCCCCGCCGAATCGTCGTACGGCTGGTCTCTGTTCGCGATCTATCAAATGCAGGCGTTGGAACTGACGGACTGCATACTCACCATTAAAGATGTTGGCCCAACGGGTGTGCCGATGCAGACACAGGTGGCGTTCTTTGCCCTTCAGCCGCGTCGGATTACGGACGCGATGAAGATGATGGAAGACGATATGAGGATGATCCCCGCCATGGGAGTAAACCTAAGCCGCTGTATTGCTCGCGGCGATGCAACGTTCTTGATGGCGACCGAGGAAAGCCCACTTAAGGTAGTTTGGTCGCAGGGACTTTTGGTCACCACGCAGCGTCTGGTGGAAACCGAGGGTTCACCGCTCCGGCCTAGCGAATTTGGCCGACTGGATATCGACCTTGACCATGTCACGGCAATCATTCCGCAGGGGCTTTACTCCATGAAGCGCCGACCGGCTAACGCCTATCAGCTCAAAGCGGATATTCGCTGCCGCAACAGCCTGCTGCAAACGAATTCGGAAGCGCCGCTCTTTGAATTCGCGGATCTTACCTCCGTGGATGACGTGAAGCTGGCTTTTAGCGGCGAAGGCAATTTGTATCCTCGTACCAAGGGCATATTCCTGCGGTTCCGTCCTTCGTCGCGCGGCGAACCGACCGTTGATTTCGATCAGGATCCTCGGCCACGCTGGTCGTCGGAGGAGCGAACCCAAGCCGGCATTTTGTGGCAGCTGTCGCCAATGGATTTCAAAGTTCCGGCCTATCGGCAGGTTCCAAAAAACTTTTTGTTACATGCCGATGCTCGCTATCAGGCCGGCTTTGATCCCAGTGTTCTGCCCGAGCCGAGCGAACCGATGGAGAAGCCCTCCGAAGAGGCCCTCGAACCGGCAGGCGAAGCCGATGCAGAACCGTGATGCTCTCTTGAACGCGTCCCGGCGCTCGACAATCGCATCGTAAGTGCTCATATTGTCTTCTGGAGACCCGTTTCGAAAGGAGACAATTCATGCGTCGCTCATTGGTATTCCTCGTTCTGTTGACTCTCTCGCTGCCCGCTCTGCTTTCCTCGGCAGCCGAGCCCAAGGAAGAATCACTTCCCACCAATCTCGGCACGCGCAAATCCGGAGTCGACTGGCCTTCATTCCTGGGCCCAAACGGAGACGGCACATCGCCGGAAAAGGGGATTCGCACGAAATGGCGAGCCGCATCGTCGGATGACTCCGGCCTCAAGCTAGTTTGGAGTAAACCCCTTGGCATCGGTTACGACCCGCCCACCATCAGCCGTGGCCGGCTCTTTCAGTTTGATAGGTTTGGCGGAAAGGCCCGGCTCTATGCTTTGAATGCCGAAACCGGTGCTTCGCTATGGAAGTACGAATACGCCACCGATTACGAGGATTTGTACGGCTACAACAACGGCCCTCGCTGTTCCCCGATTGTGGATGGCAATCGAGTCTATGCGTACGGCGTGGAAGGGATGCTCACTTGCGTCTCCGCGGATGAAGGGAAAGAGCTTTGGAAAGTTGACACCTTCAAGGATTTTGGGGTCGTGCAGAATTTCTTCGGCGTCGGCTCCACCCCGGTAATCGAAGGGGGCCTGTTGATCGTCATGGTTGGCGGGAGCCCTCCGGAATCGCAGCGAGTCGCCCCCGGCCAACTTGACCGCGTGGAGGGGAACGGCAGCGGCATCGTCGCTTTCGACAAGTTGACGGGCAAGGTGCGTTACAAAATCACCGACGAACTCGCCAGCTACTCCAGCATGAAAACTGCCACCATCGGGAAACGCCGCTGGGGCTTCGCTTTCTGCCGAGGGGGGCTCGTCGGCTTCGAGCCGGCGACCGGCAAGGTCGACTTTCACTATCCGTGGCGGGCAGAGAACATCGAAAGCGTCAACGCCAGCGTCCCTGTGGTTCACGATAACCAGGTCTTCATTAGCGAGACTTACGGCCCAGGGAGTTCGCTCCTGGAAGTCGCCCCCGGCACCCACAAAGTTCTTTGGAAGGACGACGAGAACAAACGGGCCAAAGCGATGCAGGCCCACTGGAACACCCCCGTCTATCACGATGGCTACCTCTACGGCTGCAGCGGCCGGCACCTGAGCAATGCCGAACTTCGCTGCATCGATTGGAAGACTGGCAAGGTGCAGTGGAAGATTCCTGATCTCACCCGCACCTCGTTAACCTCTATCGACGGTCACTTCCTGTGCCTGGCGGAAGATGGAATTTTGCGCCTCTTCAAAGCCGACCCGTCGGCATATGTAGAAGTTGCGTCGCTGTCGCTTGTCCCCAAGCCAGCCGGCCCGCGAATCATTGGCGAGGGTTCCACGGCTGCCGAGGTGGACCGCGATCCTTTCTGGGCCGCGCCGGTCGTCTCGCACGGACTGATGTATGTCCGCGGCGGGGGGAAGCTGTTCTGTTACGAGCTGATTCCGGAGAAAAAATAACGGGGCTCTCTCACGGCGGAACACAGGAACCTTCAAATTGCAATCTGCGCTATCTGCGAAATCTGTGGAGAGGACGATTTTCTTTGTACCGATTGAGCAGTAGACGTGCCGTCTGCGACACGCCACTTTTTCTTCCTTTGACGCAATAAACCGGTTACAATCAAGGTGCAGGAATCTAATCTCCCACCTTCCGGCAATTCCCGCCAAAAATCCGCTCCTTTCCTGAATGCTGCTTGCCATGAGTCGTTTGGTGATATTCATTCTTTCGGTGGTCGGGATGGCCGCCGGAGGAACAGCGTTAGCGGCCGAGGAACCGGCGAAGGCCGATACTCCCGAGGGAATTCAGTTCTTCGAAAACAAAATTCGTCCAATTCTTGTGGAGAATTGCCACAAGTGCCACGGCGACAAGAAACAGGGAGGGACGCTTCGCCTCGATGCCAAGAGTGCGATGCTGGCCGGAGGAGAATCCGGACCGGCGATTGTTCCCGGCAAGCCGGAAGAGAGCTTGCTCATCGAGGCGGTGAATTATAAGTCGCTGGAAATGCCCCCCGATCGCCGTCTGAAGCCGGAACAAATCGCCACGCTGACTGAGTGGGTGAAGATGGGTGCTCCCTGGCCCGCCGGCGGCGAAGTCGCCTTGCAGCCACGAAAGACGGCTCTGGTTGTTACCGATGCCGATCGCCAGCATTGGTCGTTTCAGAGTGTGAAGCGGCCTCGAATTCCGGGCGGGACGGGAGTCTCATCCTATGGTGCGGTTGATGCCTTCGTTTTGGCTGAATTGAAGAACAAAGGGATTCCTCCTTCGCCGGAGGCTCAAAAGCGTGATCTCATCCGTCGGATTTACTTCGACCTCACCGGATTACCGCCAAGTGCCGACGAAATCGTCGCTTTCACCACCGATTCGGCACCCGACGCCTATGAAAGGCTCGTGGAGAAACTGCTGGCGAGTCCTCGTTACGGGGAGCGCTGGAGCCGTCACTGGCTGGATGTGGTTCGCTTCGCTCAGAGTAACGGTTTGGAGCGGGATGACGAGAAGCCGAATGCTTGGCGCTATCGCGACTATGTCATCCGGGCTCTCAATCGCGACAAGCCGTACGACCAGTTCCTGAGGGAGCAACTCGCCGGTGATGAAATGACACCGCTCACCGACGATGCAATCACCGCCACCGCCTACTATCGGCTCGGCGTCTGGGACGACGAACCGGACGACGGCAAGCAAGCGAAAGCGGATGAACTCGATGACATCGTCTCCACAACCAGCACCGCCATGCTCGGTCTGACCATCGGCTGTGCCCGCTGTCACGACCACAAGTTCGACCCCATTGCCCAGGAAGACTATTACAGCCTGACCGCTTTCTTCCAGAACATTGAACTTTACGGAAAGACGCCGGACATCGTCGCTGGTGGCGTGCAAGTCAATAAGGAGGGAGCCTTCCGCGACCTGCAATCGGGTGGGCAGACGCTCGCCGTGGCGGAAAAGAAAGATCCGCCGCCGAAATCTCGCATTCTCGTCCGCGG
>CAYUJE010000074.1:0-22018 GCA_964444865.1 uncultured Pirellulaceae bacterium | reverse complement strand
TCGAGCAGCGATTTGGCCAAATTCGCCGCGGCGTTTGATCTGCTCGGCGAAGGGAAAGACGCCAAGACGCGCGGCGGACTGTTGAAGCCAGAAACCGTCCGGGACATGCTCGCTCCTCACGCCATCATGAACAAACCCGGACCGGACGGCAAAGGGGGCCAGGACTACGGCTACGGCTGGATGCTCCGGACCGACAGCGAGGGACGCATGACCAGTCGGCACGGCGGGGCACTCGCCTGCACTGCCTCGTCCATGATCCATTTCCCGGACAACATCAGCCTCGCCGTCCTCTTCAACCTGGGCCAATCGCCGGATGGCAAATTCCTGGGCCGGGAAATCGACGGCCCACTGATCGAGCTGGTGGAAGGGCTACGAAAGAACAATTAGCTCAAAATGTCTTTAACTACCCTCCCCGACACATCCGTCAGCCGAAAATCTCTCCCCTGCGCTCGGACTGTCAGCCGTTCGTGGTCGATGCCGAGTTGGTGCAGCAGCGTCGCGTGCAGATCGTGAACCGAGACAACTTTTTCGACAGAGTGATACCCGAGTTCATCGGTGGATCCGTGCGTGATGCCCGGCTTGATGCCGCCACCGGCGAGCCACATCGAAAAGCCCTTCATGTGATGGTCGCGGCCAAGCTGCGGACCTTTGCCGTCCTGGGCCATCGGGGTGCGTCCGAATTCGCCACCCCAGAGGATGAGCGTGTCCTTGAGCAAATCCCGCTGCTTCAGGTCTTGCACCAATGCCGCACTCGCCCGGTCGGTCGCCCCCGCACAGATGCCGACGAACTTTTTCAGGTCGTTGTGATGGTCCCAGTCCCGATGATAGAGCTGGATGAAGCGAACCCCGCGCTCCGCCATCCGCCGGGCCAGCAGGCAATTCGCCGCGAAGCTGCCGTCCGCTGCTCCCTGACAGCCGTACAAATCCAAAATGCTCTGCGACTCATCACTCAGGTCCATCAGGTGCGGCACGCTGGCTTGCATCTTAAAGGCCATCTCATACTGGCTGATGCGGGTTTCGATTTCCGGGTCGCTGGTAAAGTTGTTTTGCTCTTCGTCCAGCGCGCGAACTGCCGAGATCACATCCCGCTGCCGCTGGCCGTCCACGCCGCCAGGTGCGTCGAGATAATGCACTGGCGCACCCTTGGAGTTGAACAGGATTCCTTGATAGCGCCCCGGCAGAAACCCGGCGGACCACATCCGGGTAGAAATCGGCTGCGGACTGCGGCCGGCGAAGCTGGTCATCACCACAAAGCCGGGGAGATCGTCGGCTTCGCTCCCCAGGCCGTAGGTGAGCCAAGATCCCATGCTGGGACGGCCCGAGATGGTCGAACCCGTGTTCATGAACGTGTGAGCCGGGTCGTGGTTGATGGCCTCCGTCACCATGCTGCGAATGATGCAAATATCGTCAGCGATGCCCGCAATGTGCGGCAACGCCGAGCTGATTTCCTGGCCCGATTGGCCATGCTTTTTGAACTCAAACAGCGGCGGCAGGATTTTGAGTTGGCTCCGCCCCTGCAACTGGGCGATCGGCTGGCCCTGGGTCACCGATTCCGGCATCGGCTCGCCGCCGCGCTTGGCAAGCTCCGGCCTGAAATCAAATGTCTCCAGATGGGACGGCCCGCCCGACATGTAAAGATAGATCACTCGCTTCGCTTTCGCGGCAAAATGCAGCGGGCTGACCACGCCGCGCGAAGCTGAGTTTGCCCCACCCAGGCCAGTGTTTTGCAAGAGCGACGCCAGCGCCAATGAGCCAAGTCCCATTCCGGACTTGCCCAGGAAAACTCGGCGCGACTGCATCGGAAAAACAGCAGGGCTGGTCATGAGACAACCTTGAGAATGAATGACTCGCTACTCTCCAAAAACCAGTTTGCGGGGTTCCGCTCCCCATGTCAATCTTTGGCTTGCCAGGGCTAACCAATTTTTCCAGCGGCACAAACACCAGCCCGACGCGCCAGCGAGGGAATTACGCACGGGAGGGGAAAACGGGCAATTTTGACAATTCCACGCGGAATTCCCTCGTCCAGTGCGTCGGGCTCGTCTTGACCTCTCATTTCGCCCCTTCCGCTTCCTTCTGCAGCCGCTCGGCCTTCCGCTTCCGCCGTTCCGCGCGCTCGGCCCGTTCCTTGGCCAGCATGGCCCGGTCCCAGGCCTCTTCTTTCTCGCGTTTGCGCTGCTCCTCCGCTTCCTGGGCTTCCTCTTCGAGGATCGTCATCTGCCGCTGATATGCCAAGTTACGCCGCTTATCGGCGAGGCACTCGTCCAGCGCTTGCTGCTTCTCCTCCGCAGTCAGGACTTTCGGGCGTTTCTGGATGTGCTTGATCATCCAGGCCGCTGCCCGCCAACTCTTGCGGGCCGCGGCGGCCATCACCATCCTCGGCTGCACGTCGGCCAGTTCCTCCGCCCGCGTGATGCTCCGGGAAAAATCCTCGTCCCGCCCGGCCATGTGACTGATCGTGCTGTGATCGATGTCGAGCCAGGCAGCCGCCTGCCTCCGCGAAAGGCCGATGGAAAGGAGCTTGCAGAGCTCCTCCTTGACCTGCGGCGTCAGCACCATTGGCCGCCCGCCGCGGGAATAAGGGCCGGGGCTGAAGACGCGGGGAATGTAAGCCGGTTCCTCTTCCTGAGGCGTTTCCGCCGATGCGTCACACAAAGAAGTGTTGAATAACCCCCCGGGTTTTTCAACAGTCCCCCCTACCCGCGGGTCATCAATTGTGTTGAATAACCCTCCTGGATTTTCAACACCCCCCTGATTGCCGATTGGCGACAGGGCGATTGGAGAAGGAGTCCGCGCATTCGGCGACATGGCCTCCAAAACCTGATCAGATCCACAACCATTCTTCGTTTGTTCCAACGCTAACATGGCCTTTCTCCTGACAAGGGAATACAGAACACTTGCACACATGTCGCCAACAATACAGGTGTTCAGATGGCACTGTCAAGCGGTCCGAGGCCAGATTCTTGAAGATTTCTTGGAAAGTCGTAGAGCCTTGGATTTGCCACCCCGAGGGGGTCACCCAGCAAAGCCCAGGGTCGCACGCTTCGTGCGCACCCTGGGAACGGGGTGAACGCAGGTGATTGAACCCCAACGGGGTTACCGAAATGGCTGCGACGCACTGTAGGTAACCCCGTTGGGGTGCAGACGCGTGAAATGAGAGAATCATAGGCTCCACCGGCACAAGGCCGGTGGGGTCGGGCATGAGTCGCATTATTTTCCGCTTCGCCGCCCCCACGCAGCCGCGGCAGCGGCGACCAGAACCGAGCCCACGGCGAAGCCGTGGGAAGGCCGCGGCATTTCCCCAAGAGCCGCGGCAGCGGCGAAAGAATCACGGGACCGGGGAAATCATCGATGAGGATGGCCGCGATGGAACATTCCGCACGGACACAAGGGAGCGCATCGTTTCCGTCGCTCCTGTCGGGGACTTCTTGGTGCTTCTGCCAACTCCCCACGGCTTCGCCGTGGGCTTGTTTCCGTCGCCGCTAACATCTGCAGGCTCATGTTTGTGCCAAGAGGTCGCACGTAATCTCGGCTCCCGTCGTCTAACGAAAGTCAACTGCCTCGGCGATCCGTTGCGCGGCGGCGATTTCGCAATCCTGCGGCGAACCGGCAATGAAGGTCGCCAGAATGAAGTCTAGTCCGTTCGAGATAAACCAGACCTGATAATAGGAGAGC
This sequence comes from uncultured Pirellulaceae bacterium, assembly GCA_964444865.1. Classification (GTDB taxonomy): domain Bacteria; phylum Planctomycetota; class Planctomycetia; order Pirellulales; family Pirellulaceae; genus SXOA01. The sequence goes on along the minus strand of CAYUJE010000074.1, from coordinate 18,346 downwards.
TCATCCGCAGGCAACGCATCGGATCGTACGAATGCCGCTGTGCCAAAGGACCCCATTGCACATTTTCCGCTAAAGCGCGTGGTCAACTCGCCAAATTGATGTTTTTCGCCAAATCCGGTGGCCAACTGAATCAGGTCCGCCTCGCTCGATTGCGGCTCAGTACCGCCCGAGTATTCTGCCGTCGAAAGTTGAAAGGCGCCCTCGGCCGTCGGATCGTCCCAGGCAAATGTCAGAGGCCCATCCGGGTTTTGGTCAGAGATATTCACCCAATCGTCAGGCAACCAGACTTTCAGTTTCTTGCTCATGGCGGAGGTTAGGCCTCAATGGTCGCGCCGTGCAGTCTCTCGCCCAATAGGACGAGAGCGAAACTCGCCTGTATACTTTGACCAAGCACCGCTCCTAGCCTTCGTTGGCAAACGTCTCTCATAACTAAGCCATGATCTCCCTTATCGGCGTCCCAAAATCCAAGTCCAGCCGTTTGCGGCCGGGGATTTCCATTTGGCGGGGGTCGAGGCCGAGGAGGTGGAAGGTGGTGGCGTGGATGTCGGTGACGTAGTGGCGGTTTTCCACGGAGTGGAAGCCGAGTTCGTCGGTGGCACCGTGGGCGATGCCTCCCCTGATGCCGCCGCCGGCGAGGGCGACGGAGAAACCGTAAGGATGATGGTCGCGACCGTTCGCCTTTTCCGCTCCGGGGGTGCGGCCGAATTCGGTGGCGATGACGACCAGCGTTTCGTCCAGCAGGCCGCGCTGTTTGAGGTCCGCAAGGAGGCCGGCGATGGGCTGGTCGATCTGTTTGCAGAGCGCCGAGTGCCCGGCTTTGAGATTGCTGTGGGCGTCCCACGCCCCCGCTCCGCCGTTGCTGCCGTGGAAGATCTGCACGAAGCGGACGCCTCGTTCCACCAGGCGGCGGGCGACCAGACATTGCTGGCCGAAGGTACGGGTCTCGTTCTGGTCGAGGCCGTAGAGCTTCTGACTGACGGCTGTTTCGGCCCCGATGTCGACAACTTCGGGGACCGCCTTCTGCATGTGGAAGGCCAGTTCATAGGAGCGGATGCGGGCGCGAACCGCGGGATCATCCGGGTATTCCACCGCGGCAATCTGGTTAAGCCGATTGAGTAGGCCGAATTCCTCGAGTTGTTCTTCGCGGAAGACTTCCTTCTCGGGAATTGCGAAGGGAAGTGGTGAAGCAGGATCGGTGGAAAGCTGAATGCCGGCGTGTTCCGGGCCGAGGTAGTTGGCTCCATGCCCCTGCATCCCACCGCAGCAATCGGCAAGCGGCGTGCCGAGAACGCAGTAGCTCGGCAGGTTGTCGTTGAGCGACCCCAGCCCCCAATGGACCCAAGAGCCGATGGTGGGGAACGGCCCTTCAATCGCGTGGCGGCCGGTGTGGAACTGAAGCTGAGCCCCATGGTCGTTGTCGGTGGTCCACATGGAGCGCACAATCGCCAGGTCGTCCGCATGTTGGCCCAAGTGGGGGAACCAGTCGCTCATGAGCAGGCCGCTTTGGCCCCGCTTTCCATAGCCAACTTGCAAGGGATAAATCGTCGGCTGCACTTTGTGCTGGCCGGGGACGAACTCTTTGAGATTCCGTTTGAGGTAGGGAGAATCAAGGACCGCCTTGTAGGGGCTCGCTTCAATCGTCTTTCCCGCATGCTCATTGAGAGCCGGCTTGGGATCGAACGACTCCATGTGGCTCATGCCGCCGACGAGGAAAATCCAAATGACGTTTTTGGCCTTGGGCTTGATCGCGGGGGATGCTAGCTGGCTCTCTTCCGCTTTCAGGACTCCATTTTGTGCGAGCATCGCCCCCAGGGCCACGCCAGCGAAGCCCATGCCGATATCGGAAAGGAAGACGCGGCGAGAATTCTTCTTGAGGTGCGGGGGCAATTCAACAGGAGAAATGTTGAGTGGGGGATTGGCATTCATATCCGTTGCTCCACGATCCGCTTTCGGCGCTACTGGCTCGTCTGATTGTAACTGACAACTTGCTTATGCGTCTGCTCCCGCAGCGGAGCGGGGACGGGGAGATTCCAACACGATTGCCGGCAGCGGAGTATCATCGTCATCATGATCGTACTGGTCTTCTCGCCGCCAGCCGAGAGCAGCGTAAAGCCGATCTTGCAGATCGAGCAGCAGACTGAGGAGTGCGGGGACGAAGACCAGCGTAATCACCGTGGAAATGAGCAAGCCACCGAGCAGCACTGCTCCGATGCCGCGATACAGTTCGCTCCCCGCACCCGGCGCGAGAACCAGCGGCAGCAGTCCAACCAGCCCGCCAAGCGTGGTCATGAAAATGGGCCGAATGCGAGTGCGGACGCTCTCCACTACGGCCTCGCCAATGGGCATGTGATCTTCGCGCAAATGCACGAGCGCCTGCTCGACAATCAGAATCGGATTATTCACCACCGTACCAACCAGCATGATAAAACCGAGCATCGTCAGCACGTCGAGCGGCTGGAGAACGTAGAGATTGAGGAGCCAAAGTCCCGCGAAGCCACCAACGGCCCCGAGCGGAACCGTGAGAATAACGACCAGCGGATAAATCCAGGATTCAAACGTCGCCGCCATCAGCAAATAGGTGATGAGAACCGCCAGTGCCAGATTCCACTTCAGCGATTGCCAGGTGCTGCGAAGTTTGTCCGCCGTACCGGCCAAGGCGATGCGATAGCCCCCTTCCAACTGATTGTTTGCGAGTCGTGGCTCCACCACTTCCTTGGAAATCAGGTCCATCGCCGCTTCGAGCGGCATTGAGAGAGGTGGAGTCACCGCCAAAGTGATGGCCCGCTGGCGAGTGCGGTGGTTGATCTGCTCCGGCCCCGGCTCCAGCCGCAAGTTAGCGACCGCTTCCAGCGGCACTAGTTGGCCGCTGGGAGTGGCAACCGGAATGGAGCGGAGCATCTGCTCGCTGCTGGCGAACTTCTCCTCGCCGATGATTCGCAGGTCGATCTTGTCACCCCCTTTGTAGTAGTCCGTGGCATAGGCCCCATCGACGAACGCATCGACGGCGTAACCCATTTCAGCCGCGGAAACCTGCATGTCGGCTGCCTGTTCCCATTTGGGATAAATCCGGACTTCCGGATTGGAAAGGTCGAGGCTAGGGCTGGGCATAATCTGGGCCTCCGGTATCAGTCCCGGCTTGTCCGGAGTTCCTTTGAGTTGCCCCATGATTTCACCGCCAATGGCCACGAGCTTGTTAATGTCCGGCCCGGTGATTTCGATATCGACGGTTCGCCCCGCGGTCAGTCCTTGCTCAAAGAGGCTGGCCTGCTTGGCGATGAGGATCGTTCCCGGCAGTTTGTCGGCGATTTTCTGAATGACCGGGACGAGTTCGGCGGCACGCAAGGGATCCTCTGCACGAGCTCCGCAGAAAACCTGACGGCCTCGAGCCACAAAGAAAAAATCTTCCATCACCAGCTTCTTGCCGCTCTTCACTTCCGGGTCGTTGGGGTCGATGTCCCAATACGGCCGCAAATCCTCTTCGACAGTCGTTCCCATTTTGACGAGTTGATCCAGGTTGTACCCCGGCGGGGGCAGCAGAATGGCAAAGACCAGGTTGCGATTGCCTCCTGGAAGGTACTCCACCTTCGGCAACAGCAACCACGTCGCCACACAGGATGTGCCAATCACGACTCCCACAAACACGATGCGGGGCATGATGCCCCGCTGCAACGCATGGTTGGCGGAGAGGAGCATATTCACCAGTGACAAGGCAATCGAATCCAGAACCAGCAGCAGCGCTCGAATCGGAGTCCAAATGACGTGGAGGACCTGTTGAAGGTTCGATCGAGCGACTCGCCGAGTAGCTTCGCCATCATGCTCATGACCATTTTCGTCTTCTTCACCGGGCCGATGCCGCTTCAGAATCCGCATCGCGGCGGTCGGCACGACGGCGACGGCCACGAACATGGAAAGGGCGACCGCCGCACTAATGGCAATCGCGATGTCTCGGAAGAGTTGCCCCGCTTCTTCGCGAATGAACAGGACGGGAATGAACACCGCCAGGTTGGCGAGCGTGGCGTTGAGCAGCGCTCCCCAAACCTCACCCGCACCATTGATACTGGCCGCCTCCGGGCTTTCTCCCATTTGATGCCTCCGATAAATGTTTTCGAGCATCACGATGGCGTTGTCCACGAGCATTCCCACCGCAAACGCCAAACCACCTAAAGCCGGCACGTTCAGCGACCGGCCAAGCAAGGCCATCACCAGGAAGGCCCCGATGGTGCTGATCAGAATGTGCGCGAAGATAATCAAGGTGGAGCGGGCGCTCCGCAAAAAGATCAGCAGCGTGGCAAACGTAAACAAGCTTCCCCAGAGCAGGTTGTCGGTCACCAGATTGACAGCCGAATAAATGTAGTCCGTCTCGTCATAGACCTGCACGAGTTGCAACTGGTTTTGCTTGAGCACACCCTCGTTAAGCTCTTTGACGGAGCCTTGCAATCCCTTCATCACATCGAGCACGTTCGCCCCCACCGCCCGCTGGGCGTTGATGGCGATGCACGTGTTGCCAAACCGCTTCACAAAGCCGTCCGGCTTTTTGTGTCCTTCCACGACGTGGCCGATGTCATGCACGTAGACAACGCCCCCAGGATGGCGGGCGACGATGGCGTTTTCCACCTGCTCGGGACTGCGAAATTGGCCGAGCGTCCGCACAACATACCGCCGTTTTCCTTCCCAAAAGTCGCCGGCTGAGGTGTCTTCGTTTTGGGCCTTGAGCGCGAGGCGGACCTGATTCACGGTGAGATTGCGCGCCGCCAGCTTTTCCGGATCGACGAAGAGCTGCAATTCTTCTTCGCGGCCGCCGAGGACGTTGGCGTTGGAAACCCCTTCCACGCGCTCCAGACCCGCTTCGATGTAGTCTTCCGCAAACTTGCGAAACGTCGAGATGTCCCGCTCCGGCGGCATCCAATTGCGAACCCGCTCGTCTTTCTCAGCCAGCCTCAGCAGCCGGTGCATTTTGAGGCCGTCACTTTTGGCGACATAAACCAGGTCGAATGCTTCCTTAAGTTCCGGATGTTTCTTGACGAACTCGTCGGCTTCGACCTTGGGAGGCACCCGCTGGCCGAGAATAAACCAGGCAATCGGTCGGTCGGCGGCATTGGAGGTACTGATGACCGGTTCATTGGCATCCTCGGGATAGGATGGCACTTGCGCGAGCTTGGTGTTGACCTTGAGAAGTGCCTCTCCCATGTCGGTGCCGACGGGAAATTCCAGCGTCACTCGCCCTAGCGAATCCATGCTCTCGGACGAAATCTTGCGGACCCCTTCCACACTTTTCAGGTGCTCTTCCTGCTCTTGAATGATTTCCCGCTCGACCTCCTGCGGGCTGGCACCGGGCCAAGTCGTTTCGATGGTCAGCGTCGGCACCTGCACTTCCGGCGTCAACTGCATCGGCATCGAAAACAGCGACAGGATGCCAAACATCACCAGCAGGATGACGGCAACGGTGACCTTGACCGGATTATGAACGAACGTCTTGATCAAATTCATGGGTTTTGTCCCGCCAGTTGCTCTTTCTCATACGCAATTTCGCGCTGCTCCGTCCGCACCTCCTGCAAGGGACGCAAACGTTCATTCCCTTCGACGACGATCTGGTCTCCTTCCCTGATTTCGCTGGCTCCAACCGAAATCCAGAGTCCGCGCGATGCACCTAGCGTGATCGGCACCGGCCGGGCGACGGACTTGCCCGACTTGGGATCGGTATCCACCACATACACAAACGGTGCTTTGGCATTGAGCACGACGGCATCCTTGGGAACCAGCGGCACCGCCACAGGATCTCCCACTCCCAGCGTCACTCGAGCGAACATGCCGGCTTTGAGGAGCGGAGTTTTACTTTGGACCTCGTTTTGCACCCGGACCTTGACCGGGAAAGTGCGCGACCGGGCGTCAGCTTGGGGGGTGATAATCGCAATGTTCCCTTCGAATCGTCGGCCGCGAAGAGACGGCACTTCGATATCCCCCACGGCTCCCATTTCGAGCCGCGCGATGTAGTCTTCCAGAACGCCGATTTCCACGTCCACCTGGCTGAGCTCGGCGATCTCGGCAATCGGGTCTCCCTGCATGACCCACTGGCCCACCTCGGTCATTTCCGCCGTAACATAGCCATCGAAAGGGGCGGCCATCGTGTGCCGGTCATATTGTTCGGTCAGTTTCTCGACCTCGGCCGACTGGACGGCGACCTTCGCCTCCCCCAAAGCGTACATCCAAGTTGCCGAGACGGTCATGTCCGCTGCGTTGATTTGCCCAAGCTTTATTTTTTGATTGGGGCCCTGCGCCAAGAGCCTCACTGCATTGAGGGCTTCTTCCACCAGGGCTTGGGATTGAGAAACCAAGGCGGTGTTTTCTTCGAGCTCCTCGCGCGCGGCGGATGTGCCAAGTGTCTTGCCTCGATCTCGTTTCGCCTCCCGAAATTTTAGCATTGCTTGGGCACTCTCCATTTTCGCCTGGGCCTGTTTGACCTTATCTCCCCACGAGTCAACCAACTCCGCCAGTTCTGCCGTCTTCAGCGCCAATTCCGCCTCGGCGGCTTTCTTTTCGGCACCGATGATGCCCCGGCGAAGCTGGGCGATTGGCTGCCCCTTCTTCACGAAGTCTCCTTCGTTGACCAGATACTCTTCCACGCGCCCCGGAGCCGCGCTTCCCACGATGCTCTTACGGAGCGGCTTGACCGTACCGACGAAGGACTTGGGCTCGCTGACGGTATCCTTGCGAGCCGTTGCCACGAAAACCTTCGGGCTTTGCGGGGGAGCACCGGCTTTGGTCCCCTGACCCCAGGACAATTCCCAGGTGCCAAGCAGAAGGGTTGTCAGGACTAACAAACACGGCAAATTCGCACTTCGCATCATCTTGATTATCCTGCCTCTTTGGCGGAGGGAACGGTCTTCAAATTCTGCTGAACACAAGCCAGAAGTCGCTTGAGTGTGGCCATCTCACTGGAGGAAAGCCCGCGGGCGGCCCGTTTACGAATCCGCTTGGCCGCAACCACCACTTTGTTCCAAACCGGTTTGGCGGCTGCCTGCGGGCGAATGAGTTTCCGCCGTTTGTCTGCTGGATCGTTTTCACGGCAAATCCAGCCGTCGCGCTCCATCCGGTCCAAGATGCCGACTAGTGTGGGAGGCTCAATCCGCATGTGCTCCGCCAGCTTGTGCTGCGGCAGGGGCCCTTCGAGCGCCAGAAAGCCGAGCACCTGGCACTGCCGATAAGTAATCCCCTGCGGGGCCAATTCATCATTAATGGCCCGCTGGTAATCATTGGCTGCCGTAATCACCCAGAAGCCGACGCTGTTTTCGAAATCGTAGTCGAGCATGGACTGCCCCGCATTTGTTAGCGCACGAACGAATTGTAAATCTTAACTCTCCCCACATGGAATTGCAATCATCAAGGGGGCGTGATTGAAGCCCGTCCAGCGGCTGACTAGACTGCGCAGCATGTCCCCGCACGACCTCATGCTTGCCGTCGACGCCCAACTGGCCCATGTCTGGATGGTGCGAGCGTTTCTCAAGCACAGCGACGAAGCACAGGAGGACGATGAGTTGGCCGAGGTTCACCGTGAGCTTTACGACTATATGCTCGCCCTGGGGGGGCCGCTGAAGGAAGGAAACGGCGACGAATATCTCAAGCTGGCCCGCAAAAAGCTTGGCAAGCTAAAAAAAGCGACCGAGAAGTTTGCCGAGATCCAGCCGCAGATTTCCACGCACACGAATTTCCAAATGGCCGTCGTCAGCCTGCGGACGGCCGTGCGGGAAGTGGCAAAACTGCTGGAAGAGCAAGGCGACATCGGCCCAAATTAACGCATAGTTGCCACGGCGCGGTGACGCCAAGAGAATGAAAGAGAGATCAAGGTCTACCTTCTCTTATCATTTTGCCATCGATCATTTTGCCTTATCCGCCTCTTTCCCGTGATAACTCCGCGCCTGGGCGACTTTGCGTTCGCCAGTAAGAGCGTTACCATGAGCGGACTATGACTAAACCCACCGACATCCGCGTTCTCTCCGTCGCTTCCACCCAGGAACTCATCAAGTACCGCTCCCCCATCAAGTTTGGTGGGCGTGTAGTTATTGATGCCGTGCTATTGAATGTGACGCTGGAGGTGGAAACCGCGGGCGGCAAGCGAGGCCAAGGCTTTGGCTCGATGCCGATGGGGAATGTCTGGGCCTGGCCGACGGATGCGATTTCCACCGAGCAGACGCAGGAGGCCATGCTGGAATTTGCTAAGCGATTAGAGAAAGAGGTTGCGGCCTACCAGGGAATCGCTCATCCGCTGGATATCACCGTGGACTGGGGGGAAAAGTACCAATCCATCGCCGACGAAGTCGTGGCCGCGATGAAGTTGCCGCAGCCGATGCCGAAGCTGGCGCAGCTGGTGGCGGCCAGTCCCTTTGAAGCGGCCATTCATGATGCCCAGGGAAAGGCGCTGGGCGTCAATTCCTACAACCTGCTCGGCCCGGAGTTCGTCAGCCGGGACATCGCCGCTTATCTGGAACCCGCCTTCGCCGGCGAATATCTCGACCGCTACACCAGCCGCGAGCCAAAGGCCAAGATGCCGCTGTATCACCTGGTCGGGGCGCTTGACCCGCTCACGGAGAGTGACCTGGAAAAACGGATTGAAGACGGTCTGCCGAATACGCTGGGGGAGTGGATTCAGGCGGACGGGCTGACGCATTTGAAAATCAAGCTCAACGGAGACAAGTTGCAGTGGGATGTAGACCGGGTCGTCGCCGTCAACCGCGTGGCGGAAGAGACGCAGGCCAAACTCGGCGTTTCGCACTGGAACTACTCCTGCGACTTCAACGAGCGGTGTGCCAACGTGGAATACCTGCTCGATTTTCTCGCCAAGGTCAAGGAACTCGCCCCCACCGCCCTCGGCCGGCTGCAATATATCGAGCAGCCGACGCACCGGGATTTAAAAGCCCATCCGGAAAACCGGATGCACCGGGCCGCCGCCATCAAGCCGGTGGTGATCGACGAATCGCTGATCGATTTGGAGAGCTTTCACCTCGCCCGCGAGCAAGGCTATTCCGGCGTCGCCCTCAAAGCCTGCAAGGGGCACACCGAGGCCCTGCTGATGGGAGCCGCCGCCCAGAAATTCAACATGTTCCTCTGCGTGCAGGACCTCTCCTGCCCCGGCTACTCCTTCCTCCACTCCAGCAGCCTCGCCGCCCGCATCCCCACCATCGTCGCCATCGAAGGGAACAGCCGCCAATACTGCCCCACGGGGAACGTCGCCTGGAGAGAGAAGTTCCCAACCATGTTCACCATCACCGACGGAACCGTGGGGACGAGCGTGCTGACGGGGCCGGGATTAGGGTTTTGAGGCAATTCAACTTTCGATCGGGCTTATGTCTCTCTACCAACGCCTCACTTACGCCTTGCTCGCCATTCCCGGTGCGACGATCGAACGGGGGTTCTGGTATCTAACCATCGCCGGCTTCGCGTGGCTGGTCCTCCATCTGATGCTGGGGCGTCTGTTGGCTGGTCGACGCATCAGTGACAAGCCCAATACGCTCGGCCAGATGAGCCGGGAGTTTCTGTTTTCGCTCCGGAGCCTGGCGGTCTATGGCCTGGTCGGCGGGTTCATGGTGTTTGCGGTGACGTCGGGCTGGACGCGGATGTATTTTCGGATCGAGCGTATCGGCTGGCCCTGGTTTTTCCTCAGCATCGGCGTCACGATCCTGATTCACGACGCCTATTTCTACTGGACCCACCGGCTGATGCATCACCCGCGGCTGTTCCGCGTGATGCACCACACGCACCACCTCTCGACGAATCCCTCGCCGTGGGCCGCGTATTCGTTCAGCACCTGGGAGGCGTTCGTGCAGGCCGGCATCGCCCCGCTGGTCATCTTCACGATGCCGATTCATCCCCTGGCATTTTCGATCTTCATGCTCTGGCAAATCTCGTTCAACGTCCTCGGCCACTGCGGCTACGAGCTCTTCCCCCGTTGGTTCGTCCGCTCCTGGTGTGGCCGCATCCTCAACACAGCCACCCACCACGCCCAGCACCACGAAACCAACCGGGCCAACTTCAGCCTCTACTTCAATTACTGGGACCGCCTGCTGGGGACCAATCATCAGCGGTATGAAGAGCGGTTCGCGGAGGCGGTGGGAGAGCTTAGCCCCCGCGACCACGCGGGGGATGCGTCCGGCGGCGCGAATAAGTCCATTATTTTTCAAAACCGACCGGCATGATTCCCACCCAAAAACGCCGGTGGTACCAGTTCAGCCTGCGGTGGCTCATCGTTTTGACGGTTGTCCTGTTCGTCTTGGTTTCAAGAATTATCTACTTCCATCAGCGAGCGTCATTTCATGAGCAAGAAGCAGCACACTTCGAAAGCATGATTTCCGCGAGCAGCCGCCTGTTACTGGACGACGCTGCACCGCTCGTTCAAGCACACGAACATCGTTACCTGGCGGAGAGATACCGCCGCGCGATGTATCGTCCCTTGACGGTCATTTTCGAGCCGACTCCTCCGTGGAACCAATCAAAAGAAGTCGGCGACTGGTGTCTGCATTCAAGATTCTGAATTCCAGCATCGACATGATTTCTCCCCTCTGTGCCTTCGTGCCTCTGTGTGAGACCCCTCTTGGAATTCTCTCGCGAAAATAAGTCAGGCTCACACAGGGGCACGAAGGCACAGAGCAAGCAGAGGAGAGGCAATTGCGTACGCTTCCTCAGCGATTCAACACCGCGGCCGCATCCTTGTACCAATCCGCCTCTTTCTCCAGGTTGTTCTCGCGGCAAAAGGCTTCCAGCTCGCCAAGGTATTTGACCGGCTCGACTTGCAGGTTCCAGCAGATTTTGCGAAGGCAGACGGGGCACATGGTAAGAGGCTTGCGGTCCCCCTCTGGCTGGCTGTTGACGCCGTTCATGTTGCAGTCGAAGGCGGTGCAGTGCTGGATCGTCAGGATGTGCCCCGTTTCGTGGCTGGCGGTGTGCAGCGTCCGCCGCAGGCAAAGTTGATACTCCTCCTTCCCTTTGGCTGGGTCGCCGTTGCGATGGATCGACCAGACGCCGGTCCGCTCGCGGAGGCTGGCCTGGCCGAAGACGAAATTCCATTTGGGGTCGGGGTAAAGATCACTTGATGTGAAGGCGAGGTAGGCGAGCGCGTCGTCCGGACGGTCCGGCTGGAGCACTTCTGCCAACACGTAAGTCGTTTGGATTTGCTCACCTCCCCAGGTCGGATGAATTCGCTTGGCCCGATCCGGCACATCCGCCAAGAGCATTTTTTTGCGAACCTTTACGGGGACCTGGTAGAAGACCTGCAAATACTTTTGTGCCGTCTCCACAATTTTCTGCTGCTCCGGCGTGAATTCCCCCAGCAGGCAGATGTAGATGGTTCCCTGCTCCCGACTTTTGCGAACCGGCTTGGCCCGGAGATAGGCGGCGAAGGTTTGCCCATCCTCTTTGTGCTCCGCCAGCCATTCGCCGGGCTTGGCCTTTGCCAGGGGAATGGCGATGGGCCGGAGTTTGGTTTCCACTTCCGCATAAGTCCGCTCTCTGGGCTCGGCGGCGGGGATGATGGAGGTGCAGAGGAAACTGGCCAGCAGAATGGAAGAGGTCCAACCGCAGAGTACGCGGAGGGACGCGGAGAAAGGCATCTTTTTTAGGGGCGAAAGGTTGGGAAGTAAATTCATTAGTTTCTCCGCCTTACGGACTGCGCCCCTCCGCGAACTCCGCGGTTCATCCTCCGATCTTAACCTCCGCGAAGGTGCGAATCTCCGGGTGGCCGTGGTCTGGTTTCACCGAGGCATTTCCAGGGCGAAGAACGAGCCCCGTTTGCAAACCCGCCTTCCGGGCGGCATCCAGTTCGGCCGAGACGTCGCTGAGAAACAGGATTTCACTTGGCGGCAGGCCGAAAGCAGCTGCGATGGCGGTGTAGCTGGCGGCTTCGCGTTTCGGGCCGGTGGTCGTGTCGTAATGGCCGCGAAACAGCGGCAGCAGGTTGCCGGCGACAGTGTGGCCGAAGAAGAGTTTCTGCGCTTGCACACTGCCGGAAGAATAAATACGAACGTCCAGCCCGGCGCTGTTCCAGGCGGCAATTGCGGGGGGAACATCCTCGTAGACATGGGCCTTCATCTCGCCACTCTTGAAGCCGGCATCCCAGATGAGGCCCTGCAACTGTTTCAGCCCGGTGGCTTTCACGTCCCCATCCATCAGCCGAATCGCTTCGGCTTGGACACTTTCTCGCGAGGCCGCCAGCGAGGGATTGCCGGCATCGCGGGCGATGGCTTCGCACGTGGCAGCAAGTTCGGGCTCTCCCCAATGATTTGTGAGATAGGCCTCCAGTTCCCGCCGGACGAACGGGAACATCACGTCGTAGACGAAGCTGATGCTCGAAGTGGTTCCTTCGATGTCGAGGAGGATTGCGCGGCCGGAGAAGTTCAGCACAAGGGAACCAGCCCTTCTTCTCTTACTCTTAATCCTACTCTTACTCTTAATCCTCTTCTGAGGGACTAATGACGGAGACAGGAAGAGTAAGGCGGGATTAAGAGTAGGAGATAAGAACTATTCTTTTCTGGGCAGGCTGGAAGCCTACCCAACTTTTTACACCTTCACCACCGACTCAAAACCGCCGGAGGACGGCAAATAGGCCGGGCCGAGGCAGAGGGCGGTGTATTTTTCATTGATCGGCTGATCCACATAATGCGGAGCCCAGCCACTCATGTCCTGGAAGAGGCGGATGCAGCGGATGGTGCGGTCGCTGCAGAGGTCGAACCAGTGTTTGGTCCCCATCGGCACGTTGATCAGGTCGCCCGATTCGACCTGCACAGCAAAGACGGGGCCGTTGTCGGGATGAATGTGGAACACGCCGCTTCCCTTCACGGTGAAGCGGACTTCGTCCTCGCTGTGGGTATGTTCCTTGGCGAACTTGGCCAGCATGGCATCGAGATTCGGCGTATCGGGGCTGACGTTGATCACGTCCGCCGTCACAAAGCCGCCGCGGGCTTTCAGGCGATCGACCTCGGGGGCATAGGCGGCGAGAATTTCCTCGCTGGTGGATTCGGGGGTGATTCGCCCTTCCACCGGCCACTTCTCGTACCAGATGCCAAAAGGCTCGAGGAATTTGCAGATGGCTTCCGTTTCGGTGATTTCGCGGTTTTCGTCCTGGATGCGGATGCGGGCCATGGTTTTGTACTCCGATAGATAGTTGATTGTGCGGTGGCTGGGGAGGCGGGAAGCCTGCCCCACTTAGAGGACTCCCGCTGGCCGCAGTTCACCTGATAACATCATCCGGCGGGCGGTGCATTCGAGCAGGAACTCAAAAATTTCGATATGACGGCGGGCTTCGTCCAGGTCGCGGCCCCAGGTGTAGAGGCCGTGCTTGCGGATGAGGTAGCCGTATTTGAGCGGACGGGCAGCATCGTTGAGCCGTTCGCGGACCTGGTTGGCAAGCGTGGGGATGTGCTGGGTGTTTTCGAAGATTTCGACCCACCACGAAGTGTCGTGCGTGGTGATGCCGTCGAGCCCCTTAAGCATTTCGTAGCCGGCGACTTCGAAGCCACCTTGGTGGGCAAAGAGATCGGAGAGAACTGTCGTCCAGACCGAATGCGTATGCAGCACCGCGCCGACGCCCGGCTGCGAAGCGGCGACGACGTGCAGCAGGGTCTCGGCTGAGGATTTTGGCTGGCCGCCGCAGGTTGGCTTGCCATGTTCGTCCACGAGTACGAAATCATTCCGCTCCAGCCGTCCCTTATCCTTGCCGCTGGCGGTGAGGAGCAGCGTGAGCGGATCGCGATTGACGACGATGCTGTAATTGCTGCTGGTGCCAACGCTCCAGCCCCGTTGCCAGAGCATTTTGCCCACTTCGCGGAGCGCATCCACCTGCGGCACCAGCGGCACCAGGGCCGGGTGAAGCGTTCCAGGTGGGGGAAGGGCGGAGTTCATAGTTAATCGTGGAACTACTGAGTCCAAACTTGAAAGGACGATTTTACCACACCTGCGGCAATTGGCAACGCTCTAAGATTTGCTCTGGCCGTTGCCCTAGGGAATTTCCCAATCTTCCACGACGAGTCCAGAAACTCGACTAAATTCGGCCGTATTGTGCGTCACCAGGATACTGCCCGTGGAGACGGCAATGGCTGCGATTTGCAGGTCGTAGGGCCCAATCATCCGTCCAAGTTGTTCGAGTTGATGGCGAATTGCCGCATAACAATCCGCAGCGTTCTCGTCGAACGGCAGGCAGGGATAGGGCTGCGCAAACACGTCAACATTAACTGTGAAAGACAACCAGCCGAAGCTGGCGGAGGCGATTGCCGACTTCTTCACCACACTGCACGAGCAGGGCGATTTCGCGGAGCATCGTTGTCGCCAACACAGCACCCAGGAAAAATCTCGCGGTCGGATCGAGGAACGCTACTATGCCATTGCGCCTCTCCCGGAATCGATGCAGCCGTTCGTGCCTGACTGGCGGAAGCTCTACTCCATCGGCCAGGTCGTCAGCCAAACCACACGCGGCGACAAGCACACCAGCGACGTGCGATACTACATTACCAGTCTCGAACCGCGCGTGAAGCAATTTGCCACGGCCGTGCGCCGCCATTGGTCGATCGAAAGCATGCACTGGATCCTGGATGTCGTCTTCGGCGAAGACGCTAGCCGACTTCGCAACGGCCACGCCACGAAAAACTTCGGCTTGCTCAGAAAATTCATCCTGAGCCTGCTCCGACAGGACACTTCGAGCGGCAGCCTCAAAGTAAAACGCAAAAGAGCCGGCTGGAGCACCGATTTCCTCGAATCGGTCCTGTTTTATAAGGCCCTATAATGCGATGGCCGTGCTTCCCGCCCCTACGGCATCCGCCCGCCACTTCCTATAATTCAACTTTCCCAGCCCTCAACCTCTCAGCCCCGGTCCCTGCTTTGGAAATCATCGCCTATCCCCACCCGACACTCCGCCACAAGAGCAAGCCGCTGCGCAAGGTGGATGCCGAGCTGAAGCAGATGATTGGCGATATGTTTGAGCTTATGTATGCGAACAAAGGAATCGGGCTGGCCGCGAATCAAGTGGATCTTCCGCTTCGGTTCTTCATCCTCAATCTCGCCGGAAAAAAGGGAGAGGGGGAAGAGATGGTCTTTCTCAATCCCGTCGTCAGTTTTCCGAAAGGGAGCGAAGAGGCCGAGGAAGGCTGCCTCAGCCTGCCGGGACTGTATGGTAATGTCATTCGCCCCAAACAGGTGCGGGTAAATGCCTATTCACTGGATGGAAAAGAGTTTAGCGCCGATGTCACCGGCCTGATGGGGCGCTGCATTCAACACGAGACCGACCATCTCGACGGCGTCCTCTTCACCGACCGAATGAACCCGGCGAATCGCACCGAAATCGCTTACGACCTCCATGAATTCGAAACCGCCTTCCAAAGCCGACGCTCTACGGGCGGAATTCCCAGCGACGAGCAAATCGCGGCGCGTCTGGCGGAACTTGAGCGGAAGTACACGTAGCCGCAGGAGGCCCGCTTGCTGGCTTAGGGCGGCAATCGGCCACGGTGGTGATAAGCACTGGATCTACTCAGTGCAGATAGCTATCGAGCAATACTGTCCCCAATTCGGCCGTTAATTGGCACTTGGCAGCAGAGGCGGGAATGAGAATCGTTTGCCCGAGTGAGAGTTGCTCGCTGCTTTCGCCCCAAGACAACTTGACCGAGCCCGCCAGGACCGACACGATGTGAAACCGCTCGTCGCCGCCGATGGTGCTTTGTGCCGCAGGTTCCGTTCCATTCAATTTCCAGCGGTCCAAAATGAACTTGTCGCACGAGACTAGCCGCTCGACAAACGGTCGCACCGTCGGCTGGGGAATCTGGTGCTGGACGGGGCCGGCGGAGTAGTCGATCGCGTTCAGGCTCTCTTCGACGTGCAGTTGCCGCGGGTTGCCATCAGGTCCCACCCGGTTCCAGTCAAAGAGGCGAAAAGTGGTGTCGCTGGCTTGCTGAATTTCGGCCACGACGAGACCGGCTCCCAAGGCATGCACGGTTCCAGCCGGTATGAAGATGCAGTCACCGACCTGCGGCTCGAACTTATGCAGACAAAGCTCCGTGGTGCCGCGATGGACTTCCCGCTCTAAAGCCGCCCGGTCAAAACCCCGCTTCAGACCCGCATACACCACGCTCCCCGGCTCCGCGGCCAAAATCACCCACGCTTCCGTCTTCCCCAAATCCGGCGGCGTCTGCTTTGCCGCCGCCGCGTCATTGGGATGGACCTGCACCGAAAGGACTCGCCGGCAATCGAGAAACTTGAAGAGTAAGGGAAATCGAGTGACTCGCCCCTTCTGCCAGTGTTTTCCCAGCAACTCCTTGCCATGTTGCCCCACGACATCACCCAGCGTCATTCCCGCCAGCGGACCTCCCACAACCACCGATTGGTCCGCCCCATGGTCCGCTACCTCCCAACTCTCCGCGTAATCGTCTCCCTCTCCAATCGGCTTCTTCAGCAGCGTCCCCAACCGACGGCCACCCCAGAGATAGCGCTTGAAAAGCTGGGCAAAACGCAACGGCGGCAGCGCCGACTCTTCTCCCATTTTCTTGCCAACCATTTTCTTGCCGTCCTCTTCTTCCCGTGTCTTCCGCGTTTTCCGTGTCCCAATCCGCCTACTTCCCAATCGGAAACAGCTTCTTCAACTCCTCCGAACTTGGCCGCCGGCCATATTCGCAAATCTCAAACGACTCCGCATATTTCACCGCTTTCCCTGCCTCTTCGCCATACATTTCCAAAAGCACGGCCCGAGCCTTGTCCGCCTCGCGGCTTTGACGGTCTTGCCAACGGGCTTTGAGCCAGGCTTTGCGGCCGGAGGTGTCGCTTTCGGGGGGAACGGAGCGGACGAATTCTTCACTGCCGTTGGCGCCTCCTTCGTAGACCTGAGAAGCGAGTTCATGTACCGCCTCAAGCTTTTGTTCAAAAACGTCGTCAATGGAAACTGCGACATCCGGCTTGAACGGGTACGGCCGCTGAAAGCCGTCGCTGGAGAAGAGGAAGACCGGGTTGGTCTTGAGCGGCGGCGTGTCAGGGCAGAAGAACGGCACGGTGACCATGAAGGCGGCGTCCTGTACCAGCACGCCGACGTAGCGATGGTCTGGATGATAATCCCACGGCCGATGCGAGATGACGATGTCCGCCTTCCATTCCCGGATGACCTTGGTAATGAGCTTGCGATTTTCCAGCGTCGGCAGCAGCTCGCCGTCGTGAATATCGAGCACCTGCGACTGGGTCCCCAACTTCTTCGCAGCTGCCGCAACCTCAGCAGTGCGTCGCTGGGCCAGCGGTCCGCCGGCCATCTGCCAGTGCCCAATGTCCCCATTCGTCACCGACACCAACTTCACATGGTGCCCCAGCTTCGCCCACTTCGCCGCGGTGCCGCCAGCTTTGAACTCCGCATCATCGGGATGGGCGCCGAAGACAAGTATCCGCAGCTTGCCGTCGGCATCGGCAGCGGTTGTAAACGGAGGGGCGAAAATTGCGGCGAGGAGGGAGGCCACAGCGAGTAGTGGCAGGGAAAGAATCGACTTCATGACAGAGTCTCTCGGAGAACGGGTAAAATCGTGTTGACCGAATGATAGCCGAGATTGGGAGCGACTGAACAATATCGAGCTGGAAAAAATGTTGTAAGGAGGGAGCCATGCAACGCTCTTGGCGTCAGTTTCGCTTGAGAACCCTCTTTTTGCTGCTGACACTAGTGGCCATAACTACCGGCATAGTGGTTCGGCATGCGCGTCATGTGGAAGAGCGGATTCGCTATCACGAAGCGCGGCTAGCGGACTGCGAAGCGAGACTTGTGCAGCGGAATGCCCCTGAGTGGTTGAGCAAACGCGTGCGTGCGGCAAGGGCCGAATCGGATTCGTTCCTCCCGGAAGGGCATCTCTTGTACGACGCGAATCCATTTGGCAGGGAGGATCAGTGGGATTTAATGCAGGTGCGCAATCGAGAAATTGAGCAGCTAGGTGAAGCCAAGACCTATCACCAACAGCAAATCCACAAGTACCGTGAATCCCTTTGGCGACCGTGGGTGTGTGTCGCCGAGGCACAGGAAGTCGTGCCTGAATTGCCGCTCGAAATCCCACCGGAAGTACCGGATACGCCGCCGGAACCGGCATTAATCTCCGAGGCAATAACTCCGCCGAAACAACCCGTAAACGACGAGGCTCACCGACCAAGTCTCAAACCAATCATCCGGGGCCCTTGGCAATCCATCGATCGTCCCCTCCCTCGCGATTTTGACAATCGCGATGTGCAGGTGGAGAGAGCATCCGCGGCCTGAGCCGCTATTTCGTCTTGGTCTTCGTCGTCCCTGGCCGAGCGGCGGTGCCAGGCGCGGGGCCTTGGGCAGGGGGCGGGCCTTGTGGCAGGGCATTCATGTCCTCCA
>CAYUJE010000073.1:6083-22048 GCA_964444865.1 uncultured Pirellulaceae bacterium | reverse complement strand
CCGGCGAGTACAGAAAACTGGCCGATCCGTACGACGACCAGGCCCCGCTGGAAGCTCGTGTCCGCTCCTACCTGCAGTCCAATTGCGCCCACTGCCACGTCGACGCCGGCGGCGGCAACGCCCAGTTCAACGCGGAACACACCGCCAGCCTCAGCGACACCAAGCTCATCGACGTTGCCCCGGTCCATCACAAATTCGACCTGCCCGACGCCAAACTCGTCGCCCCCGGCCACCCCGAACGGTCCATCCTCCTCTACCGCCTCTCCCACCGCGGACGGGGGCAGATGCCGCAGTTGGCGACGACTTTGGTGGATGAGAATGCGGTGAAGGTGGTGGAGGAGTGGATTAAGAGTTTAGAAGCATCCAAAACGGACAAGTAATCCCATGAACTGCACAGGTTGCAGTACAGAAATGGACCCCGCGAAAAAGAACAACGATGGTCACCTTGTTTGTTCTCTCTGCGGACGTGCGATTGTGCCCCTATCACACGAAGACATTGCCGGCTTTGCAATCAATCCTTACGCCCCGCCGCTACCTGCGGACGCACGGCCTAAACGTCCGGCACAAAGATTTGACAAGCAATTCTGGCGGGGCATTGGCTGCCTGGCGGGCGGCTTCCTCCTATCAGCGATTAGCGTCAACTTTCTGCTGTTCGGCAATGGCGTGATGCCGATTTACGTGATTGCACTGGGTCCCACGCTGATTTTGGTGGGGATGATGTACCTTTTCTTTTGGTACGGCGATTAGTTCAAGAAGTTGTGTGTCTCGGCGACTCTTGCTTTGCAGCGCTGGCCTGGGTCGACGCTTCATTCCATCTCCACAATCACCGCCGCGGTAATTACCGGGGCCACGGTTGGCTGGAGGGGGTTGTTGCCGTAGCTGACGGATTGGCCTCGGTCGTTGATGCCGAGGATGAAGCATTGGGAGCCGCTGGGGAGGACGTGGAGTTTGCTTCCGAGGGGGATGAGGACCCGCTGCTCGAAGCCCGCGAGCCGCACGAGGAGGGCCCGTTTGCCGTTCCCTTCGACCATGCGCTCGACGGTACCAAAGAAGAGAACGCCGGTGGCGGGGCGGGAGATGGCGTTTGCGGCGTATTCGTTGAGCAGCGTGATCTGCCCGACGTCGTTCCATTTTTCGCGGCGGAGCTGGGCCGTGACGACATCCGCCTGCTTCGCCAGTTCCGCCAACCGTTCGTTGAGTTCGTCGCCGGCCGCGGCCACGTCCGGCTGGTTGGCGATGGTGACCATCCAGGCGAGTTTTTGCAGCACGGCATATTCGCGGCTGCTGCGGGGCCGCCAGTTCATACTGCGGGCTTCGTCCAAAAGCTCCTGTAGCTTCTTGGCCGAGCTCGCCAGGAGCAGTGATTTGCGACGGGCGTCCTGGGTGGCGTAGTTTTCCAGCGGAGCGACCTGGGGGAGCGGATTCTCCTGCAGGTTCTCAAGCGCCGCGACATCAAGGGCGTATCCATATCCACCCTGCCGGTCGACCCAGGTGTTGATGCCGAGGACTTCGCCTTGTTCATTGACGAGCGGGCCGCCGCTGTTTCCTTCCGATAGGACCGCCGTATGCTGAATCCAGACATGGTTCGGGCCGGTGCCGACGAGCGCCCGAACGAATCGTTGGGAAAGGGCCGAAAGCTGGGAGGTGCGAAGCCGCCGGCTGACCTTGCCATCGTGCAGGGCGAATTCGACGCCGCGGGGATGGCCGATGGCGACCACGTTCGTCAGAGGCCGCAGCACCTCGTCGCTCGTGAGCTTTGCCGCCGGGAGGCCGGAAGCCTTTTCGAGTTGCAGAATCGCCAAGTCGTTCTCCGGATCGACAGCCGCATAGCCGGCGATGGAAAAGACACGGCCATCCTGAAAACGGGCGATGCCAGAGGTGATGTCCGATGAAAGGTGGTAGCTGGTGGCAACGAGGCCAGTGGGATCGATGACCAATCCCGCGCCGACTCCGACAAGTCCGCCCGGACCATCGGCCTGGATCAGCACCACCGATTTTTGGGCTTCGAGAATGGCCTCACTTGGCGGTGTGGCCGGCTTGGCTGGTTCGAGAGGTAGTTTTCGTTCCGAGGCTTGTGCCGGAATCTGCGGGACTTTGCGGCGAGCGATGAGGCGATCCCAGTCGGTGTTGGCCCAAACGACGATGCCCAACAGAAGCAGAACCATCAGCAAGGCGGCTCCGCGTATGCTCGTCCCAAGGAGCGTGCGGCGCGGGCGGGAGACGACAGGCTGAGGCATGAATACGTCCGATTCGGAGGACGGCTCTTTGGAGCGATCCCATGTCGTATCGGACGGGATGGGGATTCCATCCTACCAACCACTACGACAAGCCGGTGAGCGGACCCCCTTCACAGAACTTGGGATTGCCGAACTTTTCCAACGGGTGCCCCATTCCATGAGCGATGGAAAGGAGGAGCCGATTGTGGGCGATTTTCGGCAGCTTGAGGGAGCGGCCCATTTTGAAATCGAGCCCGCCGCCGACGAGGACGAAGGGGACGTTGTCCGGCGTGTGGGAGTTACCCTTGCCCAGTTCGTTGGTCCAAATGATTGTCGTGTTGTCGAGCAAGCTGCTGCTGCCGCCGGGTTCCGGAGTTTCCGCCAGCCGCTTGGCCAGGTAGGCCATCTGCTCGCAGTACCACTGGTTGATGCGCGTGAGCTGCTTTTGCACATCCTCGTTGCTGTCGGGCTCGTGGGAAAGTTCGTGATGCCCTTTCTCCACGCCGAGCCATTTCATGCGAGCTCCGCCGACGGAGTTGGTGTATTGCAGCGTGGCGACGCGGGCGAAGTCCGCGGCGAAGCTGCTGACCATCAGTTCGATTTGCAGCTTGCTGATTTTGGGGATGTTGTCGTTCTCTTCCTTGATGCCGAGTTCGAGTTGCGGCACGGCATGCGTTAGCGATTTGCCGTCGCCGGCTTTTAGTTCTTGTTCGAGTTCACGGACGAACGTGGCGTGTTCGTCGAGCAGCTTTTTGTCCTCATTGCTCACGATGCTGCTGATTTTCTTGAGGTCGTCCTGCAGGTCGTCGAGAACGCTCCGCAGACTCTCCTGGTCCTTGAGCCGGCCGTAGAGCTTGCCGAACATCTGGTAAGGATCGTCGATGGGGGCGATTGGCTTGTTCGGGCCGGCGTAGACCATGCGGGTCCAAGTGTCGGCCCGGTCGGGGACCATCACGCCAAATTCCAGCGAACCGAACCGAGTGCGGGTCGCTTCATTCGCTTGCAAGTGGTTTTTGATTTCCTGGTCAATGGAAATGCCCGTGGACCAACCGGCGGGCGTGTCGCTGCCGCCTTGGATATTTCCTGGGAATAGTTCGATGCCAGTCAGCAGGCAGCCAATGCCCCGCATGTGGCCGTCGCCGTCGCCACGAATCTTGTCGCAAACGCCATGCAGAATGAGCGACTTGTCTTTGAACGGCTCTAACGGCTGGAGGCTTTCCTTGAGCGTAAAGTTTTCACCTGCTTCGTCCGGCCAGAAGGACTTGGGAACAATGCCGTTCGGGCTGAACATGATGATCAGCCGCTTCTTGCGAGTGCCCGCGGTCGGCTCGTTTCCGAAACTCAAGCTGGGGAGATTGAGCGCAAATGGCATGGCCGCGGCGGAAATGCCGAGGGTGCTGAGGAATTGGCGGCGGGTGGTGTATTCTGGCATGTTGATTTCTCAGGGACGATTCTGAGGCTTGATTGTAGAACTTCAAGGTTCCAAGTTCAAGGTTCAAAGTTGGTCTGACTTCAACCTTGAACTTGAAACTAATGGTTTAATGCCGCCTCGGTCACAATGTCGGCTGTCAACTCTTTGATATTGAATTCTTTTTTCGTGAATGACTCCCGCAGTTGCGGAAGCGTGCTCGGGCCATAGGCTCGTATCGGCTGTTTGATGAGGTAATGGAACAGCCGTTCCACGATCGAACTGTGGACTTCCGGGCTGGCGGCGAGGAATTTAGCCAGTTCCGCAGGGCCGGTGAAGGTCACGGTCTCGCCAGTTCGAGTCAGGTAGCTGCCGGTAGCATCGACGGGTTTGTCCTTCTCCTGCTCTCGATAGCGGCCGATGGCGTCGAAGTTTTCCAGCGAAAAGCCAATCGGGTTGATCATGCCGTGGCAAGTCTGGCAGGCTTGGGCCTTGGTCTGAAGCAGCACGCGCTCGCGCGTGGTGAGACTGGCATGCAGGTCGGGCGAAAGAGGCGCAACTGCTTCCGGCGGCGGACGGAGCGTGCGGCCGAGGAGACTGCGGGAAACGAAGACGCCGCGATGAATGGGAGAACTTGTCGAGGTGTAGGCGAACGTGGAGAGCAAATACGGATGCGAGATGATGCCGACCCTCTTCCCTTCGTCGAGCTTCATTACCTGAAAGGGCGAATCCTCGATGAGATCAGTTCCGTACAACTTGGCCAGTCGGCCGTTGAGATAAATCGAATCCCCGAGCAGCAACTCACGAAAGTCAGACTTGTCGCTCCACACAATGTCATTGAGCGTCAATTCCAGGCTCGTTCGCAAGTCCGAGGCGACCTCCGGACTGAATTCCGGATAGGCGGCTGAATCCTTGGCAATATCCGGCACCTGGTCGATCTTCAAGAGTTGCAGAAAGAAACCGTCGAGCTTGGCCTTCGTCCGTTGGTCCGGAAGCATGCGATGAACCTGAGCCGAGATCTGCTCGCGCGTTGCGAGTTGGCCGTTCGCTGCCGCCTTCAGCAGTTCCTCATCGGGAGACGAGTCCCATAGACCGAACGAAATGCGGGAGGCGACGTCGAAGGCATCCGGTTGGGGAGCGCCGACTTCGCGATACAGAAACCGGGGAGACTTAAAAATCAGCAGCAGCACTCGCTTCATGGCGAGTTCCGGCTCGCCGGCGAGTTCAAATTGTCGATCCACAAACAGCCGCCGCTGCTCGGGTGAAAGTGGCCGGCGAAAAGCCCGCTCCGCCAGTTGGTAGCAGAATTCCCGCAGCCTTGGACCAGCCGTGGGGTCGTCAATCTGCCGCAGAGCCAATTCCCGCAGATGTTCCAGGATGAAGCTACTGACCTCGATCGCTCCATCGGTCGTCGCCTGGTCCCAAGCTTTGGAAATGGAGCTTCCCCGCTCATAGCCGATGCTCCGATCGTCGGGTGGGAACGCTGTTTCGCAGACGAAGACTTCGGGGGTCCCCCGCTTCGACAAGCAACGGGCCGGAATCACCTCTTGCTCGTGGCTGGGGGTTTTCCATTCCAGGGCAATGGAGGCCTTGCGGGCGGGCGGGGGCTTCTTTTGATTCTTGGAATCGTCCACTCCCTGCTTGGCCTTGCTGAATTCCAGCTTGAGCGGATAGGCCCGCCCCCCCAGCAGTCGAATGCTGCCGCGATATTCAGTGTCGTTCCCCGATTTTACCCAGGCATCAATCAGCGGCCGGTCCGCCTCGCTACGGGGATTCACATTGACCCAAAGCCGCGTCGCGTGCTCGGTTTTGACGACGAATTCATACTGGCCGCTTTCGGGTGCAAAGACCGATCCTTCCCAGCGAATCGTGAACTCATGGGCCTCGATCTTTTCGGGAGCGGGACTCACTTCGCCAAAGTCGAACTGCACCACGGGGTCGATGCGCTCGATGACTCGGTCTCCTCTCCCCGTCCGTCGCCCTTTGAAATATTCGGCGCGTAAGCCACCTGGCTCTTCCCACTTGCTCGGCTGCCGAAAGCTGCCGATCAGGTCGGTCAGCACGTTCTGGTACTGCCGCACGGTGAGGCGGGAAAGTTCCACGCGCGCCGGCTTGATGCGGGCCTGCGCGATGGGAGAATAGAAAGCCTCGTGAATGTAGGCCGCGACCAATTTTGCATCCTCGCCGACGCACTTCTCCGGCTCTCCTTCCGGCATCGTCTTGCTGATCACCGTCGCCAATTGCTCCAAAGACAAATCCCCCGCCAGCACCTTCGGCTGGTCCTTCGTCCCTTCGCCGGTCGCTCCGTGGCAACTAGCACAGGTTTCTTTGTAGATTTGCTCGCCAGTGCGATCCGCGGCAACTGCCGCCGGAGCAACAAACAGCAATCCAGTCGCAAACAGTAAGAGGTGTTGCGCGAGTTTCATGGCAATGGCGCGAATGGAATATCGAGCCGCAAAATCAGCCGGCAGGAGGGAATTCCGGCAGTTCGCGGCGTAGGGCGGGCACGCCTTTCATCATAGGCGAATGCGGCCCCAAAGCCAATAGTTTGGACGCGATCGCAGCGTCCTTCTACGTTTAGGCGAGTAGAATTGAGCGAATGGATCCGAACCCCTATCAATCTCCAATGCTTCCCTCGAAACCGGCGAATAGCAAACCGCCGAGTCAACTGGGCACGGATTGGTTCGCGCTGGGCGGGTTATTCGTTGGCAGTATCGCATCGGTGGTTACAAATTCTATTTTGGCTGCAAACGGCGCTTTTCGACCGCTGACCGCAAATCGATACCGCATGTCTCTCATGTTTGGAATCATTGCGATAACCACGATTGGCTCATGGGTGCTAGGCAGAATTATTCGCCGCCAAAGTGGTGGAACCGAGAGCAATTCTGAATGATCCGGGATCATCTATCTTCATTACCGATGTTGCTCCACCGCAAACTGAATGCAAGCGCCGGATTTAGACGCAACCTCTTCTCGCACATTTTTAATCTGTAAACCCGTGTAGGATATTAGGGATGATGAGTGCAAACGAAGCCTTTGAAGATTGGCTGCTGAGGGTTGGGGTCCTGGGTGGGGGAGCCTGCCTTTTCGTCTTTGTCGTCTGCGCTGTGGTGACGATTGTCTTGGTCGCCAAATCCCAACGAAAAAACGACTGATCCGTGCGTGGCGAAGGCTACTGAAGGCTCACGACCGACCCCGAAGCAATCTCTTTCCTGCCGCTTTCTGTCTGCAAAACGAGCGAACCTTGATCATCAATCCCCAGGCAGCGGCCGGTGATGAGTCTCGGCCCGGAGGAGACCTGAATCGTACGGCCATCGAGAATACAGCGGCGGCGGAAGTCAGCGACTTGGGGTTCAAAGCCGACAGCGCCCAGTTCTCGCCAGCGGAGTTGAAGAGCGGCGAGCAAATTGAGCAAGACTCCCGTCATGTCGAGCGGCCGCTCGAGATAGTCGATGAGAGAGGTGGCCAATGCTTGTACATCCGTCGGAGCGGAAGTGAGCGAATTATTGACATTGAGCCCAATGCCCACGATGACACGGCCGCGCGAGGCGGATGGGGATTCAATCAAGATGCCGCAGATTTTGCGACCAGCGCAATAGACGTCGTTGGGCCATTTGACGCCAAAGTCGCCGCCGGGGGCAATCTGCTCCAACGCCTCACAAATCGCCAGGCCCGT
Source organism: uncultured Pirellulaceae bacterium (assembly GCA_964444865.1). Lineage (GTDB taxonomy): Bacteria > Planctomycetota > Planctomycetia > Pirellulales > Pirellulaceae > SXOA01. The sequence continues at coordinate 14,748 of CAYUJE010000073.1, read as the reverse complement.
CGAAAGGGAAAGGACTGGCCACTTTGGGCTGCCGATGCCGAAGTGCTGGGAATCGATGAGCAGCGAGAAAGTCAGCGAGCCGGTTGCGGCCCACCACTGGTTGCTGCCGCGCCCTCGGCCGCCGGTTTGCTGATCAGCCAGGACGAGCAGGGGAAGGTTTAGCTCATCCTGTCGTGCTAATTCAAGTGCGCGATCGCTTGTCGAGCCGATCTGCGCGTGATGTTCGATCTCGGCAATACTTGGCGAGGAGCGGATTTTAGCAAAATCAAAAGGAGCCGAAGACATTACCCGAACCACTCCGCTTCCATCATCAATCGCATCCAGGCGCGGTGCTCGCTTTCCATGGCATATTCACCGCGGCGGAGAATGGCCAGCATCGCTTCGGGAGATTTGGACTTCTGCAATTCGCTGAGAAGATGCTCTAGATGGTGGGCCATCGATTCAAATCGCAATGAGTTGCGGCCAAATTCAAATGCCCCTCGCCAGGTGCGAATTCCAGCCGCCAAAACCGGCAGAATCGCTGCCAGCATCGCAAAGGCCGCGGCAATCACCAGCAGCGTAGGACCCGATGAATGGTCACTAGATTCGGTATGTGGATGTGCAATAACGGGAACAGACTCCTTCGTGTTCTTAGGACTCTGTGGCCCCCCCGTCTCCGAAATCTTCTCTCGATTCTCAACTCTGGCCGCGGGCGTATGCTGTAGAACATGGATGGCGGCATGTGCCAGGGCGCAGGCAACGCTGGCGAAGAACAACCCCGGACCGATCCAACGAACGATTTTTTCCACGCTGTGCAACTGGTGGCCGCGCTTGTGAAAGTATTGCCGTTGTGGAAGAAGCCGCCGTTCGCGGAAATAGCTGGCAAGCTCCAGCGCCAACGGTTCCTCGGGAAGATTCTCAGGAGTATTCAGAATGGGGAGCAGTTCTGTTTTCCAGTGGATCCACTCTAGGATTTTTCCTTTGCCAGCGGAATGGATTTGCGCGAGGTGGGTGAAAAGATGCAGGCCCCGCGCCTCTTCACTCGCCGCTAGCCATTCGGCCCCGTTGTGAAGAAAGCGGAATTTGAGCATGCGATAATGTTCCGCCTTGAATCGCAATTCCCGCCAGCGGTGATCCAGACTAAAGAAGATGCTCAGGAGAATGGTGACAACGGCCAGCACCACGCAGGCGACCTCTAGAAACATGAGAATTTCCGGCGTTTTCTCCATGATCCAGTGGCCGTATTTGGAGCCCAGGAAAAAACTCATGAATTCAGCCAAATAGGTCCGTCCCTCCAGCCCTAGTTTCAAAATGGCCAACACGACCGCCCCGGTTCCGGCGGTTGCCGCCAGAATTACGGCCCACCGATGCCGTTGCTGCAAGCAAATGGACTCCTGGTCGTAATGCCAACAGCCGCGGAATTCAGTGTGGTCTTTCTCCCAGACCTCTGCCTGCCAGGACTTGAGGAGGGGAGCCAGCAGCGGCCAGCGAGCCAGATCTTCGGGCGAATCATAAAGTTCGCTCTGAGAATACGCCAGCTTCGACTTGGATGTCGGTCGTTTTGTCCCATTCGCGTTGGTGGACATGGGGGCAATTCTTGGGAAAATGCGCGGAAGTGCTATTTCTCAATACGATAACCCAGCGTTAGCACGGCCCGTAGAGTGTCCCGTACGACGCGCCGGTCATATTCTTGTTCGGCAACGGGAAGTTCGTTGAACGGCCGCAGGCAAGGATGCTCTTTCTTCGCATCGTCGCGCTCCGGACCGAACTTCCAGCCATCCTTCAGCCGTTGGTCGGCCCAAATATCATGCACGTTGACGGCCAGCTTTTCCAGGAGACTGTCCAATTCCAAAGGGATTTCGACATGGGCGATATCGAGCGGCTGGGGTCGGTAAGGCATTTCGCAGAACTGGGTGGGGGGCGAATTTGTCCGGAAGACTGGGGAATTACTATCACCGCGATCCATGCCATTCGTCAACGGCAAAGAGTGCTCAGAAATATTTTGAGAATTCCGGGCCAAGAGGCTTGTCTTTAGCACATATACAATAGTACCAATATGGGAGCCGAATGAGGTCCGGCGCACCTGAAAACCACCGGAAGGAAATTCTGCCTGCGGAAGTGACTTGGTTAGGAACGGGAAGCCCCGTCCGTCATTGCCGCGGACAGAAGATCGCCTTTTCAAACGGAGCTGCCCACTCCCCCCCGAAAGAGTAGTTACCCTAACAGATGCCATTTGACAACGATTGGAAGTAAAGGGAGGTGCGAAGTTGACGTGTAACCTATTTGGCAACAATGGTTTACAATGACAATTGAGATCGTGGCGTGTTGCGAAAAAGGGTCGGAATGACTGGGAATAATCGCTGCTGATTAGCGACTTATCACCAGTCGAGCCCATCGTGATCCGATCCACCGAACTTTCCGCCAAGATTTCCCTTCCTACGGCGAAAACCCTTTAAGCGCCACAGGTGGGAGAGCGCGGTCGGAAAGGCGACGAATTGCCTGAACAGCCCATATTCCCAGACGAAAGACGCTGAAAACAGGAAATCGGCTCGGCGGACTTGCCACGAGCTGCTTCCCTTATTCCAGCGAGTTTCTGAAAAAGACCGGGGGAAACTGGACAAATGAATGACCGTACCGCTAGGTTAGAATCTGATGCTGAGGGCCAGGGCGGCGTTGCTTTGGCCGAGGCCTCTCCCGCAAGGTTGGGCGGTGCCATGAAATTCCAATACAGCAGTGGTTCGCGGCCCCTTGAGGGGTACACCATCAAACGGGGCATCGGCAAAGGTGGCTTCGGCGAGGTCTATTTCGCCACCAGCGATGCCGGCAAGGAAGTTGCCCTTAAGCACGTTGAGCGGAATCTGGAAATCGAACTCCGCGGCGTCAGCCAGTGCCTGAATCTCAAGCATGTCAACCTGATCGACCTGTTCGACATCCGCTACGACGATCAAGGAGAAGCCTGGGTGGTGATGGAATACATCGCCGGGGCCAGCCTTAAGGACGTCATTGACCGCAATCCCAACGGTCTTCCCAAAGAGGAAGTCGAATCCTGGTTCCGCGGTATTGCGGCGGGGACTGCTTATTTGCATGACCACGGGATCGTCCACCGGGATTTGAAGCCCGGCAATATCTTTGAGGACGAAGGCTGCATCAAAATCGGAGACTACGGGCTTTCCAAGTTTATTTCCTGCTCGCGGCGGAGTGGCCAGACGGAAAGCGTTGGCACGTTCCACTACATGGCCCCTGAAATCGGCAAGGGTGCCTACGGCAAAGAGATTGACATCTACGCCTTGGGAATCGTTCTGTACGAAATGGTGACTGGCCACGTCCCCTTCGAAGGGGAAAGCAGCCAGGAAATCATCATGAAGCATTTGACCGCGGACCCCGACCTCACCAAAGTCCCGCAGCCTTATCGCGGGATGGTGGAGAAGGCGATGAAGAAGGATCCGGAGAAGCGGTTCAAAAATGTAGGCGAAATGGTGGCCCTGCTGGATGCATCCAAGCTGAACCTCAGCGTGAAGGCTCCGGCAGCCGGTTTGCAGATTCCGATTCCTGCTGTTCCCCAGTCGAGCAAACTCGCGGGGAACGGTGTGCCTGAACGAACGGTGGAAGCGACGGTTACCATCGTTAAGGAAGCTCAGCCCGCTACCAAAAATACAACGCCCCACTACATCGGCGATGACGAGAAGGAAATGGCCTTCGGGCCCGTTCAAAAGAACGCGAATCGGGCGCCGATTCCTCCCGTCCGTCGCGGGCAGAATGGTCAGCGAATGGGAACAGTGCCCGGGCAGCCGATGGGCCATGCCCCAGGCAGTTATGCGGCATTGCCGGTGGCACCACGGGCAGAAGAGCCCATTGCCACTGCGGTGAGCCGTGGGCTTTCCCGTTTTGGGCAGTGGTGGAATTCTGGCGGGACTCTACTCAAGATTCTGCTCATTGTTGGCTTTGTAATCGCGGTGATTTCCGCCCCTTGGATCGTTCCGGCGGCGTTTGTGCTGGCGATGACCTACGTGGTTTACCTTGGGATCTGGCTAGTCGTGCAAGCCATGCGCGGCGGGACGGCGGGTGACACTTTTCCGATTGAGGGGCGCTATGTCACTTGGGAACAGCAGTATCGTAGCGTGTTGCGAATGAAGACGATGGGGGATCGAGTCGGCGAACTTGCCGGCTCCATGCTCGCTTCGGCTGCCATTGCCGCGGTGCTGACCGTCGCCGTGAGCGCGATTGCCGGCGGCAAATGGATCGGCAGCTCAACCAATCAGATTTCCGGTCCCGCCTTTCTCTGGTTAGTCACCATGCTGGGCTCTTGGACTTTACTCGCGGCAGGCAAGTTCTGGGAACCATCGGCGGGAGAGCCGGCCAAGCGGCGATTCGTGTTGCTGGTGTTGGGATTGGCCTTTGGTGGAGCCGCATTCCTGGTCGATCGTTTCCTGATGGTCAATCTCCTCGGCGATCTGACACTTCAAGTCGATTCCGACAACCCACTTTCGCGCAATATGGTTGATCCCAGCGGCGCACCTCTGCTGGCTTGCTTTGTGGCGTTCTTCGGCGGATTGTTTTTGGTGATGGGATGGTGGAAGCAGTTGGATCCGCTACGAAGTTCGCGGCTGCGGATTGCCCCTATCGTTCTGTCCGTCCTGGCTGCCGGCGTATTTACCGTGGCGTTCAAATTTCCCATGCCGTGGGGCCTGCTCATGGCGGGAGCAATTTCCATTACCGTACAACTCGCCTCTCCCTGGCTCAAGCCGCAGGACCGCCTCGCGATCCGGCAGCGGGTGACCCAGGGGAGAGTTTAGAAAGCTGGGCAGGCTTCCAGCCTGCCCATCGCAGAGTAGGTTTTTGGGTAGGCTGGAAGCCTACCCCACAACTGTTAGGTGAACCATGTCCACAACCCTGATCACGATGACGATTACGCTGTTTGTTGCGTCCGCAATTGCGGCCCTACCGCTGCTCAAACTGCGACAGTTTCGAGCCGCCATGCAAGGGACGCTTGGCTCGCTGTGCCTGACCGCCGGGTGTGGAGCCTTCATTGCTTTGTGCAGCGGCTTCTTGGGTGAATTCGGTTCCGCGAATCTGTTTGCTGCGGACGTCGGCGCAAAGGCCGCGATCAAAGAATTGCCGTCTAAATCGCCGGCAGAAGATCCTTCGCCAGCGACTTCCGCTGCGGACAAGGCATTGGCTGAGGACTCCACTCATGATGTCAAGCTCCCCGCCGGAGAATTGCACACGGCTCCCAACGTCAATCCGGAAAGAATGTTGATTCCTCCAGGCCGTCCGGAATGGATTGGCCGGAATGTTTCTGTGGGTTCGGAGCACACGATTGCTGTTTGCTCCGGTCCATTTACTACCGAAGCGGAGGCGGAGCATGAGTTGGACCGCGTCATCAAAGCGAAAACCGACGAGTACATTGCCGAGCGTCTGGGAAGTTCGCTCGCACCCCAGCTTGTGGGCTATGACATTATCAAAATTAAGACGCCAAAAAATGAGCATGGATTAGGGCTGCTGAAACCGGAAAACATCTACCGGGAAGAGATTTCACTTTCCGTTGGTCCCATGCATCAGGTTCATGCTTTGCTTGAGTTTGACCCCGACTTCCGCCAGAAAATCACAAACCAGTGGCACGATCTGACCGCTTATTACCGACTTTTGCAGACGGGACTTGTCGCTGGCGGGGCTCTGCTGTTTCTGGGCACTGTCTTCAGTTACTTCCGGCTCGACAACGCGACCCGCGGCTATTACACGGGACGCTTGCAGTTCATGACTGCGGCAGCGATACTGGCTATTGTCGGCTCCGGTGCTGTTCTCGCCAGGTGGATTTACTGGCTCTAAGCATCCGCACCTTCCGTGCGGGACTGCGGGGAAGCAGCGGAACCGGCGTTCATCAGCCCCTATTCTGCCGCTCCCATGCCCCACGCCCTGGATGCCGATTCCCTGCTGATTGAGCGGATTCGCCGCGGCGAAGGGGATGCTTGGACCGACCTGATTGCCCGCTACGAAGGACGGCTGCTCGCCTTTGTCGAAAGCCGCCTGGGACGTCGGGGTCCGAGCGAAGACATCGTGCAGGAAGCCTTTATGGGTTTCCTGAATAGCCTTCCCAACTACGACGGCAAGCGGCCGCTGGAGAGCTATCTGTTTTCGATTTGTGCCTACAAACTGACCGACCACCTGCGGCGTGAAGGCCGGCGTCCCGCGGTGCCCCTTTCCGCGGGAGCGGATTCGACCGGCTCGTGGGAAGTTGCCGGCAGCGCCCGCGTCGCCAGCAGCATCGCCCGCAGCGGCGAGCGGAAGAACCTGGAAGAAAAGGCGATTACCGAGGCTCTCCGCGACCAGATCAACCGCTGGCGCGAGCGAGGCGAATGGACCAAGCTGCAATGTGCCGAGCTCCTCTTCGTCCGCGGCTGGGCGAACAAGGACGCCGCCGAGGAACTGAGCATCACCGAGCAGCAGGTCGCCAACTACAAGTTCGACTTCATCGCCCGGCTGCGGAGCCTGGTGAAGAACCAGGAACTGTCCGCGGAAGTGTTCCCGGAGTTATATGAGGATGCGTGACCGGCGAGCGGCCTGCGTAAGCTGGCCGGTCACGGCGATTACCGAAGTACGTTCAATCTAGTTACCGGGAAGCTTACGCATCCCGCTCGCCAAAATATGCCCCGCCGCATCACTCAAGCCGAACTCGAAGCTTACCTCGAAGAGGCGCTCCCTCCCGAAGAGATGGCCGCCATCGAGCACGAGCTGCGCGCTCGGCCCGAATTGCTGACGCGGCTCTCCGCGATTAATGGCCGGAGGGATGCGGGGGTCCACAGCGTTGGCGAAATCTGGCGGCGTACGCGGCTCAGTTGCCCCAGTCGCGAACACCTCGGCAGCTTCCTCCTGGCCGCGCTCGACGACGAGCACATGGCCTACATCACCTTTCACATTCAAAAGATCGGCTGCCGCTTCTGCGCCTCGAACCTCGAGGACCTCCGCCGTCAGCAGGACGAGACCAGTGAAGTCGTCGAGGTCCGGCGGACTAAGTACTTCCAGTCCACCGCGGGGCATTTGAGGAAGAAGCCATGAGTGGGGTAGGCTTCCAGCCTGCCCTGTGAATCTGCATTGGGCAGGCTGGAAGCCTACCCCACTTAGTACGCTGCTTCCAAAATCCCCAGCAAGTCTGTTTCGCTTGCCCGCCGCGGATTCACCGCCATCAGGCGTTTGATGGCGAAGGCTTTGGTGGCGAATTCCGCAAGCTGCTCCCGCTTGCCGCCGATGTCGCGGATGCGAGACGGGATGCCGATTTCGGAGCGCAGGCGCTCCACCGCCGAGATCGCTTTTTCAGCCGCCTCATCTACGGAAAGGCCGCTGATGTTCTCGCCCAGTAACACGGCGATGCGGGCGAAAGCCTCTTTCCGTTCCGGCAGATTGAACCGCATGACGTAAGGCAAGAGCAATCCGTTCCCCGCACCGTGCGAGACGTGAATGGCTCCACCCAGCGGATACTCCAGAGCATGTACCAGCGCAACGGCGCAGTTCGAAAATGCCATGCCCGCCAGCGTCGCCGCCAGTGCCATCCCCTCCCGCGCGGCCTTGTTGCTGCCGTCCTTCACCACGGCCACGAGATGCTGACCGATGAGCGAAATCGCCTTCTCCGCCAGGCAATCTCCCAGAGGATGCTTTCCTTGATAGGCGACATCGTTCCCCTGTCCCAGGTCGAGGTTCAAATAGTCGATGGCGGTGTAGGCTTCAATCGCGTGCGTGAGGGCATCAATTCCGCTATCGGCGGTGACTTTGGGAGGGCAAGAATAAGTAAGCTCAGGATCGACGACGGCCAGTGCTGGCCGCAGAAAGTTACTGAGGGTGCTGACTTTCATCTTGTTCGCGGTATCCGTCAGCACAGCCGCGTGACTGACTTCGCTCCCGGTTCCCGCCGTGGTGGTAACACAGACGAGCGGCAACACCGGCCCCGGCACATTTCCATAGCTGAAATACTTCTCTGGCGAGCCCCCATGGGTCACCAGCACGGCCACAATCTTTGCCAAATCCATATTGCTGCCGCCGCCGACGCCCACGACACAATCCGGCTGGAAGGCCTTGGCCCTCTCTGCCGCTTGGACCGCTACGTCAATCGATGGTTCGGCGGCCCCTTCGTCAAAGAGGTCCGTGCTGACCGAAGCCTCTTGCAGCGAACTCGCCACCTGTGGGGCGATACCTGCCGCGACGAGATGTTTGTCCGTCACGACAAATGCCCGTTTCAGCTTCCGTTTGGCCAGCAACTCTCCGAGTTGCTTTGCCGCGCCGTTGCCAAAGACCAACTGACCGGCGGTATGAAAGTTCCAGGTAGTTCGCATGAGATAGGTTGTTAGGGGACGAAGACAAATTCGTTCGCGTTGAGCAGCGCCCGGCACAAAGTCGGCAGACCATGCTCTCGAATCAAGGCCATCGCGCCGGTCTGTTCTTCGCGACTCGGTTCGCGGCTGAAGATAAGGAGGAAAAGCTGGTGGACTTGAGCGGCGGGATCTTCACCCGCCAGCAATGTCACCCTCGCTGCAAGAAGGTCCGACTGCTGGAGCATGAAGTTACTGTTGAAGAGATTGAGAGCCTGCAGGGCGGTGGTTGAGCGGCTTCTTTTCGCGGAGGCCTGGCCGGCGTCGGGGCAATCGAGAGCACCAAACACAGGGTCCTGTTCCATCCGAACTTTGGTCATGTAGATCAT
>CAYUJE010000073.1:0-5983 GCA_964444865.1 uncultured Pirellulaceae bacterium | reverse complement strand
TGCCGATAGGCGGCCGAGGCGAGGATGAGCCGATGCATTTTCTTCAACGACCAGTCGCCTTGAATGAACTCGCTCGCGAGTCGATCCAGGAGTTCGGGATGGGTCGGCGGAATGCCGTTCTTGCCCAAGTCGCTCGGTGTTGCCACGATGCCTGACCCAAAATGGTGCTGCCAAAGTCGATTCGCCATCACGCGAGCGGGAAGCGGATTTTCCGCCTTGATCAGCCAATTCGCCAAGGCAATGCGGCGAGCCTGTTCTGCTTCGCTCGTTTTGAGCTGCAGCGAGCTGATGACTCCGATGGCATCCGGCGGCACTTCCTCACGCTTTTGCATCGGGTCTCCCCGGTACAAGCGGTAGGTCGCTCCCGGCTGGGAAAACGTGCCGGCATAGGCGACGTTGACATTCTGCAGCGATTTGAGCTTCTCCATCAGCCGCTGAATCTCGGCTGCCAGCCCTTCGGCCCGGGCTCGCTGCTGAGCAGGAAGTGATGCGAAGCGATTGACTGCATTGGCGGCATTCCCTAGCGGAATTCGGTCTTTGGAACATGCCACGAGCTGCCATTTTCCTTCTTCGGCAGCCACCTCGACCTTGTACTTCACTGCCAAACGATCCGCATACACTCCGTTGCGGTCTCGGCCCCAGACAACCCGCTCTACTTCCACCGGTTCTTTCAGTTCAATCTGCACCCAGCCGCTGCCGGGAGTGCTGGAGATCCAACTCTGCGAGTTTCCGTACTTGCCGTCGTGCAGATGTTCAAGCTTATGAATTGCGAAGCCCGCCAGATTGCCGGAGGAAGTGACTTTGGCACCGAAAGAAGCGAGAGCCAGATTGGCGGGAGCAGTCCGGCTACCCGAAGTGGTCGGATCGCTGGCGTAGACCTCAAGTTCATCAATACATGGCTCCGACGAATTCGTCGCCTCGATGGTGAAGCGGACAAACTTAGCCCGCACCGGGGCAAACCGCTCGATATTGACGCGGGAATTTACCGCCGGACGGAGCTTGTCTGCCGAAGGAGTTTCCTCCACATTGGCCAGCGGTTCGTGGGCTTGTTCCAGTCCGCGAAGCTCACCCTCCACCTCCCCGAGCCGTTTCTGGAGCGAGGCAATCTCGCTCTCTCGCCCTACTTCCGAGAGTGTCCGCATCGCTCGCGTGCCGTGCTGCACACCGGCAAAGACGGCTTGCAGTGAGTAGTAGTCCTGCTGCGTGATGGGATCGAACTTGTGGTTGTGGCAACGGGCGCAGCCGGTGGTCAGGCCGAGGAAGGTCATGCCGGTGACGCTGACGATGTCCGCCAGTTCATCCTGCCGCTGCATCAGGGTCAGGTTGATGTCCGGGCTCTTCACCTGGTCCATCGGCCCCGCCACAAGATAGCCGGTCGCCGCATCTTCCCCCACGCTGTCACCCGCAAGCTGCTCAAAGACGAACCGGTCGAAGGGCTTGTCGGCATTCATGGCCCGGATGACATAGTCGCGATAATGGTAGGCATCGGGTCGCGGCGTGTTCGTTTCAAAGCCATTGGTTTCGGCGAACCGAACGACATCGAGCCAATGCCTCGCCCAGCGTTCCCCATGCCGTGGGCTCGCCAACAGTCGATCCACAAGTCGTTCGTAAGCGTCCAAATGCTGGTCGGAGACAAATTCGGCCACCTCGTCCGGCGTCGGCGGCAGACCGACCAGGTCGAAGTAAAGGCGGCGAATGAGCGACACCTTATCCGCGGGCGGCGACAAATCCAGGCCGCTCTCTCGCAGTTTGTCGAGCAAATAGCCGTCAACCAGATTGGCTCCTCGCGGATCCGCCGCTGCCTTGGGCAAAAGGACTTTAACCGGCTGGAAGGACCAGTGGTCGGTGGTCAACTTCGCATCCGCTCCGCTGGCGTCCGGCCAGGACAATCCTTGATCCACCCAAGCCCGTAAGATGCCAATCTCCTCCGCCGACAGCCGTTCCCCTTTCGGTGGCATCTTTAGGTCCGGCAGCAGTCCCGCAATGGCTTTGATCAGTGGACTTTCATCGCTCTTTCCCACCACCAGCGGCTTGTCTCCCCAATCGCCGCCACGGAGAGCCGCCCCCTTTTGGTCCAGCCGAAAGCTGCTTTCCTGCTTGTCCGGGCCGTGGCACTTGTAACAGTGGCGGGACAGGATGGGCAGCACATCCTTGGCATAGTCCACGGTTCGGGTGACGGCGGCGGGAAGGGCCGCCTTGTCCTCGGCCAAGATGCCCCGGCAATTCAGCAGCAAGAGGCAAAGCGCCACGAGCGGTGGTAGCCAAAGAGTCCTGCCAACGTAACACTGAAGAAAGAATCGCATGCCTTTAAGTCTAATCAATGAGATGACGGGACGACTACCTCGGGCTCGCCATGCGATGAAGCGCAGGCAGCCTTGGAAAGCACTCCGAGAACAAGATGAACAGCGCCCCACGGTTCCACAATCTGGTCGCCTCTGCGGAAGAACTCGCCGGCTTGATCGGCGTACCGAGCGAACTGGCAATTAAGAAGCAGCAGTCCCAGCTTGATCCGCACATGACGCGCTTCATAGCGGAATCGCCTTTTGTACTGTTGGGAACGGTTGGCAAAGATGGCACCTGCGACGTATCGCCTCGCGGAGACGCGCCGGGAGTAGCGAAAGTCTTGGATCCACAGACCTTGGTCATTCCCGAACGGGCCGGAAATCGCCGTGCCGATAGCTTGCGAAACATTCTCGAAACTGGCCGCATCGGATTACTATTCCTGTTACCCGGTCTGGGAGAGACCCTGCGGGTCAACGGTCGGGCCTGCGTTTTGCGGGATGAAGCCGTACTCGCGACCCTGACGGCACAAGGGAAACAGCCCTTGGTCGCTATCGGAGTGGAAATTGAGGAGTGCTTTTTGCAATGTGCCAAGGCCCTCATTCGTTCGCACCTTTGGCAGGGAGAGCAGCAAAAATCCTCGCTACCCAGTTTTGCCCAAATTCTGATCGATCAGACGCAAATTCCTGGGCAGACCGTGGAATCGCTGCACGAAGCGATCGAAGAGTCCTATGCCAAGCGGCTGTATTGAAGAGGGCCTCGCGTCAGTCGCTCAAACATTGACCTTCATCCACCCTCCCTGCCAGAACCTGAGCATCGCCAACTGGCTGCGAACGGTTACGTCCGTCACCATGGCCAGCCAGGCACCGCCGACGCCGAGCCCTAGTCCAGGAATCGCAGTCTCCGTGAAGGGGAGCGGAATCTGGTCCCACGCAAGAAAGCACGCCAGCGGAATGCGGATGCCGACGAGGCCGATGAAGGTGATGGCGAGCGGAACACGCGTATCACCACTTCCGCGGAGTCCGCCCGTCAGCACATTCAAGATCGCCAGCGCCGGACAGCCGCAGGCGACGATTTTAAGGAGCTCACTGGCGTGGTGGGTCAGGTTCGTCGGTCGGCCGATGAAGAATTCGGTCAGAGATTCTCCTGCGAAGAAGAACAGCGAGCCCGCCAGGGACATCACCGTCACTCCGCAGATTACCGCCATGATGACCGACCGCACCGCGCGCTGCGGCTGAGCCGCGCCGAGCGTCTGGCCGGCCATCGTGGCGGCAGCGACATGAAAGGCTGAGCCGGGCGCAAACGCCAGAGCTTCGATTTGCAAACCCAGGCCGTGGGCGGCGGAAGCTTCGGTCCCCAAGGCGTTGATGATTGAGACATAGACCAGATGGCAAAAGACCAACGCGGAGGCATCGAACCCGCCAGGGAGGCCGATCCGCAGCACGCGGCGAATCGTTTCCCAATCCGGCCGGGGCCAGCCAAATTGCAACTGCATGCCGTTGCGGCCGCGGAGGAGCATCCCCAGGATGATGAGGCCTCCCAGAATATGCCCCGTCGCCGTTCCAATCGCCAGCCCATCCCAGCCGACATTGGCAAACGGCCCCGCGCCGGTCACCAGCAGCGTGGAAATCACCATGTTGACTCCGTTGAGCACCACGCGGGCGATGAGGCCGGTGACGGCATCCCCCGAACCGCGCAGGCAGGCCGAGCCTATCTGCTCCAGCATGATGGCGGGAATCGCCGGCGTCATGATCCGGATATACCGCAGCGCCAGTTCAGCCGCCTCCGGCCGGAGTTGCATCGCGGAGACAAACCACGGTCCGCCAATCAGACAGAAGACAACCCCAATTCCCGCGGCAACCACCCCCAGCAGCATTGCCTGATTAACGACGTGGCTCGCCTCCTTCCGCATCCCCGCCCCGACAAACCGGGCAACGAGAGCCAGCGCCCCGATGGAAATCAACGAGAACAGCGTCGGCAAAATCCAGAGCACATACGCCATCAGCCCCATCGCCGCCTTCGGCTCTTGCCCTTCCAAAAAATGCCCCGCCAGATACCAATCCGTGTATCCCACCAGCAAATTGAGCCCCTCCTCCGCCATCACCGGCAAAGCCAGCGCGAACAGCGGACGAAGCGTGCCGGTCGGGAGAGGTGTGTCAGCGTTCAAGTTGTGCTCGGGGTCGGTATCACAGCAGACGAGTATCCTAGAAGGAGCACGGGGTGGTCAATGGAGCCAACAGACCCCACCGACCTCGCGTCGGTGGTGCAAATGATTCTCACCGGGGAGTCATGCGCTCCACTGACGCGAGGTCAGTGGGGGCGGTTTCTAGCGACTGCCGCTGCCAGTGCAGAATTATGGCTTCCACCGAGACAAGCTCGGTGGGGGCCGAACAACTTGGCAAAAATATCTTTGCGGGTTCTGCGCCTCCGCGCGACCAACAAAGGATCCCTCTTTGACTTGAGGACTCATTCTGTAACCAGCCGCTCTCATCCTTCGATAGAGACCTTATAATAGTCGCTCAACTTCCTACTTACACGAGTGACGACCTATCTCATGCTCTCCTCCTCTCCCTCCCTCCGCGCCGGCATGGTCGGCATGGGGATGATCTTTGACGAAACTTATCGCCCGTTTTTTGAGCAGGCACACCTGCAACGCGGGATTTACGACCCGGCGTTCGGCATCTGTCAGGTGGAATTGGCCGCAGTCGCGAGCAAGACCGGCAGCCGGGCCGAAAAATACCGCAAGTCCGCTGGGAACAGAATCGCCCAGTTCAATAGCTTCCAAGAGCCCGACTCCATCGGCCAACTCCTGAAGAGCAACGTCGATTTCGTCTGCGTGGCCTCCCCCGATGACCGGCATTTCTCCGCGGCGAAAGCGGCAATTCTCGCGGGCAAGCATGTCCTCATCGAGAAACCGTCGGTGCTGACGCTGCAGGAACTCGACGAACTTTCCGCCCTCGCGATGAAGCACAACGTCCTCGCCAAGGTCGTCTATCACAAGCTCCTCGACCCCGACCACAAGAAGCTCCGGACGCTGGTAGCGGACGGCGAATTGCAGCACGTCAACACGGGCTACTGCACGCTGCTGGAGCCGAAGTCCATCGCCACGGGGCAGTTCGCGGAGTGGATTGCCGGCCGCAACCCGGGGACGTACGTCGCCGTGCATTACATCAAGCTGATCGATTTCACGTTCGGCGGACGGCTGAAGAGCGTGGCCTGCACCGGGCAGCGGGGGATTGTCGGAGATTCCGGCGGCCCCACCTGGGACAGCACCCAGCTGCGGCTCATCTATCAATACGCCAGCGGCCGCGAGGCGGCATTCGACATCCACACCAGTTGGGTCACTCCCGACAACTTCCCCGGCTACGTCGATCAGGAGGTGCAGTTCCGTTTCGACAACGGCGTCTGGAACTGCCACAGCCGCAAGCGGGGGGTGGAATGCACGGTCGAAGGCCGCACGCCGCTGACCCGCAAAATCAACATGAACAACCACTACAACGGCACCTTCCTGGAGCCGTGGGGCGAGCGAAGCCAGCGGGGCTACGGCGTGGAAGTGCTGGAGCGGTTCGTCCGCGAAGTCGCCACCGTCCAGTTCGGCGGCCCCGAAAGTGAAAAGCCAAACCGTCTCGCCGCCGCCCGCCGGCTCTCCTACAACGACCTCTCCGCCGACCGCCAAACCGTCGCCGCCGTCCAGGCCATGGAA
>CAYUJE010000072.1:5919-22337 GCA_964444865.1 uncultured Pirellulaceae bacterium | reverse complement strand
AAGGACTCTCCACCGGCAAACCAGCGGGACCGACTTTCCGCGATGCCCTGGAGACCCAGCAGGTGTGTGACGCGGTGCTGGCGAGTGCGAAGAGCGGGGCTTGGACGGGGGTGGGAAAGTAGGTCCGTAACGCATGAACTACCTCGCGCACGGCTGGCGGTTTGCGGAGCAGCCGTATTTCCTGGCGGGGACGGCGGTGCCGGATTGGCTCTCCGTGGTTGACCGCAAGATGCGAGCGAGGGGGAAGACAGCGGCGCTGTTTGTGGATGACGCTGATGAGAATCTGGCGGCGTTGGCGAGGGGAATCGTGCAGCATCATCGGGATGACGAATGGTTTCATCAGACGACGGCGTTCAATGAGTTGAGCCTGGCTTTCACCTTGCAAGTTCGAGACTCGCTACCTGTCGACGACGGCTTTCGGCCAAGTTTTCTGGGGCATATCCTGGTCGAATTGCTACTGGATGCCACGCTGACCGAAGAAGAGCCGAGCCGCCTGGATAATTACTACACGGCTTTGGCTCAGGCTGATCCGGCGTTTTTGCAAGGGGCCATCAACCGGCTTTCGACGCGGCAGTCGGACAAGGTGGCGTACCTCGTCACCCGTTTTTTGCAGGAACGGTTCTTGTATGACTACGCGGAGGATGGCAAACTGCTCGTTCGCCTGAATCACGTCATGCAGCGTGTCGGCCTGCCGCAGTTGCCGGCTGAATTGGCGGATTTGTTTCCCGAAATGCGGGCCACCATCCGTCAACGGCGGCATGAGCTTTTACCCGAATACCCAAGCCAACTCTAACAAGGATTTTTCGCGATGAAATACGGCATGAACCTGCTCCTTTGGACCGGCGAGATCAGCGATGGCCTGCTCCCCACGCTCCACATGCTCAAGAGCTACGGCTATGACTCAGTCGAGGTGCCGATCTTCAATACGGGGCTCGACTACGCCAAATGGGGAAAGAAGCTCGATGAAATCGGCCTGGCACGCACGGCAGTGACCATTCGCGGCGGCGACGACAACCCCATTAGCTCGGATGCCGCTAATCGCCAGCGGGGCGTGGACGGGAACAAGAAGGTCCTCGATTGCTGCGCGGCGCTGGGAGCGACGAAGCTGGTCGGTCCTTTCCATTCCGCCATCGGCGTCTTCAGTGGTGCGGGACCGACTGCCGAGGAATGGAAGTGGGGCGTCGACTCGATGCGGAAGACGGCGGAGCATGCCGGCAAATGTGGCGTCACGCTCGGCGTGGAATGCCTCAACCGTTTTGAGACCTACCTGCTCAACAGCCACGCCGACGCCGCCCGCTTCTGCCGCCAGGTGGCTCATCCCAACTGCCGCATGATGTACGACACCTTCCACTCCAACATTGAGGAGAAAAGCATCGCTCTGGCCCTGCATAGCTGTGCCGACATGCTCTGCCACGTTCACATCAGCGAGAACGACCGCGGCACTCCAGGTTCCGGAGACGTAAAGTGGTGCGAGACCTTCGAGGTCCTCCATCAGATCGGCTACAACGACCAGCTCGTCGTCGAAGCCTTCGGCCTCGCCCTTCCCGAAATTGCCGCCGCTACCAAAATCTGGCGGCGGATGTACGAAAGCGAAGAGCAACTCAGCCGCGACGCCCTGGCGTTCATGAAGGCGAACGTGGCGAAGCGGTGGAAGTGCTAACGCCGAAGAATAAAGAAATCTCAAATCTCAAACAAATTCTAAAAGGTGAAAGAGGAAATTGGAAAGGGCTTTATTTTTCTGCTTCCCGATTCCAACTTCCCATTTGTTTGAGATTTGAGATTTCCAATTTGATTGGCGGGCAAACACAAGCAGGACGACACAGAACGTCGTCCTGCTTGGTTTTAATATTCTGGCGATAATCTTCCACTACGCCGTCACGCCCAGCAGCTTGCAAGCTTCTTCATAGCCCGGGGCATGGAAGCCGTGCTTGTCCTGGCGGTCATAGCCGTAGGCGCTCGCGGTGACGCGGGCCAGGGCGGTGATTTGCCGCCAGCGGAGGCTGGGGCGGGTCGCCTTGTATTCCTCGCCAACGGTGTGGAAGAACTTCTCGCCGTGCAGGCGGCCGTCCTCGCTGATCGTGTACTTGATCAGCGTCTGGAATACGCCATCAACCGCGAAACCCTTCTCGCCGTAGATCTGGATCGCGGCTGAGGCGCGACCCTGATCATTTGCTTTGACCGCGTCCTCGCATTCGGCAAGCAGGCCAGCCGCATCGGTCGCCTTGATCGATTTGCGGTGGTCTTCCAGCGGATAGGCGTCCGTCTTGAAGGGGTTGTGGCTGGCGCTGTGGTAGGCCGCCACAATCAGGCCGCAGATGCCGTGCTTGGGATCGGTGTTGCGAGCCATGTTGCGGAAGGCGTTCGTCGCGTCGGACGAGTGAACGCCGGCCGAATCACCGTGGGTCCGCCACTGTTTGTCGCCGCTTCCCTGACGGAGGCAGAGCATGTTTGACGCCAGCGAAATGGCTTCGCCGACCTGCTCCATCGAGACACCGTCAGCCAAGGCGGCTGCGACGGCATCCGCGGACTTGGCGGGGGGGCCGTTGTAAACCGTCGTGGCCAATTCATCGACGGCCGCATCGCTCAGTTCCTTGTTGCCGGGCGTCTTGCCGACCAGCTTGTACTGGTCAAGAAGCTTCGGCAGCAGGGCGCGAATCGGGTTGTCGGGGTTGTTGTGCCGTTTGTGTTGCACTTCGAAGTCCACCATCTGGCGAACCGACTGCCGCAGCAGCGTGTGGGCATACTCCTTGCCGAGCAGTCCAATGAGGCCGTAAGTGCGGTGGGCGAACACGAACCGGTGAACGTTGATGTCGTCTTGCACTGCCGGTTGAAGAGCGTTGAACATCTCTTGTGGCGTGGCGCTGCGCATGTAGCCAAAGAGATCTTCGGCGGCTTTCAGATCTGAATTGCGGCAGGCTTCCCGAATCTTCAGGCCGATGTCTCCTTCGGCCGAGTGCTCGGCGGCGTGCAGCGCCATGAGGGTCGCCTTCGAGGCACCACCATGGGATTGGCACTGAGCCGAATTGCGATAGATGACTTTGAGCACGGGAAGAGCCTGGCGCTCGGCCGGCAGTTGCTGCGCGATTCCCAGAGCCGGTAGCATGGCCATGGCAGTGTGATAGCCGACGTAGTCGGTCCCGCCGAAGGCTTCTGCATTCGCCAGAGCCGCGGCCTGAATAAGCCGCTTGTTGTCGACCTCTCCCGCCTTGAGTTTAGAGATGAGAATCGGCTGGAGCTTTTCCGGAGGAGTGCTGCGAATCAACTCCACGAGAGCTTCATGGGCACCCAGCGGCAGGCTTTCCGGCCCGCGATCCGCGAAAGCCGTGGAGAACCCTAAATCACTGGCGACCGCTGTGCCAATGCCGGCAACCAGCATTCCGCGGCCAACATCCTTCAGAAAATCGCGACGCGTGGAAGGTATCATGGGTTTCTCCAGGAGAGGAAGGAAAACGGGTTCGTCCGATACGTTCAAGAACAGCCCCCCGTTACACGTGATTGTAACGGGAGGCTGTTATGATAGGTGCTTGTCTCTCGTTCGTAGTAACCCGCTTCAGCGGGTTTGCAGCCCGTGAGCTTAACCCGCTGAAGCGGGTTACTACTAACATGTCCCAACCCCTTTGCCCACCAGCAGATAAGCTTCAGGAGTTCGCCCTCGGCTGCTTGGCTGGAGTCGAATTTGAAGCCATGGCGGAGCACGTCGAAGCTTGCCCATCCTGCCAGGCTCGGCTGGAAGAGTTGGACCGTTCTAGCGACCCCCTGGTGGATCAGCTTCAGCACCTTTCCGCTGCCTCGGTCGCCGCCGGAACACCACCCCAGGACGAACCTTCCTGGGCTCGAGCCATCCTCACCGCCGCCTCCCGCTCCGGCTCCAGCAGAGTCTCCGCCGATGCTGGTCGCGGTCTCGCCCGCCGCCTGCTGGAAGGCCCCGTTTGCCTCGACCGCTTCGAGCTTCGCTCCGAACTCGGCGTCGGCTCGTTCGGCTATGTCTTTCAGGCGTGGGATCCGCGACTAGAACGAGTCGTCGCTCTCAAGGTCCAGCGAGCGGGCAACTTCGCCTCCGCCGAAGATGTCGAGCGATTTCTCCGCGAAGCCCGCAGCGCCGCTCAACTCAAGCATCCTTCCATCGTCAGCCTCTACGAAACGGGCCAGACGGAAGACGGCGTCTGGTTCCTCGTCTGCGAATTCATCGACGGCCCGACGCTCGAACAGCGTCTCACCGACAAGCCCGGCGGCCTTTCCCCGCAGGAAGCCGCAGCCATCGCCGGCGAACTTGCCGCCGCTCTGCACTATGCTCACGAGCACGGCGTCGTTCATCGAGACATCAAGCCCAGCAACATCATTCTCGACCAGAAGGGTCGAGCCCACCTGATGGACTTTGGCCTCGCCAAGCGGGATACCGGTGACCAGACCATGACCTCCGACGGCCGCGTCCTCGGCACCCCGGCCTACATGTCCCCCGAGCAAGCCGCCGGTACTTCGCACCAGGTCGATGCCCGCAGCGATATCTACAGCCTTGGGGTCGTCCTCTACGAAATGATCTCCGGCGAGCGTCCCTTCCGCGGCGACCGCCGGGCGTTGCTCATGCAAGTGATGGAAGACGATCCCCGCCCGCCGCGCCGCCTCCGCCCCGACATCCCTCGCGACCTCGAAGTCATCTGCCTCAAAGCCATCAGCAAATCGGCCGGCCGTCGTTACCAGACCGCTCGCGAGATGGAAGCCGACCTCCGCCGCTTTCAGGAAGGGCGGCATCCGCTGGCCCGGCCGATGGGAAGCATCGAGCGAACCTTCCGCTGGTGCCAGCGCTATCCGCTCGCGGTCAGCGTTCTGTTCGCCGTCATCTTCGGCTCGCTCGCCGGCCTCTGGTATCTCTCCAGCCTGTCGGAGTGGTTCGTCCGCCAGACCGCCATCGAAAGTGCCCGACTGGAAAACAAGATGCTGGACGAGGTCTGGCGGTTTTACAGCGAGGAAATCGAAGACATCAACACCAAAACGACCGGCGTGCAAATCACGCAGGACTACCGCAAGGTCCACCCCGCCCTGCCGCTACCGGCCACGTTCTCAATCGACCTTGGCGAGCGAATCAGCCGCCGCAATCCGGGGATGCAGGTCCGCGTCTACAGCCGCTTTCCCTGGCCGGGCCGCGAAAACGGTGGCCCGCAGGATGAGGTCGAGCGGACCGCCCTCGCCTGGCTGGAGGCCAATGCCAAAGCGACCGACCAGCCGCAGCAAGAGTACACGCGATTCGTCGAATCGGACGGTAAGCGACAACTCCACTACTACGCCGCCCGCCACATGGAAAAGAGCTGCCTCGGCTGCCACAACGATAAGAGCCCGACGAGCAAGAGCCCCAAGCGGGACTGGGAAATCGGCGACGTCGTCGGCGTGCTCAAGATCGTCCGCCCGCTCGACCGCGAAATCGAGAACACCCAGGCCGGCCTGCGCGGGGCCTTCGCTCTGATGGCCTCCATCTCCACGCTTCTCGTCGTCCTCAGCATCGCCATCACCGTCTTCAACCGGCGACGGCAGGGAACCAGCTTATGAGCGAAGCTTCCCAACAGCGAGCGACCGGCGGTTCCACTTCCCGGAGCTTGCTCGATGAAGCCCGCCTGGCCGATGCTGCCGCGTGGGAACGGCTGGTCACGCTCTACGCTCCCCTCGTCGCCTCCTGGTGCCGCCGCTGGGGAGTCTTGCAGCAGGACATCGTCGATGTGCTGCAAGAAGTCTTCTCCGCCGTCGCCTCCCACCTCAACCGTTTCCGCAAGGACCGCCCCGGCGACACCTTCCGCGGCTGGCTGATGACCATCGCCCGCAACAAGACGCTCGACTATTTCCAGCGGAAGAACCGCGAGCCTGCCGCCATCGGCGGAACCGAAGCGAGCATGCGGCTGCAAGACATTCGCGATCCTTCCCTTAATTCGGACCCACTGGAAGCCGACCTCCCCTCCCCTGCTCCGCATGGCCAGGACGACCTTGTCTTCGGAGATGTCCTGCTCCGGGCCCTCGAATCGATCCGTCCCGAGTTCCACGAGCGGACCTGGCAAGCGTTCTGGAAAGTCGTCATCGACGGCCGCACCGCCGCCGACGTCGCCGCCGACCTCGCCATGAAACCCGGCACCGTCCGTGTCAGCAAATCCCGCGTTCTCTTAAGGCTGCGGCGGGAACTGGGGGACATCGGAGAGTGACTCGGAGTCTCCACGATGGAAGGCTTCTGAACACTCAATTCCCACTTGAAATCATCCTGGCGTTCTTCATTGCTTTGCAGGAGTTGGTTGCGGGGGCAGATGAAAATGGTTCTCTTGGACGATTCCCTCGCCACCGGTGATTACAACTCCCGTACGATCATTGTTACTGACAAAATGATTGTCGACGGCAATGGGTTTACCCAC
The DNA here is from genome assembly GCA_964444865.1 of uncultured Pirellulaceae bacterium. Classification (GTDB taxonomy): domain Bacteria; phylum Planctomycetota; class Planctomycetia; order Pirellulales; family Pirellulaceae; genus SXOA01. The sequence goes on along the minus strand of CAYUJE010000072.1, from coordinate 15,951 downwards.
AGGCTGGCCGATCTTGATGCCAAACTGCCCATAGCCTTCAACACGGTTTTGGCAGGCGACGACGGCAGCCTGCTCCGAGACGAGGGCATGACGCCAGCCTCGAACCGTGTTGTTCATCAAACAGGTATCTGAGCCGGGCAATCCCCAGACTGCAAATTGCGGCGGTCCGCCTCCTGCGCGCAGCGCGGCGCACTCGAAGCGGTTGTAGGTTGCTCGGATCAGTCCCTCCGTCCGGATGCCCGCGACGCCCACGCCACGAATCGTATTGTCCAAAAAGTCAGCCTCGGCTCCCTTGAATACCATTACAACCGGCGGCAGACCTTCGGGACGCGACAGTTCGTTGCCAACCAGTCGCACTTTCCAGCCAGAATGGATGCCCACGGCTACCTTTTCATTGTCCAGCACACGGTTATTGATCACCACGGATTGGCCCGCTTTGCAATCCGCGAAGCCGATGCCACTGGCTTTGTTGTGGTGCACGTGGTTGCCGACGAGAGTCGTCTCCGCATCCTCGCGCTGGCCGATTCCGGCCTCGTCGTTTTCATAGCATTCGTTATTGGCAATCAGCGGTTGGGCTCCTTGCTCGCTGCCGATGCCGATGCCGGCGGCATGATTGCGAAAACATTTGTTTTCCACAATGATCGGCCGGGCTCCACTGCGACAGCCGATGCCGGCGAGTGCATTTTCGTGGCAGCGGTTGCCTCGCAGAAGCGGCGCGGAATGCTCTTCGCAGCCGATGCCAGCCATATCGTTTTGATAGCAATCATTATCCTCAACTACCGGTTTGGTGACCGCATCCGTGCGGATGCCGATCCCCGCGCGGCGATTGCGGTAGCACTTGTTGCCGCGCACCAAGGGGCTGGCACCTTCGCTGATGCCGATCCCCGCGCGAATATTTTCGTAACACTCGTTGTTCGTAACGACGGGACTGGCCCCTTCGTGACCAATGCCGGCGTAAAAATTCTGGAAACATACATTGCCATCGATGATCGCCGTCGAACCTTGCATCGATCCGATTCCGCCACCCATGTTGCGATAGCACACATTGCCCTGAACCAGCGGCAGGCAGCGTTTTCCCGCAACTCCTTGGATGGCGATGCCCGAGTAGCCGATGTGATGCACGATGTTATGCCGAATCGTACAAGTGACACCGATCACGCTGACGCCGACTGTGCCCGGCTGGCCTCTGTGTTCGTGCGGCTGCTCATTGCCCTGCGTGGCGTGGTGCTTTTTCCACTCCGCTTCGTCGTACAGGCCAACATTTGTGACCGTAAAACCATCCAGCGTCGAGCCTTCCGCCATCGCCACGCCAGGCCCCTCCCCTTCCTTGCCTCCCCCATCAAGAACCGTGGCGGCGGCCCGCTTCAACCCAAGCTTTCCTGGGGCGTCATCACCAGCACTCTGCAGCGTCACCCGTTCCTTGAGGCGAATTCGCTCGCGGTAAACTCCAGCCTCCACGAGCACGGTGTCGCCAGCCTCAGCCTTGTCGACCGCCGCCTGAATGGTCTTGTGGTCCTGCGGCACTCGGATCGTGCCTGCGGAAACCAGGTTAGCGCAGGTCACTAACAAAAGAGACAACATGATTACGAATGTTTTCGATTGCATTTTCGGACTCCGAGGAGGTAGACACCTCCTTTTTAAATTCGCACTTGGGATAGTTCGGGTGGGTGCCGCTAACGATTCTGCTCGGCATTCGTTGGACAGACCTTCGTACGCGTTCCTCTCATGTACCGGAGGGCCTGGCGTCTGTACTCGTTCTGGCGCATCCTAGCCGGGTGAGGAGACGCGGGTCAAGAAATGCAAGTCGGAAAAAAAATGCCCGCGGGAAACCGCGGGCACGAACGAAAGTCGAGTTTACTGTGCAGGCAGAAAGCCTACCCCACTTTATGGGACTTCACCAATCGGCTCGCCGTCGTCCTTTTGCAGCAGCTTTTTCATCAGACCGTTGTCTATTTTTTCGCTAATGGCGCGAACGGAGCCGTCGCAGTAGCCGGCGAGAAACGCCGACTTGGTTCCGCTTTTCCACAATTCAAGTCCTTTCACCGAGTTCTTCCAGTCCACTACCAGATCGTCCGGCTTGGTCCAAATAACGGCGTGCTCGGCGTCCGCTTCGAGAACGGCGATGGTATTGGAAGTGCCATCGAGAATCGTCTGAATTCCGGTGGCTTTGCTCCCTTCCCAAATCGTTTTTTCGCCGACCGGGGCGACGTAGCTGGCCATTCCCTTAGCTGCCAACTCGGCGGGAAGGGACGGCGAAGCAAAGACCTTGGGCATTTTTGAAATCAGCTTCTTGTTGTGATCGCTGTCCCACGGTTCATCGAGATGGAACTGCTCATAGAGAGCCTGCTGTTCCAGATACGGCAGCAGGTAGACCCGCCACGAAAGCAATTTGGTGCCATCCTTCTTCATGCCGTAGGCGGCTGGAAAATGGCGATAGACGTCGTGGTAATTGTGCATCGCCAGCAGGATCTGCTTGAGGTTGTTCATGCTCTGCGTGCGAGCAGCCGCTCCGCGGGCGGCGACCACGGCGGGCTTGATGAGCTCGTCCATGATTTGCTTGACCTTGCCGTTTTCTTCCGTCAGGGACAGGACCAGCTTGTCCCCCTTGGCTTCGGGAATGAGCATCGGGAGCAAAGTCTTGAGAGGGGGAAAATTGGCGGTCGCTTCGTCGCTGCCCGCAACCATATTCACAACCGCGGACAAAGTCGTGCGGACCTGCAGCGCCGATTTGGCATCTTTGGCTTGAATTGTGAGATTGACGGCCAGCTTCGAGGGACCATCGATGCCGATAGACAGCCATTGCAGTCCTCCGGCGAGGTCCGCCCCGCTGCCGCCGCCAATTTCCTTAGGGAGTTTATCGAGCGATTCGGCCACAACCCGCCGCACATCATCATGCAGGGCCGCGGCAATTTGAATCGTGGCACCCTTGGAAGCGGCCAGGGCCTTGGCCAGATCAGGACGCGGCGATGATCTGATTTCTTTCATCCCCTGCAGTTTGTGGGGGGGCGAAAGCAAGATGGCATGATGGACAATGGCAGTCGCATCCGGCTGGGGAGCACGGCCGACGATTTTGGCCAGGGCATCGATCACATTCTGCGGATCCTTTCCCTCGGCCACAGGCAAGACGATGAAGAAGGACTCATCCGGCTGGCGAAGGTCGATGGGGCCCCACACGGCAAAGGCTTCGGTGACGCCATTTTCGATCAGGGCCTTCCGACCTTCTTCTCCCAGAGTTTCCGCACTCTTGAAATCCGCTCCCGTCAGCAACTCTTTTGGCACACCCGTCGTCAGTGATTTGATCGCGGCGGGAATGTCCGCTTTCTTCAGGTCGACGCGGATAATGGCAACCGTATCGTCATTGACGAACGGAGCCACGCTCCCCAGACCGCTTTCCTGAGCGGAGGAAAGTAATGGTGAGAAGACAAGTGCGAGGGCAAAACAGATTGGCATGAGGCGTTTCACAAAGTTTCTCCTGAACGGGTTTCTTATCCGGTAAGCAGCTGGAAATGGAGTGGTGGTTTACTTGGCTTCCATGCGAATCACGTAAATCTTTCCCAGCGCCGCCGGCTGACTGCCGACGGGGGGAATCGTGAGCGTGGCGACGCCGTCATTGAGTTCGTAGGCAAACGGTTTGTCCGTGGCCGGGTTGACGGGGACTGGGACAATCGTGATCTCGGCGAGCGTTTTGGGCAACTTTCCTCCATGGGCCGCGGCATGCATTCGCAAAGTTTCAATGGCTTGCAGCGCGGCAAAATTCTCCTGCAATCGGATTTCCGCGCCCATCGCTTGCTGCACACCGGGAAGAAGCAGACGGGCGAGCAGCAGTGGATCCGCTGCAGTCATCTGACCCGGGCCGCCCCATTCGGCCGTCATTGCTTTAAACGAATCCTCGGCGCGAGTTCCCTGCTGGGAATACGGCAGCGAAGTCCATTTGAAAACATTATGATACACCCGTTTCTGGGCCCGCGATGCCTGAATCGCCACGACTTGCGCGACCGGCATTTTTTCGAGCACTTCGCGGTCAAAGCCATCGTCCAGCAGCCGCTTCTTGGCGTCGGCATAGATCATCGCCAGTCCGGCGGTGGCGATCAGGCGGGATTGCCATTCGGGAACCCGCGACTGGGTGCCGGCCACTTCGGTGATGTGGTTAAAGCTCTCCACCATCAGCTTCTGCCATTCTTCCGGGGTCCGCTGGGCGGTTTCGGCATCCTTCAGGAACGGAAACATCCGCTCCGGCAATTCCATTTCAAACCGCATGCCCCTCCGCATGTCCACAAGTGGATGCGGCAAGGAAGCCAAAGCCCAATACAGATTGGGAGAGCCGGGCTGATCGATGATTTCGATGAGTTCCTCCTGCATCATGCCAGCGATGGCAATGCCGATGAGGCCATTGATCAACAGTTCGGGCTCGGCGGTATCCCGGCCAAGCTGCAACCCTACGCGGACGGTCTCCAGCGCTTCATCGAGTTTGCCGTCGACCACCTCTAGACGAGCCCGCAATCGCAACACGCGAGCCAGACTGCGAGATTCCTGAAAATCATGCAGCAGATAATTGATGGTTTCCATGCCGCGCAAATCCTGCAGCCGCAAATTGAAGTGGCACTCCTCGCGATAGGCAGCCAGTTTGGTCTCCGCCAAGGCATTGCGATAATAGCCCACCCATTTTTCCATCGCCCGTTTGTCAGCCGGCGAAAGGTCCTGAAGCGGAGTGTCGTACCACTCTTGAAGGTGCTGGTTAAAACCATCGCGGTCTTCCTTGGAGGCGGAACTGTGCACCTGTTGGGCATGCAGGATGGCCCGATAGTAATTGGTAGCTCCGTTGCCCGATGTCCGCTCCGTGGAACCCGGCAGCAATGCGTACTTGAGTGCCGGCACCGGCTCGGCGGCGGGGGTGAGAGTAAGGTAAATGACTCGCGGTTGATTGAGGTTGAGCTGCCCCGGTTTCGGCGGCGACTTTTCGTCCGGCCGCTGAGGGTCGAAAGGAACTGCTTCAACTTGCGGAGAGGGCTGGTCTTGTCCGAGAGGCTGTGATTCTGAAGTTGATGGGCCATCAGGACGTTGGGGGTCCTTCACTTGAGCAATCGCGAGGCACGCACCGCCGCACGTAAGCGCAAAAACCCCGCACATTGTGATTACCGCATATCGTTTCATGGTTATGCTCCTCTGATCTTGTCAACTAGGAAAACAGCAGTCCAGGGATCATCCGCAGTACTCGGCAAGGTTCGCAGTGAAAATTCTCCGTGGTCTCTGCGTTCTCCGCGGCAATTCAAAATCTGACCTACCACCCGGGCCAAATCCAACTTTTCGACGTCACGCCAGGCTGAAGAGATTTCTTCATCCCGCTCAGCGGCCTGGGGGGACCGAGTTGCCGCAGCAATTCCTCGCGCGTGGCAGGTGAATTGGCGATGCTTCCTTGCGTGGCAGGCAGGCGGAATTCCAAAGCATCGATTCCCTGTTCCAGGGCCAACGTGCGATTCGACAAGTAGTCGTCGGAACGCACAGAATTTCTCGCGACAATTTTCTCTTGCTCGGGAATCGTAACAACCGCATCTGCAATCTCGACTTTCTCAATGGCGGAAGGTGCAGCGGCAGGCGAGGATGGAAAGCTCACGGGCTTATAAACAATCCGCTCTTTGTATTCCACGCGGACCGGCGGCTCGGCATTCACGCGCACCGCCAGCATCACCGCCAGCGATAGCGAAATCGCCGTCATCGCGGCTGTCGCCGCGGGCCAGTACCACGGAGTGCGAAAGCGAACCGAGACATTCGAATCAGAAGCAGCTTCACGCCGCACATTCGCCACCAGCGCCAGCAGTCGCTCCCGCTTCAATCGCGGAGTGCGGGGCGCGAACAGGCCCAGCACCCGCTCCGTATCCAGCCGCTCCTCGGGATCGATGGGACAGGCGGAGAGGGGCTCGCTTTCAGCGGGGAGGCCGCCGTTCATTTCGGGCAAGTCGCCGTTTTGGTCGGACATGGCAGTTTCAACCTTTCACGCAGGGCCTTGAGCCCCGCCTCATAACGCCGGTGAGCAGTGCTGATGGAAGCACCGACCACTTCGGAAATCTGTTCAAAATTCAGGCCGCCCCAAATCCGGGCGACAATCACTTCCCGCAAACCATCATCAAGCGCTTGCAACGCCGCAGCCAGTTCTTCCTTCTCGACAGGCGGGCGGTCTTCCTCGCAGGTCCAGGCGGGAACCAGAGCCCCCGCGAGCGCCTCATGTCGACGCCGACGCCAGGCGGAGCGGGACATGCTGATGGCCTTGTTGCGAGCCACGCGATAGAGCCACGCCGTGATGCAGCGCGGCAATTCCTTCTGCCGGGTGAGCTCGATGAAGGCCTCCTGCACGCAGTCATCCGGCGAGTCCGTCCACTGGGCCGCGAAAAGCACGAGGGCCCCCCCATGCTCATCAAGCAGGCGGCTCAAGGCTTCAGGCGTCAGCAGCGGACTCACCAGTTTCTCCCCCTCAGCACCATTATGACGACAAACGGCTGCCGTTTTTCCATTTTAGGGGCAAAAAATTGAGCCACCAAACTTGGAACCGACAACTTGGAACCTTGAACCTCAGCCCCAGCCCCCTTACACTGCTGTTCCTACCAGCCCTTAGTCCGGAAGGCACCCACATGCACGCAATCGACGACGCCCCCTCTACCGTTCCCGACGATCCCAATGATCAGCGTCCCTGGTACAAGCTGCTGAATCGCTATCACTGGTTTGTGCTGGGGGTTGCCGCGTTGGGTTGGCTGTTTGACACAATGGATCAACAGCTCTTCAACTTGGCTCGTGTGCCAGCCATGAAGGCCCTGCTCGCCGATCCTTCGGGAGCAAATGTCGCGGAATGGGGAGGCTATGCCACATCGATTTTCTTAATCGGATGGGCAACGGGTGGCCTGGCGTTCGGCGTACTTGGCGATCGCATTGGCCGAGCCAAGGTAATGCTGTTTACAATTCTGATCTACTCATTCTTCACGGGCCTGAGCGCATTTTCCTTTGGTTTTTGGGACTTTGCCATCTATCGTTTTCTGACTGGCCTGGGAGTGGGGGGTGAATTCGCCGTCGGCGTGGCGCTGGTAGCAGAAGTGATGCCGATGCGAGCCCGTCCCTTCGCGCTTGGCCTGCTGCAAGCGCTCTCGGCAGTTGGCAATATTACGGCGGCACTGCTCAGCATTGGCTTAGGCTATCTTGAGGAAAGCGGGGCCATCGGCAGCGCCTGGCGAATAATGTTTATCATTGGTACGTTGCCGGCCCTGCTGGCAATCTTGATTCGACGTCGCTTGAAAGAGCCCGAGCGCTGGCAGGCGGTGAAGGAAGGGGGTGTCAAGAAGCAACTGGGTTCTTATTCGGAACTCTTTTCGCATCCGACCTGGCGCAAGCACGCCATTTTCGGGATGCTACTGGCGTTTTCGGGAGTCGTGGGACTATGGGGGATCGGGTTTTTCAGCATTGACCTGAACCGCAGCGTATTCCGCAAGCGGTATGAACAAACGGCGCGAGACAACAAGCAGACTGTCGATGATCAGATTCTTGTTCAAGCTGCGATTCGATGGCCCGCGGCCTTGGACAAAATCAAAGCACTGCCGCAACCAGCGGAATTGCTGAGCTCTGATCCTGGCAACAATGATGCGAAATCGCTTTTTGCGGCCATCCTTGAGGTAAAGAAACAAGGGGCAGAAGTCACCAAAGAATCCGTGCTTGACGCTGCTGTGAAGGCCAAGCCACCTCAGACCGCCGCCGACCGGCCACGACTTGAAAAATATTTAAGCGAAGGGACGCCCCCTGAAACCGAGGCCGCTGTTGAAGAGAGCGCCAAGAAAATCGTCTCTCGCAACAAGTACATTGCCGGACAACTGACTCTGTGGGCGGGAATTACCTCCTTGTGCATCAACATCGGCGCGTTCTTTGGCATCTACGGGTTCAGCATCATCACCCATTACACCGGACGCAGACCGGCGTTTGCCGTGGCTTTCGTGCTTGCCGCAGCAAGTACGGTCTGGGTCTTTTTGGACCTCCGAGAGTGGTGGCAGGTTTTTTACATGCTTACCATCATGGGGGTATGTCAATTGTCACTTTTCGGCGGATACGCAATCTACTTTCCAGAACTATTTCCCACCCGCTTGCGGAGCACCGGAACTTCCTTCTGCTACAACGTGGGGCGATTTGTGGCGGCGTCTGGACCAGCAGTCTTGGGACTGCTCACTAGCAAAGTCTTTGTGAACTCCCCTGAGCCGATGCGATGGGCGGGAGTGACGATGTGCAGTGTCTTTGTGATTGGGTTACTCGTCCTCCCCTTCCTCCCAGAAACCAAAGGCAAGCCGCTGCCGGAATAACGCATGGAACAGCCGGCGAAGGATGAGGCGGAAGTGGTGGAGGCTTCCGTTGACTGGTCGCGACATGCTGCGCGATTTTCGGCGGCGAGCGCTTTTGTCTGCTTCACGCTCAACTGCGTCGTCAATCAACTGATGCTCAAGGACCCGCAGCCGGGACGCCAGTGGGTCTGGCTGACGGCCAATCTTGCTTCCGGTTTAATCATTGGTCTAGGAATCCTCAGTGGCTTCGCTGGGCTCTACGGTGGCATTCGGAAAAAGTCCGGCGACACCATCGGCATCGCCGTTATTGGCCTGCTCCTGCATGGGGGAATTCTCTTCGTCGCCCTGTGGCTTCGAGCCGCCCTGAAGGCCCTGCAATGAATTCCCTGCGTTTCCGACTGTTTCTCAATATGGCAGACAGTTAGGATGTCTGAAGTAGCTCCAACGCCAAATCTCCCCCACTCTTCCTCCCTCTTTCTCTCCATCTTCCCCGCCATGCCCCGCCTCATCCTCCCCGCCCTCCTCCTGCTCCTCTCCCCTGCCCTGCTCGCGGCTGACATCGAAAAAAAGCCGGTCGGCCTGACAACGAACTGGCCGATGTGGCGTGGGCCGCAAGGTGACGGCTCCAGCACCGAAGCGAACATCCCGACCAAGTGGAACGGCAAGACCGGCGACAACATCGCTTGGAAGGTCGAAATCCACGGCACCGGCCATTCGTCGCCGATTGTCTGGGGGGACCGAGTCTTTGTCGTCTCCTGCTTGGAAGATAAGAAAGACCGGGTGCTGATTTCGCTCGACCGCAAGACGGGCAAAACGATCTGGCAGAAAGACGTTCTCGAAGTCGGCCTCGAGAAAAAGCACGGCCTCAACAGTTTTGCCTCGGGAACGCCGGCAACCGATGGCAAACTGGTCTATGTCACCTTCCTGGCGATGAACGGCGAAGTGGAGAAGGGTCGCACCCCCGGCGACATGGTCGTGGCCGCCTACGACTTTGACGGTAACCAGAAGTGGCTGGTCAAACCGGGCCGCTTCGCCAGCGTCCACGGCTATTGCAGTTCTCCCGTGCTGTTCGAGAACATGGTCATCATCAACGGCGACCACGACGGGGACGGCTACCTGGTCGCCCTCGACAAAACGACCGGAAAAGAGATTTGGAAAACGGCCCGCCCCAACAAGACTCGCAGCTACGTCACCCCCATCATCCGCGACGTCGCCGGCCGGACGCAACTCATGATGTCCGGCAGCAAAAGCGTCGCCAGCTACGACCCCCGCACCGGCAAAGAGCAGTGGTACATGGACGGCCCGACCGAGCAGTTCGTCGCCTCCCCCGTTTTTGACGGCGAATTCCTGTTCATCACTTCCGGCTTTCCCGATTACCACATCCTGGCGATCAACCCCACCGGCAGCGGCCACCTGAAGGAGGACGCCATCGCCTGGCGGACCATCAAAGCCCCCTCCTACGTCCCCTCCCCCATCCTCTGCGGCGAGCATTTCCTCATCGTCTCCGACATCGGCATCGGCTCCTGTTACCACGCCAAAAGCGGCAAGCTCACCTGGAACCAGCGACTCGGCAAACACTACTCCGCCTCCCTCGTCACCGCCGGCGGACTGGTCTACTTCCTCTCCGATGATGGCATTACAAAAGTCATCCGGCCCGGCGACACGCTTGACCTCGTGGCTGAAAATGACCTGGGCGAGTATTGCTATGCTTCACCCGCCATCAGCC
>CAYUJE010000072.1:0-5819 GCA_964444865.1 uncultured Pirellulaceae bacterium | reverse complement strand
CTCGTGGCTGAAAATGACCTGGGCGAGTATTGCTATGCTTCACCCGCCATCAGCCAGGGGCAGATTTTCATCCGGGGGGAGAAGCATTTGTTTTGCGTGGGGACAGTAAAGTAGGGTGCATGAGCGCAGCGAAATGCACGCGTTGTGAAGTGAGTAATCCCAAAGTTAAACGTCCTCTTCACTTTCGCTTTTTGATCCAATGAGCCGCCAGAAAGAAGAGTGGCAGTTGGGCGAGAGCGATGCATAGCCCAATACCAGAAATCACCACGAGAGGAATCAGCACGCCAGACGCCTCTTCGGTCCTATGATTCGAAAACGCATAGTTCGCAGCAGCCCCCCAAACACAGACAATTGAAACTACCACGAACAGCCCCCAGAGTGAAAAGACGGACTTGGGGGTCGGTTCGTCAGCCTGAGGCGGAAGGTCATTGGGTCTCATGGTTGGATTGTGACTCCAAAGTCAACATGCGTGCATTTCGCTGCGCTTATGCACCCTACTTTTCATCCGCCTTCCTGACTAAGAAGTGATACTTCCGCGGCTGGGCGGTTTTCCGCTGGAGGTCTTCGAGCGAGGCATTAACTTTCGCAGCATCGGCAGCCAGTGAAGCGAGCTGAACTTCATCCGTGACATACGCCTTCGCCTGAATCTGCGAGAGATGGAGTTGCGAGCGGGAATCGGTGAGGTGCTTGACCAGGGTGGACTGCACATCCCACGGCCCCCCCGGCTGCCAGGCGTCGGAGGTGGCGAAGGAGATGTTGACGCCGGCGGCGAGTTGTTTGTGGGAGTACGTCGCCAGCTTGCGGCCGTCCGCCAGGACTTCGTACTTTCCTTCCGGCAGCTCCTTCACCGTCAGCAAATAGCGGTTGAGCTGGTCGGGAAACGGAATGAAGCGGAATTGCAGGGCTCCGAACAGGCCAAAATTGAGCGGCAGTCCCTCGTCCAGCCGGTCGAATTCCAGAACGCCCTCTTTTTGCGTCACGCCGTCAATCTTGCATCCCTTGGACTCGCCACTTTCGCCGGTCTTGGCATTGATGACTGCGGAAGAGACTTCCGCCGGAGCGCCGAGCCCCTTGAGAATGCAAAAGGCCATCGCGAGTTGCCCCAGGTCGTTCAGATGGACTCCGTCGGCGGCATGGAGCGTGTGCGGCGATTCCTTGGGCTGCAAATGTTTGTTCGCTTCTAAGAGCCGCCGCTGGATGGCCCGCATGTCGCGTTGCAGATCGATGGTGCCCCCTCCCAGTTCCTTGGCAGCAGCGAGCCCTTCGTCGCACATCGATTGGAGGAAATCCTTGTCCGCCTTGTCCGGGTCCATTGCCGTGATGGCCGCCGAGCAAATGAAGACCCGCACTTTCTTCTCGCTGCAGCGGCGGACAATCTCCCGAATGCTCTCCAAATACCTCTGCCGATGCTCCGCATCCGCCTTCACCCCCCAGCCGATGTCGTTGACGCCATAAGCCACAGTCAGCACCGTTGCGCCCCGCGCAAACACATCCTTCTCCAGCCGGGCCAGCCCGCCAGCAGCCGTGTCCCCCCCCTGCCCCGCGTTGATGAACCGCACTTTGCGGCTGGGATACCGCAGCAGCGTGTAATTCTCAATCGTCTTGCCGTACGACTGGGCCGCCGTGATGCTGTCGCCGAGGAAGACGACCGTGTCGTTGTCACGGAGGGCGAATTCTTCGGCAGTTGCCGGAAGCTGGCAGAAAAATGGAGGCAGAAAAATGAAGAGGAGCGCGAGGATGAATCGTGACATAGGCGTCATTCCTTCTTAATCTTAATCCTACTCTTAATCTTAATCCCGCTTGGCCTTCTCTTCCCTCCGACTCGCCTCATAGCGTACCAAAAACTCCTCCGCCTTCTCCTTCCCCATCATCCTCTCCAACGGCCAATAGGGCCGCGTCCCACGGGCTCGTCGCTTCGGTGGCGAAGCCGGCCGGCCCACATAGCCGCAGACCTGGCACTTGTCGCATTCCACTTCCGACCAGGGGGCGTGGCAATTCTGGCAGTGCGACACCAGATTCCACCAAACGCCGCGCACCTCCCCGCGCGGATAGAGCCGAACATGCAGGGGCAGATTGTGTTCGTACGCGGCGCTGAGGCCGAGAATCATCTGATTCATTGCTTGGGCATAACTCGGCTCCTTTCCGCCAGCATTTCGCAGGATGAACTTGAGCAAGAGCGCCCGGGGCGCATCCAAGGGGGAGCGCATCCAGAGACCGTACCACGCGGGCTTCGTCACCACAAAATTCGCCGCCACATTGGCCCGCATGTTCAGCCGGTCGATGGCTTCCTCCACGGCAGCATGAACCGCGGTTTCCTCCTGCGGTAACCCGACCATCCCATAGCAACCGGCAAGGCTGTGGGGATTCTCCTTCCGCAAGGCATTCGCCGGGCAATCGCGGCAAGCAGCTTCAGTCGCGGCAATTCCGCCGTAAAGCGAAAGAGCATCCTCGACCTGAAACCCGTTCGTAGTAACCCGCTTCAGCGGGTTAGCGTCGTCGGAACCTGACCAAGCCGGCTGAAGCCGGCTACTACGAACATCGGTCAGCTCAACGCAAATCCCCTCAAGCACCCGCCCTTCCGCCGCCCCCTCGCTGTACGCCCGCAGCGTCCGCAAATGCCGCTCGGTCCGCTCCGGATCTTCAAACCCGGCAATCTGCCGCAGAGAGCAGCGACGCTCGAGGGACCAGACGAGGAATTCAGGGGTTTGCATAGTCGTAGCCACACGCGGCTCGCGTGTCGGCTTCTGGTGTGCCGCTCAATCCGTGTCGAACCATCATCAAGCAGCCGGCACGCGGGCCGCGTGCGGCTACGGTTAATGCTTGAAATGCCTTCGCCCCGTGAAAATCATCGGGATGCCATGCTGGTTGCAGGCGGCAATGACGTCGGGGTCTTTCACGCTGCCACCTGGCTGGATGATGGCGATGACGCCGGCGGCGGCGGCTTTGTGGATGGAATCGGGGAAAGGGAAAAAGGCGTCGGAGGCGAGGACGGAGCCGGGGGCACGTTCGCCCGCTTTGGCGACGGCGATGTCCACCGAATCGACGCGGCTCATCTGGCCGGCACCGCAGCCGAGGAGCGAGGCGTCTTTCGCCAGAACGATGGCGTTCGACTTCACATGCCGCACGATGCTCCAGCCGAAGCGAAGATCAGCGAGCAGAGCGTCCTTGGGCTGAGCCTCGGTGACGATTTTCCATTCGCTTTCGGGGTCTGAAAGGACGTCGGCTTCCTGGACGAGCATTCCCCCTTCAATCTGGCGGAAGTTAATGCGGGCCGGCGGCGAATCGAGCGGGCCGACTTCAATCAGCCGCACATTGGCTTTCCACTTGGGCTTGGTGGTGAGAATTTGCAGGGCTGCAGCTTCGAAGCTCGGTGCGACAATTGCCTCGATAAACAGCCCCGGCTCGGCCAGAACCTCGGCTGTCGCAGCATCGACCGCGCGATTGAACGCCAAAACGCCGCCGAAGGCGCTTTGCGGATCACCCGCCAACCCCTTCTTCGCGGCTTCCGCTAACGATGCTCCCGTCGCTGCTCCGCACGGATTGTTGTGCTTGATCACCGACGCCGCAGGCTGTTCGAAGCCGCGAACAATAGCGAGGGCGCTATCGAGGTCCAGCAGGTTGTTGTACGAGAGTTCTTTGCCGTTAAGCTGCCTTGCGGAGACCAGGCTGACACCGGTTGCACCCCCGAGTTTGTATACCGCCGCGTTTTGGTGAGAGTTTTCACCATAGCGGAGTTCGGACTGGCGTTCCAAAGTCAGGCCAATCTTAGGCGGAAAGAGTTTCGCTCGTTCGGTGCCCCCCTCTCCTTCCCTTCTCGCAAACCACCCGGCAATGGCCGCGTCATACTCGGCAGTATGAGCATACGCCGCCCCCGCCAGTTTTTGCCGCAGTGAAAACGAAACTGCTTTGTCCTTGGAAATCTCCGCCAGCACCTCGGCGTACTGACTCGGGCTAGTGACGATGGCGACGAAAGCGTGGTTCTTCGCCGCTGCCCTAACGAGACTCGGGCCGCCGATGTCGATGTTCTCGATTGCCTCTTCAGGGCTGACATTCGGTTTGGCAACGGTGGCGGCGAAGGGATAGAGATTGACGACGACGATCTCGAATGTCGCCATCTCATGTTCGGCGACCGATGCCATGTCCTCCGCATGATCGTGCCGGCAAAGGATGCCGCCGAAGATTTTGGGATGCAGCGTTTTCACCCGCCCTTCCATCATCTCCGGAAAACCCGTGTAGCGAGCGACGTCCGTGGCTTCGATTCCAGCGGCAATCAGGAACTTGCGAGTCCCCCCCGTGGAAAAAATCTCCACTCCCGCGGCGGCAAGCCCTTGGGCAAACTCGGCGAGGCCGGTCTTATCGCTGACACTGATGAGGGCACGTTGGACGGGAGGGTTGAGCATGGCAGTCGTTAGGCGGTAAGCAGTAGGCAGTAGGCAGAGAAGAGTTTGGTTTAAGGTTCAGAAGGAGGATGGTCAAGGATAGTCCCTTCTCGCTCCGCGAAAGTGCAGGCTTTCGCGGAGCGAAAGACAACATTCACTTGCTTCACCCCTTCCTGCCGATGTATAAATAAGGATGGATGGATAAGATGTTCGTCTCCCCGCCCCCTGATAGCCGCTGGAAAGCCCACCGATGAGCGATTCCTGGAACCTTCAACGAACCTGTTCGCAATTCCGCCGACTCGAGACGAGCCAGGCGAGTCGGCGAGGTTTCTTGAAAGCGGGGGCTCTTAGCACGGCCGGGCTATCGCTGGCTCAATTGCTCCGGAGCGAGGCAGCGGCAGCACCGGCTGCGACGGAGTCCAAGGCCAAGAACAACGTCATCATTCTGTGGATGCGAGGAGGCCCCAGCCACATCGACATGTGGGACACCAAGCCGAATGCCCCGGCGGAGTTCCGCGGCGAATTCGGCACGATGAGCACGAACGTCTCGGGAATTCAGATCACCGACATGCTGCCGCACTGTGCCAAGATGATGGACAAGTGGTCCATCATCCGCAGCCTGAACCACGGCGACGCCGGCCACAGCACGGGGGACCAGTTCTGCTTCACTGGTTATGGGCCAGGAATCGCCCCCGATGAAAACGCACACCCCAGTTGCGGAAGCATCGCGGCCGAACAACTCGGCAAACTCAACCCGCGGCTGCCGGCGTATGTCATGATTCCGCGAATGGTTCCGGGCACCGGAGCGGCCTACCTCGGAGTCTCGTGCAAGCCGTTTGAGACCCAGGCCGACCCTGCGACGGTTGGCCCGTTCAAGGTGCAGAATTTTGAGATGGCCGACGGTCTCTCGGTCAATCGCCTTGGCGACCGGCAGAACCTCCTCACCGGGCTCGACAAGCTTCGCCGCGAAGCGGACGCCAGCGGCAAAATGGCGGGGCTCGACCGCTTTGGCCAGAAAGCCTACGACATGCTCTGCTCCCCGGAGGCCCAGAAAGCCTTCGACCTCGACGCCGAGCCGCAGAAAGTGCGCGATCGCTACGGCTTCATGCCCGCCTTTGATCCCGGCGCGAGTAACCGCTGCGGTTCCCCCGCTTGGAGCCAGCGGATCCTCCTCGCCCGCCGCCTCGTCGAAGCCGGCGTCCGCCTCGTCACCGTGGACCTCCGCTGGTGGGATACGCACGTGAAGGGCTTCGAATCGCTCAAGCTCGGATTCCTGCCGCGGTTCGACATGGCCTATTCCGCGCTCATCGAAGATCTGCACGAACGCGGGCTAATGGAAAAAACGCTGGTTGTCGCCTGGGGGGAATTCGGCCGGACGCCGCGGGGCAAGAACGACGCCGGCCGGGACCACTATCCCAACGCCGCCAGTGCGGCGATCGC
>CAYUJE010000071.1:0-22456 GCA_964444865.1 uncultured Pirellulaceae bacterium | reverse complement strand
GCCCTCTTCGGTAAGTTGCCCTTGGAGCGGCAGGGGAACGCTGGCGGCTGCCGCGGTGACACAGATGGCGTGGTACGGTGCTTGCTCCGGCCAGCCGAGCGAGCCATCGCCCAGATGGACGTGCACGTTGGAAAACCCTAGCCGTGCCAATCGTTCCCTGGCAGCTTCCGCCAGTTCCGGCAGTCGTTCGACGGTATGCACTTCCTTCGCCAGCAGGGAAAGGACAGCCGCTCCATAGCCACAGCCGGTGCCGATTTCCAAAACCTTCTCATCACCCAGCAGTTGCAATGCATTCGCCATGAAAGCCACCGTCAGCGGCTGAGAAATCGTCTGCCCCTGACCAATCGGCAGCGGGCCATCGTCATACGCTTGCCCGCGAAGATCCGCCGGCACAAACTCCTCGCGGGGCACCGTTTCCATCGCCGCCAAGACCCTCGCGTTGTGAATCCCTCGGCTGGCGATTTGCGACTTCACCATCCGCAGTCGCTCCTCGGCAAAGTATTTGTCAGCGGCAGTTTGGTGTTGCTTCATAAGAAAGTGCCGACTCAGCTTGTCGCGTCATCCGAAGGAAATCATACTTTCCTGGTGCTCATACCGTATCAGACCGACGCTCCAGTTTATCATTGGCCCTTTGCCACGGTGGGAATCATCGTGGTCAATGTGCTGGTCTTTCTGTTCGTCGTCACTCGGCCCGAAGATACTCGCGATTTGATCTATGGAATCGGCATTCTCCGCTACGGTTGGTGGCTCCCCTGGCAGTGGGTCACGGCGAATTATATGCACGCCAATTTCATGCACCTGCTCGGAAATATGATTTTCCTTTGGAGCTTCGGTCTGATTGTGGAAGGGAAAGTCGGCTGGTGGCGGTTCCTGCTGATTTACAATGCCGTCGGGATTGTGGAATGTGGGGCATTGCAGACCCTGATGCTCGGTTTTGACGAAGGAGGTGCGCTCGGGGCTTCCGGAGCAATTTATGGCCTGATCGCAATTGCCATGATCTGGGCACCCGCCAACGAAATCAGTGTCCTTTGCCTCTTCTTGCTTCGCCCATTTTCGTTCGATTGCACCATTTGGTTTTTTTCGGGCTTCTCGTTGGCTGTCGAACTTGGAATGGGAATCCTGGGAGCGGTCTTTGCCGAGGACATGGCCGCGGCCATTACCAGTGAAGTGCTGCATTTGGCAGGCGCGGGCATTGGCGCTGGGATCGGCATCGCCATGCTCAAACTCGGCTGGGTGGACTGCGAGAATTGGGACGCCTTCTCGGTATGGTCGGGGCGGAATGACAAAAAGCAGCATGAGCTGGCTCAGGAATTTATCGAATCTCCCCAGGGCCAAGCGGTGATTGCCAGTAAGCGAGACACCATGCTCAATATCATCCGGCATAATCTGGCCGCTGGAGACGCAGCCTCTGCCCTGGCGGTTCATCGTCGTGGCATCGCACAAATGCAGGGCTGGAAATTGCCGGAGGAAGACCATGTCGCGCTCATCACCGGCCTTCGCAGCCGGCAAATGTTTGACGACGCCGTGCTTGTGATGGCCGAGTATCTCAAGTTCCACAACCAGCGTGAGCCTCTCATCCGCCTCGCCCTCGGCCAGGTTTTGCTCACCAAACTTCAGCGTCCCGCGCAGGCCGCCAAGGTCCTTGCCAAAATTGTCCCTGACGGACTCGAGACCCAGCAACAGCAGCAAGCGGCCTCGCTGCTGGCCAAAGCCCAAAGGCTGGCGGAAGAAGATCCGTATGAGGTTGCGGGAGAAGACTGGTGAGAACCCGCCTATCGTCGCTCGCGCACTCCGTATGCTGGTGATGTCCGCTCACGGAGCGAGCGGACGACGAGGGCTGCTACAGCGCTTCCGGCGGAGCCGGCGGCGGCTCGAATTTGGGAGCCGAGACTTCGTCCCGGTCATCGTAATCGCTGTAGGTCTTTTTCGGCTTGGGCTTGGAAGAGGAATCGCCCGTGAGTTCACCCGTAAAGTCGATTTGCGACTGAATATCCGTCAGGCCGCGGCGAAATTCCCGATACATCTTGGCATATTTCGCCGCGTGCTGAGGAAGGTTTTTGCCAAACAGCAAGATGGCGATAACGCCGATGATCACAATTTCCGACATTCCAAGACCAAACATGGCATAAGCTCACGAAAAAAGTGGGGTCAGGCAGGCAGGAGGAACAAAGGGATACAAACCAGCGGGCGATGCCGGCACACTCTCGTGCGGCCAAATCGCTCGTCGCGTTTACTCTTTATCCTTGTCCGTCACAGCTGCGGTGGTGTCGTCCTCCCCCTTGGCGTTGAGTCCTTCCTTGAAGGTGTTCACACCTTTGCCTAAGGAAAACATCAAGCTGGGAAGACGATGGCCAAAGAGAATGAGGATGATCACCGCCACGATGATCAACTCGGTCTGACCAATACCCATGAATCCAAAGAGGGGGGACATAGCTTCGCTCTCGCACTTAAGGATGATAAACAAAAGCACCTGTGAGTGGCGAAAGCGGGCAAACCGCCCGGCTGGGCGATGCCTGAACCAACTCACAACTTAATAACGCGGCAGGGGATACCGCAGTACTCATTACAACCATGATTCTATACAACCGGCAGTTAGGGTGTCAAATGGATTTGGCAGGGTGAACCGGCCATATTCAACTCCGATTGTCAGGCTGACTTAGCTGAAGATTACAAACTGCTTGACGGCTGTTCTTCGTGAAGAAGGTGTCGCAAGTCATGTTTCTGTCAGGGGTTGCAGTTTGCTGGCCTCCGTTTCCAAACTCGAATCGCAAGCGCGAGGAAATGCTGAATTGTGCTGACGCGGGAGTCTGCACCGTTGCATTGCAGCAGGGACCGCAGATAATGACCCCACTTCGTTTCATCGCTTTAGACCCCAACCATGTCTCAGGGAATGTCCCCCGATCTCGACCGCCTGCGCAAGCGGTTGGGTTGGCGCATTTGGTGGGGGGAGTGGCTGGTGGCGGGTTCGACCGTCGCCGCGCTGATTTTGGGGCACGGAGTGCACCGGTGGGATTCGGCATTGACGGATGAACTGGGGATGCTCGCCCTGGTTGCCATGATGCTCCTGTCAGGCGGCCTGGCTTGGCGTCTGTCCCTCAGCCGCGATCGGCGAGGGTTTCTCCGCGGGCGAATTCTGCTCTTTGCCGTTCAGGTCGTCTGGCTGGCAATGTTGCCGGTGGTGGCGGTGATTGGATTGCCCTCTTTTCTTCATGCCAAGACGGAACTGAACGATTTGCTTGTCTGGTCGGAGTTCGCGGTCTGGATGCGGGTGCTGGCCAGCATGCTGTATGTGGTGCGTCATGTCGCAGCGGCCCGCGGAAATCCGGCGGTGGTGTTCGTCGCCTCGTTCGGCTTGCTGATCCTGATGGGGACGCTACTTCTGATGTTGCCGATATGCCGTGTCCCCTCCGAAGGCGGAGGGGAAGTCGAGGGCGCACCGCCACTGGTGGCACTGTTCACGGCAACGAGCGCTAGTTGCGTCACCGGGCTGACGCTCGTCGATACGGGGACCTACTGGAGCCGCACCGGGCAGGCGATCATCTTGGCGCTGATTCAACTGGGGGGCCTGGGAGTGATGACCTTTGGGGCATTTTTTGCCTTGGGTCAGCGGCGGGGCTTTCTGGTGCGAGAGGGGGTCTTCATGGGAAAGCTGCTCGAAGCCGACGACGCGACGGCCTTGCGAAAGATGATTGCTTCGATCTTCATTTTTACCTTTGCCAGTGAAGCCATTGGCGCGCTGCTGCTCTCGACAATGCCCACCGAGGGAGACCTGCAGGAGCGGGGCTGGTTCGGTCTGTTTCATTCGGTGAGCGCTTATTGCAACGCTGGGTTTTCGCTGTTGCCGAAAAACCTGGAAGGGTGCGAAATGCGGTGGCAGGTGGGAGGAGTCATTGCGCCGCTCATTATCCTGGGGGGGCTGGGGTTTGATGTTCTGCGCAATGTGACGCAAGTGGTGTTCGCCTCGGTGCGGCGGCGGCTGACATCGGCTAACGGTGAATTAGGCTCGCGGCCACGGTTGACCGTGACTTCGCGGCTGGTGCTGGTGACGACGTTGGGACTGCTTGTGGCGGGGGCGGCTCTGTTTTTCGTCCTGGAGGCTGGGGGCGTTCTGCGAGGAGAACCCCTGCACCAGCGGCTCGCGCATTCCTGGTTTCAGACGGTGACGTTTCGCACCGCCGGCTTTAACACGGTGGATTTCTCCCGCACCCAGCCGTCGACCCGGCTGGTGGCGATTGGAATGATGTTCATCGGGGCCTCTCCGGGCTCCACCGGCGGCGGCATCAAGACGGTGGTGTTTTCACTAATGCTGCTGGCCACGGCGGCGACGGTGCGGGGAAGCGAGCGGCTGGAAATAGCGGGGCGTTCCATCGGAGACGAATTCATTCGCCGAGCCGCCGCAGTGGTGGCCATGGCGCTGGTGGCGCTGTTGACATCGACACTGCTGGTGGTGATGTTTGAACAGCGCGGCGACTTGTTTCTCGATCACTTATTTGAAACCACGAGCGCCCTGGGAACGGTCGGACTTTCCAGCGTGGGAACTGCCAATCTCCAGCCGGCGTCTCAACTGGTCATTGTGGCCACGATGTTCTTTGGTCGTGTGGGACCGCTGACGGTACTGGTGGCACTGACCCGCCGCCGCACCGAGCCCAAGTATTCCTACCCCAGCGAGCGGGTCATGCTCGGTTAACACCGTCCGATAGAAGTTGGTCTTTTCTCACTCCTTCACCTTCGCAGACAACGGAACTTCCCATGCAAAGAATCGCGGTCCTTGGTTTGGGACGATTTGGCATGAACCTGGCCCGCATTCTCGAGGCCAATCGCGTGGAGGTGATTGCCGTGGATCGCAACCACCGCCTGGTGGACGAAGTGAAGGACGATGTAACGCTCGCAATCTCCATGGATTCGATCGATGAGGATGCTCTCCGCAGCCACGAAATTCATCAGGCCGATGTCTGCGTGGTGGCCATTGGCGAAAATTTTGAAGCCTCCTTGCTGACGGCGACTGCCCTGAAAAAACTCGGTGCCAAGTACGTGATTGTCCGGGCGCAAACCGCCACGCACGCCGAAATCTTCCGCCGACTGGGAGCCGACGAAGTCATTCAGCCCGAGACCGAAGCCGGCCGCCAACTTGCCCGCCGGCTGGCGAATCCTCGGTTGGAAGATTTGATTGAGCTCTCCGAGGATTTTGCCATCATTGAACTGCGGGCACCCGTGGCATTTCACGGCAAAACGCTGGAGCAACTGGCCCTCCGCAGTAAATATCGCGTGAATCTGGTGGGCGTGAAGCGGCTCGTCGAGTCGAAGGAAGAGAATGGGGAGCAGCCCAAGTATTCGATTTTTGCCCCCCAGCCTGGCTATACCATTCATCCCGATGAACTGCTGCTGCTCGTGGGATCCGACAAGGCTCTGAGGAGTCTGCCACAATAGGGCAGATAAGATTCGGAGCGGCGGGATATTGCGGAGTTGCGCTAACGGATGGGCTTGGTGAGACTGGTCGCCCCCAACATGCGGGTTGACTCAGGTTGCGCCTTGAGAACACTGAGTAGAAGGAAGGACGACGCTATGAGGATGAATTCGATCCAGTCTTTCGGGCTCAAGAATGTTCGGGGCTTGATTTCGTGCGCTTGTCTGGCAGTTGCCATCGGAAACTTCCCTGCAGCGCTGCTCGGAGGGCAGCCGGATGTCAAACTCCCGCCCTCAGAATCCGCCGCGAAGTCGAAATCGGAATCGTCGGAGCCCGAGGAAATTTCGGAACCCGAACGGATTGCCCGATTGCAGCGGACCATCAAGGAAGACACCAATCGGCTGCAGGAATTGAAAAGGCAGCTCGATGATCCCGAGAGCGACTTTGCCAAGGGTGAAGCCGCCTTCAACAAACTTGATGCCCAAGTGAAGGATCAGAAAAAGGCCGTGCAGCAGGCTTTGGACGATAATGATCAGCCACTGGCGGAGAAGTTGCAGTCCGAACAGGCGGCACTCGAAAAGAAGTGGACCCTCGCCAAGGACGAATTTCAACTTGCCATCGAACAGCGCAAAACCCGGCAGGAGAGCATCACCACTCTGGAACTCAAGATCGGCAAAGACCAGCAGGCCCTGGACCGGTTGCGCGGGAAAGAGCCCCCCGAGGCGACTCCGCCGACGAAAGTCAGCGAAAAGACCCCGCCAGAATTTGAGCCCAAGACGCTCCCCACGAAGTCCCCGGAAGAGAATCCAGTCGCACCGCCAACTGCGGAGCCAAACACACCCCCTCCGCCGAACGGCGAAGGAAAATCCCTGCTCGGAAAGTCGAAGCCAGACCCGCGAGTGTCCAACGCGGAGAAAGTCGCGGCTCAGTCCGCCGCAGCTGCGAAGAAAGCAGAGGACAATGCGGAGTCCATTGCCGAGCGGATCGAAATCCTGCGGCAGGATATTGAACTCGAACGCAAACTGCGCGCCGTGGCGATTCGCAAGATTCGCCTGGCCGAAGAGCAGCGGACCTCGCTCGATGCGCAATTGGAACAGAAGCAAGCCGCGGGAGAAAGTGATGCCTCCGTCCGCAAAGAGTTGCGCCAAGCGGAAGCCGCACTGGCGGAGGCACGGTCGGAATCAGATCGCATCTCGGATCACCTGGACGAACTCCAAACTGCTCTGTCTTCCTTGCAAAGCGAGCAGGTTGCCGCGCTCCAAGATGCCGAGCAGAAGCGCCAGGAAGCAGAAGCTGCTCAAAGAGCAGTCGCCGCCTTAAACAGCCCGTTCTCCGTCCACAATATGACGAACTGGCTGGCTAGTCATGGCGTTTCGATTTTAGTCATCCTGGCGGCGCTTGCGGCCGCACTTTGGGCCGGTGCTCTGCTCGAAAGCCGGCTCGTCTCTTGGTTGGCGGTGCGGAGCAAACGGGGCGATCAGGCGGAGCGGGAGAACCGTGCGAAGACGCTGGTCAGCGTGCTCCACAACGCGCTCCGAACGGTAGCCATCGGTACCGCGGCGATGATGGTTTTGGAAGAGTGCGGAGTGCCGGTCGGCCCTATCCTGGGAGGTGCAGCCGTCATCGGCTTGGCGGTCGCCTTCGGAGCGCAGAGTCTGATCAAGGACTATTTCACTGGCTTCATGGTTCTCATGGAACAGCAATACATGATTGGCGACGTCGTCACCATTGGCAACACAACAGCCACCGTGGAACGCATCACGTTGCGGATCACGGTTCTGCGCGACTTGAAAGGGCGAGTTCACTTCATTCCCCACGGCCAGATCACGACGGTCACCAATTTGACCCACGAATGGTCGCGGGCCGTGTTTGACATCGGAATTGCGTATAAAGAAGACGCCGATGCGGCTATGGAAGTGCTGCTGGAATTGGGTCGAGAACTCCGGGCGGATCCGAAATTCTCCTGGATGATTCTGGAAGATCCCATCATGCTCGGCGTCGATGACTTTGCCGATTCCGCGGTCGTAATCAGGTTAACGATGAAAACCAGACCTTTGAGCCAATGGGAAGTGAAGCGGGAAATGCTCCGGCGGATCAAGCGGCGGTTCGATGAACTCGGAATCGAAATTCCCTTCCCCCACCGGACGATCTATTTTGCCAACTCCCCCGACCTGCCCCCTGCTGATACGGGCGAACCCGAAGCGTAGCGCTCGTCAGAAGCGGACCATCGAGACGTGGGAGGAATGAACCAGGGGACTTGGCAAATCTAATAGTGCGAAAACAGAGCCGCAATCGGCTTACCTTGCACAAGTGGATGGGGCCGGCCTCCCGCGTCATGCACTACGGTACTCGGCCCATAGCCAAGGGCGTGGTAGATTGTGGCCACAAAATCGGAAACGTGCACGGGATGATCGGCAGGCTCGCCCCCTATCCGGTCGCTCGCTCCATAAACCTGGCCTCCGGCAATGCCTCCTCCGGCCAGGACGGTGCTGTAAACATCGCCCCAATGGTCTCGCCCAGCGCCGTTATTGATCTTCGGGGTGCGGCCAAATTCGCCTGTCCAAGCAACCACGGTTTCCTTCAGTAAGCTTCGTTCGTCGAGATCCTCCAGCAGCGCAGAGAGGGCGCGATCTAAGGGAGGCAGGAGCACATCTTTCATCACTGTGAAGTGCTTGCTGTGCGTGTCAAAATTCTGCGTTGAAACCAGGTGCATCCACGGCACGGTTACCAGCCCAACACCCGCTTCGATCAGTCGCCGAGCCACCAGACAACTCCGGCCGAATTTATTGTCTCCATAGCGTTCGACGGTCGAGGGTTTCTCGCTGTCCAGAAGGAAAGCTTCCCAGGCTGATTTTGATTCGAGCACGCTCATGGCTCGCTGCTGAGCGGTTTGATAGACGGCCGTCTCCTCAGACACCAAGGGGGGGCGTAGCAACTCAAGCTGCGTCAGGAGGTCGGCTCGCTCGCCCATCCGGGACAGGCCAACGTCTGGATGCGGAAGGAACGATGGCGGGAGCGTGCCAGGCAGCCACTTTTCGTCGATCAGCATCAGGGGGTCGAACTTCGGCCCAAGAAATCCCGCGTGCTGGCCCCCCCACTGGAAGTTGTTCTGATCGCCAATGCGCACGGGTAACTGAACGGCAGCAGGCAAGCCGTTTTTATCGCCACGCAACTGACGCACCGCTCCGCCGATACACGGTGGATCGAGCCGGGAGACTTGCGGTTCCCCCTGCTGGCGAGGAGCGTGCATGAGGCCCGTTAGATTGTAGTGCACGCCTACGCCGTGCGTGCCGCTCTTGTGGTACGTGGAGCGAACAATGGCGTAACGATGCGCGTTCGCTGCCAGTCGCGGCAGGTGCTCGCAAATCTGGATGCCGGGCACGTTTGTAGCAATTGGATTGAACTCGCCTCGCACGGAGTTATCCGCGTCGGGCTTGGGGTCGAATGTCTCGTGTTGAGATGGCCCCCCAGTGCCAAAAAGTAAAATACAACTCTTCGCCCGACCGCCGCCTTTGCCAACTCGAGAAACCTGCTGTGCGGCGAACAAATCGGGCAAGGTCAACCCAAGCGCGGCCACGCTGCCGGCCTGCACGAAGGTCCGCCGCGAAAGTTGATGAAAATGCTTGTTGCCAAACACTTCTCGGCCTCCTAGCCGTAGGCGATTACCAAGGGTTGGCGATGGTGATCGGATTGTATCAGTGGGTGTTGATGGGATCCAGTGCGTTAATGACCAAGTCTTCATTCTCCATGGGCGGGAATGGAAGCGTCTTGGGGGATGGTAGGATGGGATTGCTGCGACTGCCCGAGAATTGCTACCGTTGCCAATGCCTCAGGTCCAGGTGGGATAGGCTACGAGCTGTTAAGGGTTGTTGTGCGTTTACTAGACGTGGGGCACCCTCGGTCGCAACAAGGAATATCCAACTGTTTCGGTCGATTCCAAGTTCTTGAGCAAACGGTGATCCGGGTAAGGCGAAAATCAAGCCTGCGAACCCAGTCGCTCCAATAACTGTTGTGCTGGGACCGAAGAAAGCCGCGAATATTGCGACTACCTTAGCCGTACTTCTCTCGCAGGCGCCTGGCCGCCTCGACTTCGTTTTTCAGCTTTGTGTAGACTTCGTCGAGGCTCACCTCGGCAGCACTGCCGGGAGCAAAGCCGCAGTCGGGGTTGAGCGTGATCCTGGGGGGGGCAACGTGTTGCAGGGCCATCTCGACGCGCTCAACGATCGTATCGGCCGAGTCGATTTGCCCAGGCTGGCAGCTCACGCACCCCAGGCCGATCTCGACGTGCTCCGGTAGCTGCTTGAAGACCGACATATCGCCGGCCCCAGGGGAGGTGAACTCCATCGTGATGTGGCCGACGTTCAATCGCGCGAGTTGGCGGAGAATCGGATCATAACTGCCGCGGTGATCGGCTTCACCGCGGGCTCGCGCGCCGGCCCGCCGGCAGAGGTGCACCGCAAGCTTGACCCCCGAAATGCCGGCGACCACCTGGTTGTCCATATCAACGGCAAAGTCGGAGGCCTTTTCGGCGTCATCGTATTGCTGGCGAACGGCTGGATCGACAAACAGGCAAAGGTGAGGGTCATCGATCTGGATGATCGAAACCCCTTCCTCCTTCAGCAGTTCCACTTCGCGGCGGAGGATCGGCAGGCAGTCGCGAACAAAGTCTTCGCGTTTGGGATAGGCCTTGGCTGACTTGACCGGATCCCACATCCGCTCCCCGAGGAGAGCCGGCGCGGGAAGGGTCGCTTTGATCTCCCGCTTCGTCAGTGTCTTGAGATAGCGGACTTCCTGAGCGATGAAGCCGGGTTTTTTCGGCGCGAGCTTGTCCACGACGACCGTCCAGGGCCTGCCGTCCGCAGCCTGGCTCAGTTCGAATCCGTGCGCCAGTTCGGCAATCACGCCGATGTAGCTCTTGCGCCACCATTCGCCGTCGGTGATAACATCCAGGCCGGCGGTCTCCTGCATGGCGACTGCGGCGCGAATCGCGTTGCCCATCAAACGCCGATATTCGTCACCCTGAATCGGGCAGTCATCGGCGATCAGGTCCTTCACGAACAGCGGCCGCGGCAGCGAGCCGATGACGGAAGTGGGGAAGAGGAGGCTGGTCATTGAAGGAATCCTATTTGACGCCAAGCTCTCGAAGCAGTTCGATGATTTCTCGATATGCCTCGGGAGGCGGAAGATCTTCGAAGTCGCCGGTCAAGCCACGCTCCGCAAGGTGCATGGCGCGGGAAGTATCGGCGCCTCGTTCAACCAAAGTTCGGATGATCCTCTTGTTGCGATGGACGATCGCGGCGGCGAGTGGTGTGCTCCCGTAATCCTGATCGCGTTGCTCCCTATTTGCGCCGTGGTCGAGAAACCATTCAAACAACTCGGGGAGGTCTCCATGGATGCACGCGTGCAACGAGGGTGGAACCCAGTCGACTCCTTCCAGTTGATCAGGATGGTCGGCGATGATCCGCTCCGCCAGAGCGTAATCCTTGGCGTTCAGCGCGTCCCACATCGAAGGTCGTGATGCGGTCGGGACCGGGTAATCCTCGACCGGCGGGCAGAAGTCGTACTGTCCGACCGGAGCGGCTGCCAGGCGAAATCCGCTGTATCGGCCGCCCCAGGCGTAGAAGGAGCGGGCGGCCGCGCGGCAGCTCTTGGCCGTGTTGAAGTAGCTGCCGCC
The DNA here is from genome assembly GCA_964444865.1 of uncultured Pirellulaceae bacterium. Lineage (GTDB taxonomy): Bacteria > Planctomycetota > Planctomycetia > Pirellulales > Pirellulaceae > SXOA01. Next base: position 11,378 of record CAYUJE010000071.1, on the reverse strand, counting down.
GCGGCCGGCTCGTACCTGGTTTTTCGCCGAAAGCCAGTCCAGACACAATTCCCAGACGTTGCCGAGCATGTCGTAGAACCCCCACGCGTTGGGAGCTTTCTGGCAGACGGGGTGCGGCCTCTGATCCGCGTTTCCGAAATGCCAGGCAATTGAATCGAACGGGCCGTAGGTGGCACCGGAGGTTCCCGCCCGACACGCGCACTCCCATTCGGATTCGGTCGGCAACCGATACTCCCAATCCATGCTCAGAATGCCCGCATCACGGTCGATCTGCGTGAGCTTGGCGCAGAACTCGGTGGCCCCTTGCCATCCAACCGAGTCCACAGGCGCGTCCTTGGCTGCGGGATCGTCCGTTGGTCTTTCCTCCGACCAGGAACAGGAAGCGTACTTCGGACATGGGATCACCCGTTCGAACTCTCTTTGCGTCACGGGCGCCCTGCCGAGATAAAACTCGTGCCGCAGCGTGACCTCGCGCTCTCGTTCCCAATACGCGCGCCCCACTTCATCTGGCGGGCTACCCATGACGAACGAGCCAGGAGCTACGAGAATCAGGCGGACATCGCTAGAAGTTTTCAATTCCGATTTCATGCGAGGTCTCGCGGAAATCCTGGATCGTTTGATCCCGGATCCCTATTTGCATCGATGCTTCGTGAGCCAGTGTTTTCGGGCGTATTCAAAATCCTGCTGCGTATCGACCTCAATATAGCCGCCCGGCGTATCGACGTGGGCGAAACATTCGCCGGCTTCGATCATCTCCTGGAAGAGAAGGATCTTGTACGCCTTCTCGAAGATTGTCGCTTCGCGCCATGGCCGGCCGGCGAATGCCTCTTGGACACGACGATAATAGTCCCGCAGCCGCGCCGCGCCTGCCGCGGAGAATTTGGCCACGCCGATGTATTCGCCGTAAGCCTCGCGCTCGGGAATCTGTCGATGCACCCTCTTCACGCTGCCGCCACTGACGGTCACTTTCTCGGCGTCATCCGGCGGATGATCGGTTCGCTGCTCGTAGCGCGTGAGCCAGGCCGTATCCACGCCGAGCACCATGTCGTCCTTGGCTGCCGCCAGCCGCCCGATCACGTCGGCTGTAAACAGGACATCGCTGTAGCAACAGATGAACGGCTCATCCATCAAGTCCGCGGCACAAAACAGCGACGCCAGGATGTTGTTGTGCTCCCACTGCGTGTTGTGGCGGAAAGTGAACTGGGGGTAGTCGGACTTGACCTTGTCGATCTGGTAGCCGCCGATGAAACAGACATCCTTCAGATGATTTTCCGAAAATGCCTCCAAGGCCCAGTCAATGAGCCGCTGGCCTGCCACTTCGGCAAAGCACTTGGGGGCATCGGCAGTCGTCGGCATCAGCCGTCTGCCGCGGCCAGCGCCGATCACAATCACTCGCATGCTTGATCCTTTCGTTCCACCAAAATCATGAGCGTAGTAATCATCGTCAGGCCGTAGCAGACCATGGCCATCGCCTGGCTCCAAGTGACCCCGTCCTCCATCCGCACATACGACACAAACACCATCAGCAGACCGGCGGCAGCGACGAGGAGGCCGGGCACTGCCGCCCACCGCGTGAAAAATGATCCGAGCAGACAGATTGCCGCTGCGGCGGTGGCAGCCGCAAGTGGCAGCGGCTGGCTGCCGCGCGTCGCGGCAGCCGCGGCAATTCCGAGCAAGGCAACTGCCGCCAGCTTGGGAAACATCGAGGGGAGGACGCCGATCCGCCTGGACGTGGTGTTCCACAAGACGGCGGTAATGGCCGCCCCGGCAAACGCCCAGCCGGCCCAGATATAGATCGCCACCTGCCAGCCGCCATGTTTGTCGGCGGAGTAATAACCCGTGACCACATCCCCCGTCGCGGCCCCCATGTATCCAATGAAATTGACAAAGCCGGCTGCGGCTGCCGCGGTGCCCCGGTGAGCGAGATCCGCCGGCGCGGTGCCGACCAGCAGAACCTGCGGCCCGTAGACGCAAAAGCCGATTACGACGAGCAGCACCATCGTGGCCATGGCATTCCAGCCGGCGGCGTAATGATAAACGAGCGTCACCGCACCGAGCAGAATCATCAAGAGGCAAATGACCGGGGCGCGGCGGCTGCCAAAGAACTTGTCGGTCGCCCAACCGGCCAGATAGGCTCCCGCGGTGGCGCCGATGGCGATGACAACATATTGCAAGCCCGCTTTGCCCACGCCGACTTTCTGCGTCTCCATCAGGTGTGTGACGCCCCAATCAACGAACCCGTAGCGGCAGGCGTTGAGGAGCCCCAGAGCGAGACCCATCAGCCACAGTGCCGGGTTGTAGAGTGTCCAGTACATACTGTCGACCAGCGAGATCTGCGACTCGGCACGCGACCGTGCACTCGATTTGCGCGGATGGCCGTGCGCCACTTCTTTCTGCTCCGGCGGCATTTCCCGCAAGAACAGAAGCATGACCACGCCGGCGGCTGCCAGGAGGATTGCGGGTACATAGAGCGCGCCGCGCCACCCCAGATGCTGTGCCGCCTGGCTGGCGATGAAGTAGGTGAGCCCGAGGGTGATCTGATAGCCGGTGCCGATGATGCCGATCGCGTGCCCTCGTCGCTCGACGGGAACCCAGTTGGCCGCGACCCTCACGCACGGCGTCCAGCCGAGCGACTGGCAGAAGCCGTTGGTTGCCCAGACGAATAGCAGGAACCAAAAGCCGGCACTTAGGCCGAAGAGCACGTTGAGGGCAGCCGACCCGAACATGCCGATCGCCAGCATGACTCGGGGGGAAACTCGCTCCGACAACTGGCCGTTGAGGAGCTGCCCGACTCCATAGGCGATTTTGAGAGATGCCAAAATCCAGCCGACCTCTTCGCCGACAAGACCCAAGCCCCCTTCCGCCAAAGGCATTTTCATCCCCGCTGCCGCGGAGGAGATGTTTGTGCGGCAGAAGTAAAAGGCCCCATATGTCAGCCACAAAGTCCAAATAACCCCGTTTTCGCCAACTGGCGTCATAGGACGGGATGCAAGCGGAGACGACGCGTCATCGGCGGCCACGGCGGCGCTATCGATTGGCTTGGCGGTCGACTGTTCCATCACGGCATCCAGGTTGGGCGGGACCCAATTAATAGGACGGGGGTCAGTGTATCATCGAGACCGAGGGATTTCAGCGGGTCGGACAGTATCGGACCTCGCACATCGGCGGTCGGATTGCGCCCTTCGTCGTCAAGCTTGGAAATGCCCAAGGACAACCGAAACTCTCACAAGAAGGCGTGAAAGGCATGCTCCGAATAAAGGCTGCAGCGAGTAATTGCTGAGATACAAACAGTTACAACAAGTAATGCAAAGTGATTTGAGCCGATGTTGCCGGCCGGCACTTGCGTCTATTCCGACTTGATGGGTCGCCCGTATCGGGAACCGCAAGCCGATAGTCACTTCACTCATCCGCAAGGAGTTTCACCGCATCACGAGAGCCTTGCCAGTTGCCTACCGACTTTCAACCTTCTCCGTACCTCTTGGTTCCAGCTTCAGGACGCCGTTCTCGCGCACGACTCCTAATTGTGCGTCGATGGCGGCCCCCACCGGGTCCGGCCCAGTCTGTTGGAGTCGGCTGCGGATCTCATGGCGGAGCCAGGTATAGACCGAATAGTCCGCGTATGGGGTATTGCCGTGCGGCTTGCCGGTAACCGTGTTGATGTCCTCGTTAAAGGCAGGATTGTTGGCGATTTCCAGCTTGATCCGTTCGATCAGGCGAGCCTCCACCTCGGCGGCTGGAAGGCCATGTGCAGCGGCCAGCAGGTAGTTGCCGGAGTCGCAGAAAAACCAGGAGCCCCCGTAGCAATAGGCACCGTTGTGACCGGACAGGAGCGAGCCATCGGCAGTGGAAATCACCCGCAGACCAAAGGGAGACTTCACCTTCTCAGACGTGCGATAGTGCGTTAGCACCTGCTCATCCGTCAGCACCTTTCTGCCAAAGACGGCGTAAGTAAGCGTGGCCCCGTAGAGGGTATCCTGGCCGAGAATCTCCTGTTGCTTGAGGCTGGTGGGCATGAAGCCAAGCTTCGCGTTAAAGATCCGCTGATAAGCGGCAATTGCCTTTTCAATGTCTTCGTCGGTGACGGGAAGCCCCAGTTCCTTGGCCGCCATCAATGCTCCGCAGTGAAAGCCCTGATTGCTCGCCGGCGCGTCGTCGTCGTCGTACTGCAAAACATCCATGTACGTCTTCCAGCCCTTGGGATGCGGAGCACCCGGTAACGGCGGGGGAATATAGAAGCCATCCTTTTCGTGGTGCCGAATGAAGTCGTAAGCTTTTCGAACAAGCGGCTCGTTCACTTCGCCGCCGGCTCGCTTCGCCAGCACCGCCCAGATCAGGTAATACTGCGAGTTGTCCTCGTAATCCATGCGATGCCAGAAGACAGCCCGGTACGCCTCGATGGTCTTCTCCGGGTCGTTCAGTCCCAGCGCCGAGTAAATGCCCGTACTCACCCACTGCTTCCAACCGTAAGTCATTCCGGAGATGAAAATGTACTTGCCGTCGCGTGGCTGGTTGTTCTCATCCCGCATGAGATTTCGGCGCAACAGGAAGTAAGAGGTATTGCGCAGGATGGCTTCAAGGGACGACGAGTTCCAGCCCTTGGCATTGGCGACGGCGAGTTGGGCGGCAACCTGGGCGTCGTAGTGGTTACGAGCAGGGCTGGCGAAGACCCAGGTAGTGAAACGCCGGGTTTCGCCCGCGGCCAAAGACTGCCAGCCGTCCATCTGATATTGGTACGTATCCCGCGCGTCCTCTGGAGGCTTGATGATCATTGTGAAAGGGTCCCCGCCGTCGCCTGTCAGCACGGCTAACCTGCGCAGGGGCGGATCGAGCAACACCTGACAGCGGTTCTCCCAAAGCCCGGGAGAATCGGCAATGATGCCATAAACCATCTTTGATGTTCGCACCATCGCCACGGGGAAAGTCTGATTCTTGCGCTCACGTACTCCCGTGTCGTACATCACGCGTGCCCGTTCGGGTCCAGAAAAGGAAGCAAACTCTCCTTCTGGTGCGACCTCCAAGGGAAAGGTGAGAGAGAATTTCTGGGCCACATTCGCGGTTACTTCTAGCGTGCGTTCGACGAGCGATGGATTCTTCTGGGTAATTTTCCAGCGAAATGTTAGGGCGCCAATTCCTACGGGACCTAGTTCGAGAACGCCGTCGCGCTCGATCTGCGTGCGAAACTGAACTGGGACCGCCTTGGCTCCCGGCAACAGCACTTCCACGCCGGCCGGGGCGGCATCCGTGGAGCGTCCAATTAGGGCATCGCCTGATCGATACTCCACGCCGACAATGCCACCCTTTGCCACCAGCGCAGGGCGCAGTTCAATGGCTTCGGCTTGCGCTGCGGGGCAGATAAGAGTGAAGCAAAATAATGAGGCGAGTCGCGTCACGACAATCACCTGACGGTGGGCGGTCAACGTCTTCATGGGATTCTCTTTGGACAACACAATTCTCGCAGATTCATGGCCTTGGGCACGCTACGTTGCCTAGGAAGTTTAGCCACGCCAACATCGACGCTTTATCTGGTTCACATCGTTCAGGGATTCTTTGGGCCTTTGACCGGTGTCTTGCCTGCGTTGCGCCACCAACGCAACTCATTCGCGCCACGTTCGGCGCAAGCGGCAATGTCAAGGCGGCCGTCATTGTCTAAATCAGCGACGATCACGGTGACGGCATTCGACCAGTTTTCCTTGATCGAATATTGTCGCCAGCCGGCCTTTGGATCGCCGGTGTTTTCGAACCACGCGATGCGACCCTGCGGGCTCCAACCGGTGGCGACGACATCTTGATCGCCATCGCCGTCGAGGTCTCCGGCCACTGCCTCAAACCCTTGAGGAAAGCTGGCGGCAATGGAGTGCTTCTTCCATTCAGTTCCTCGTCCGGCGGGGCCGACGTTTTCGTACCAGGCGACCTGATGCGAATCGGGAGATTGATTGCCAACGCCGGCCGCGATTCCGAAGGCCATCAGCACGTCGAGATCGGCATCGCCGTCCATGTCGACCGGGTGCCCATGAGCGGGTGCGATTGTCGCGGTGTCGATAACGGTTTTTTCCCACGGTTCCTTGGCCGGCTTGCCCGAGTTTGCGAACCAGACGATCTGATTGCCCGTCCGCGAGGTGCCGAGCAGATCCGGCTTGCCATCGCGATTGAAATCGGCCACGGCGATTGTGCGAGTTTCACCAATCATGTCCTCGATCTGGTGTCGAACCCACTTTTCACCGCGACCGGGGCTGCCGACGTTTTCAAACCAATCGAACCGATTGCCAAACCGCCAACTTGAGGCGGCAACATCCAGATCGCCATCGGCATCCAGGTCGGCGAGCGCAACGTCGTAAGAGCCTGGAACTTCCTGGGGTGCTGAGACTCGATGCAGTTTCCACGGCCGAATGATCGTGCCCTGGCCTGGGTTCTCGAACCAGCGAATGTCCCATTTCAAATTGTCGACGATGACAATATCGGGTCGGCCGTCGCCGTTTACATCTCCAATAGCGTGCCGCTCCAGGCGGATCGGCTGGTCGTCATCCTGCGCATACTTTTGAACGAACGAGTGCTGAAACGCTCCTTTTCCCTTGTTCAAAAGCAGATAAAGGTTGCTGTTGGGCTCGGCGTCGGAACTGGTCAAATCGAGATCGCCGTCACCATCAAGATCGGCGGCCGCACAGCCATACGCGTACGTGTAATTTCCCAGTAGCCGCCGTTCGATCAGTCGGAGCGGTCCTGCCTCGATAGTCTTCTCAGGCTCGGGATCCGCGGAAGGTTCACCGCTGGGAACCAGCAAAGTCGACAGTACCTGGGCATAAACGCGGTGGCCGAAATCGTTCGGATGATTGACGCCGTTGCCAGACTGATCCCAGTCCTGCTTCCGCTCCAGGAAGCCGGCCCAAATGGCAGTCAAATCGGCCAGGGCCACGCCCGGTCCACAGAGGCGGGCCAGTGCGTCGCGATATTGCGGAAACAGGTCTGGCTGGAGCCTCGTCCAATCTCGATTGCCGAGCATGGACGCCACCAGAATGAACTCGACATCGGGGAGTCGTTCGCGGATCTTAGCCATGACCGCCTCGGTGTTGGCTTGGTACTCCTTCGCCGAACGGCCGGCTGCATCATTCATTCCAAAGGCCACAATCACCAGATCCGGCTTGGGCTCCACGACCTTGTCGATCAACGCCAGAACCCCTTGCGTATCGATGCCGCTGACGGAAGGATTCTGGAGCGATACTCGGCCCTGAAAGCGCGCTTCGAGACTGCGTCGCAACAGCTCCGTGTAAGGGGGCTGAAAGGGCGGCCCCTCCGCCCAGCCCGAAGCATTGCAGCCCGCCGAGATACTGTCTCCCACCACCACGATCGACAGAGGTTGCTTGTTCAGCAGCTTATGAAGGGAGCGGGGAAGCGCCATAGCGTCGAATTTCGGCACAGACGATTTCCAGAGATTGGGAGCATGGGAGTACGTAATGCAGGTCTGCATCTCGGCATACTCCAGCCGCGTGCCGAAGAAGATTTCTCCATTACCATCGCGATGCGTTAGTTCGTATTTTTGCGACTTTGCGGGGCGGCGCAGCTCGGCGGGGAGGCGCGACACGATCCGCGAACCTGCGGGAAGCACGATTTCACGTGACTCCGGCTTCCAGACATAATCCCGGCCATTTTCGTAGGTGACATCTCCCGCTGAATTGCGAACCGCCAGCAATTGCTGCACCGGGAACAGCACGGAAGCTTTCGCTTCTCCGGTTTTGGAATCCTTGATGAATAGCACAGACTCCCCCTCCATGATGGTTCCTTGCCAGAAGGGTCGCAGGAGTTCCGGTCGGTACTTCCAATCCGGCAGTGCCGGTTCCTGGGCGGTGGCCGAGTAGAAACTGAGAAAAAACAAGAACCAGGGGAAGGACGCATGGAGGGTCGTGAAGAACTGCGGGGCGAATAAGCTGCGCATTTTCATCGGCCAGGTTCTCCGAGAGATGGGCTTCGTTGTCTTGAGACTTGCGTCAGCCGAACAATTCCAGGATTGGTCGGCCGCCATCCATGACGGGGACAGGCCGACCGAAGGCGTCCTGCATGCGGGTGTCGGGAGAGATTCCCAGGGCATGAAAAATTGTCGCGGCGAGGTTCTCGGGGGTGACCGGCTTGTCCGCTGGATACGCCGCCTGTTTGTCCGAGCAGCCATAGGTCATTCCGCCGCGAATGCCGGCCCCGGCCAATACGGCGGGGAAACAGTAGCTCCAATGCCCTCGGCCCCACTGCGCCGTGTCGGGCTTGGGCGTGCGGCCCATTTCTCCGACACACACGACCAACGTTTCGTCCAGCAGACCGCGGTCGCTCAAGTCTTCCAGCAGTGCGGAGAATGTCTGATCCAAGCCCGGCAGCAGATGCTTGCCTACATCGTCCGAAGTGCGGTGACTATCCCAGCTGTAGCCGTCCGGACAGTCCCACAGTACTGTGACAAACCTCGCTCCGGCCTCCAGCATTCGCCGGCCCATTAATGCCGACTGACCGAACAGGTGCCGACCGTAACGATCGCGAAGCGCGGCTGACTCACGGCGGATATCGAACGCCGAACGCATCTTCTCGGACGTCGCCAGATCCATCGCCTTCGCGCGTACCCGGTTGTAATCCTGTACCGACTGAGTGCGGTCAAGTTCCCGCCTGGCCGTATCGAACTGTTCGAGCAAACCGACTCGCCGCACGGTGCGGTCTAAAGTGATGTCATCGCGGGCTTCGCAGCCCCGTACCCGAAAGTCTAACTCGGCATCGGTACAATCACGGAAATACGGATTATCGCTGGTATCCCGCTTGGCGATTTTGGTCGCCAGTGCATTGTACGTGCGGCCGAGCCAGCCGGCGTATTGGCCCGAACGGTCATAGCCTTGAATGTGCCCGAGCGGGTTGGGTAGATAGACGTAGCTCGGAAATGCACGCCGCTGTTCCGCTGTACGCCCGGCATCCGCACGTTGATCGAGATACTCGACGACCGACCCCATCGCAGGCCAGTCTTTCTCCGTGGCGTCAACCATCGCGGCTCCGCGCGGAGCCGGTGGCAGTGGATGGCCGGTCTGAATGTAGTGGCAAGCGTTGTGGTCGTTGTGGGGGTGCGTGATCGTGCGAATGACAGCGTACTTGTCCGACAGCGTTGCCAGTTTGGGCAACTTCTCGCACACCATCAAACCTGGCGTACGAGATGCAATCGGCCGATACGGTCCACGAATCTCCGTAGGAGCATCCGGCTTCATGTCGAACGTTTCGAGTTGACTTGGTCCGCCAAACATGAAGAGAAACAACACCGACTTTGCCCGCGGACGCACCACGGCCCCGGCCTCCTCCGCCGCAAGCAACGCAGGAAGACTCGTCCCCAACAGCCCTGCACCGGCCGCTTGCAGAACGTCACGCCGCGTGAATCCGTTACACAATGCCTGCGGCTGACCTTGGACGATAAGCATGACGTTGGCTCCGACGACATTCCGGCGAAGGTGATGATCTCGTTCGCGTCACCGTTAGCCACCGGCCAGACGTTTCTGATGCACAGCTTTGCCTGCGGCTATGTGGTTCAACGAATCACGGCTTGGTTAGCCCTGCTAATTCTACACATCAATACAAGTTGATGCACTGACGCGGACAACATTTTGGGAAAGAGCACCGTGATTTGAAATCTGGGATTGAGGGCGAGCTACGGTGTCGCCATATCTTTTTTCGGCAGCAGGCTCTTGTCGAGGAGCTCCTCTCCCTTGATGACGGAGTTGGCGTTGGGGAGCAGGAGGAAGGGAGTGATGCCCAGGGCGGCGACAACGACCTGAATGACTCGATAAACCAAGGCGATGAGCAGACCCTTGTTACCGGTGTCGCCGGGGGAGAAGGCTTCGTAAAAGATGGTCAGCAGCCATTCAAAGAACCCCTGGGGCAGCGTTCCCGCGGCCATGGCCACCGGGACAAAGACGGCATGGTCGAGAAGGCGGGGCTGGGGTGTGAGGCGGCCGGAGGCATCGAGCAATGCGCCGCCAATCAAGTAGATCATGGAGACGAAGATGAGATGTACACAGAGGCTCATCCCCATCGCCAATAGCAGTTGGTCGGCCCGGCCCCGATAGACGTGCATGGCGCTCATCAGTTTGTGAATGACCTGCCCCACCACGGGAATTCTGGCCAGCAGGTTCCAGAGGGAGGAAGTGGTGAACCCTGGTATGAACAGGATTGCCGAGGCGATGACGCTTCCCACCGCGGCCCCTTGCACAATGCGACAGAGGAGGAGAAGTTTGGCTTGTAGTTCCCGATCCTGCTGACCGATTTGGTCGATGTCGATGACCAGCGTGCCGAGGGAGGCCAGAATGAGCAAAGCAACCAGGCCGATCACGCGATCCACAAAGACGGTGGCGACGGCTTCGGTTTTTCGAGTGGGGTTGAGGCGGGAGAGAAAGACGGCCTTCACGGTGTCTCCCCCCACGATGCCCAGCGGCATCAGGTTTACCGCGTAACCCAGGAAGCCGACTCGCATCGCCTCGCGCGTGGAAAACTCCAAGCCCAATGTGCGAGCAAGGATTTGCCAGCGATACACCGTGATGGCTACTGCCGCGAGCACCAGCAGCATGGCCGCCCCCAGTCGCAGCCAAAGCCAATGCCTCCAGCCGTGAATCAAATCCCAGAATTCGGGCTTTAGGGAAGCGGAGTAAAACAGGTAACCCAAGAGGGATGCCGAAACACCGATTTTCGCGGCAAGGGACGCAAACTTCTTGAAAGTCGGATTCAAAGGAAGACGATGGTGTTAGAGTGAATGAGCCGAGCAGGAGGGGCAGGCGGGAGCGAACCCACGGGCCCCTAGGTTTGTCCTATCACTAATCGGCTATCCTTGACAACGGGAATTGAGGCGGATAGTCTCAAGTTGTTGGAATTGCCCAAGAAAACACTAGTTTTTGCCACTTATGGGGGATTAGCTCAGTTGGGAGAGCGCTTGCATGGCATGCAAGAGGTCATCGGTTCAAGTCCGTTATCCTCCACTTTCATAAGCCTTGTAACTCTAACAGGTTACGAGGCTTTTTCTTTGGGCGTCCGGATGAGCTGATCAGTAGATTTTGCTCCATTTTGGTACGGAACAGCCCCCTTGGACATTAGAAGGTCTCGCTTCGTGCTGAATTCCGAAGGTTTTTCGCCGTTTTTGGAGAATGTGGCGGTCTCCACAAGTGAGTACCGAAAATGGAGTGAAGGCAGGCCCATCCTCGCAAGGTCACCCCCTATGCCCGCCAGGTAGTTCTAACTCCAACCTTGGTGGGCGGCGGCTCAATGCGGCCAAACCACTCTCGTCGCGGGATGTACTTCCTCCTCCCCCCACTTCTGTCAGAGCGCTCCTGTTCGGCGACAATTAGAATTCCGCTTTAGCGACAATTAGAATTCCTGGTGGA
>CAYUJE010000070.1:0-22636 GCA_964444865.1 uncultured Pirellulaceae bacterium | reverse complement strand
GGCTCGAAGAGGTCGATACACAGGGTGCGAATTTCCGTTGGAATGGAGTCTTTAATCCCACTTCCCCGCAGCACGCTATCAAGGTCACCGGGTAAAATCCCGAGGACATCGATTTTGAATTCCGCGCGCAGAACTACTTTATCGCCACCGAACTGCTGGTAAGGGACTGCCAGAATTTTGCCGACCAGTAACCGCTGTAGGAGCACGCCGGCCTCCGGGCTGAAGTTCAGAAGTTCGCGGGAAGCCTGCTGGATTCGCGCGGTGATTTCTTCCCGCGACGGCAGCTTCGGCCGCGCGCCGGCCTGCTGTTGCAAGTGGGCGAATTCTGCCTTGGCCTCGGTCAATTCTTGCTCGCGTTTCTGGAGCCGCTGATGTAGAAATACGGATTCAACCTTTCCGCGCTCAGCCTCGTCAACCAGCCGTTCACACGTGAGGGTGAGGTCCTGAATAATCGCTACAAGTTCGGCCAATCGCTTTTGGAGAGATTCGTCGGATTCGAACTGCTGCTCAATATGGTTGACGAGGACGTCGGCGATGCCGTCTCCCGCCGAGAACTCGGCCGCGATCGCTGCTCCAATCTGCTTGTGCGTCAGCTCTCGCGATGAAGTCGCCTTATTCCAGCAACCGCATTTTTTGGCCTTGCTGCATCGGTAGCCTCCCGTCCTCCGGCCCTCCATGTACATCTTGCTTACGCAAATGCCGCAGACGAACAGCTTCGACAAGGGACCGCGTGAATCGCGGGGAATTCCCGCCAGCGGATGATCAAGGCCCTGAGGAGGAGATGGCTGAGTAGTCCGGTCCTTAATAACCGCATTGGCTTCGTACCAAAGGTGATCGGGAACAATCCGATGGTGCTCCATCGGCCTGGTCCAGATTTTCTTTTTGTCTTGACGGTGCGATTTTCCTTTGCCGGTCTTATGCAGTTTCTTGGTGAAGGTTAGACCATATTCTTCAACTCCCCGATAGACAGTCCTGCGGATCAAGGCGATGACGTTCTTCTCGCTCCATGCCAGAGAGAGCGAATTCGCAATCTTGGGAAGTCCCACCTGATTCAGCCAGGTCGCAACGCTCCACAGCGGTTCCCGGCGTGCGACACGCTCAAACGCTTCCTTGACGGCCGGTGCCCAATTGGGATCGATGTCATCAAGGAAGGGGCCCTCGGCAGGCTCGTTGGTGGTTGTAGGAGGATTGATAGGCCGCCGCATGTAACCTGGCTTTAACGGTCCCATCGCGACGCCGCTATCCCATCTCTCCTCCGTCGCTCGCTTGAGGCGATTTCGTGTGTACTGATTGGACTGCGAATGGTGCTGCTGTGCTGTGGCAAGAGTAGACTGCCAGTCTACGTCTTCGGTGTCCACGCTATCACCGGGGAAGATCACTCTTACTCCGTTGTCAACCGCCATGCCAACGAGTTGGTCACAGGCTGAGGGGTTTCGGTAGAGCCGGCTGGAATCCTCGGCGATAATCAGGTCGTAGGCCCGTCCATTAATTCTGTCACGAAGGGTAAGAATTCCCGGACGTTCGACGAGCTCCCCCGAGATACCTTCATCGGCGATAACCTCGATGACGACCTCGTCATCTTTTAGGTCCCACTGTTTTAGGAATTGTTTGCAAAGAAGAACCTGTGCCTTATTGCTCCTCTTTTTTCTTTTCCTTTCCTCTTTGGAATAGCGAGCGATGATACACACTCGCAGCAATCTGCCAGCGATTTTCAGGATGTCGTTGCGGAGCCTCATGATTGCACCCCCTGGCCATGTTCCTGGCCACGGAGAACGCCGAGGGCAACGCGGGTGCCTGTGTGTGCTGAAAGTGTGCTGAAACTAATGCCAAACAACCCCAACTGTTCGGAGTTATTCCCAAACGTCCAAAAGGTTGTAACCCCATGGGGCGATTGGGGAAACTCTTCATCATGAAGCCCAGCAACGACATGCGGAAAACCGTGGCAACGAGTCTCGTGCCCTCCGCTCTATGTTTGACGTTGCACCCACCCGCAACACATCGCTTAAGCCCGTAGCTGCCAACAGCTTCGGGCTTTTGTCGTTTCTTGGGCCGGCATTTCTTCCCTCGCCACTTCGTTCGCACGGGTTCGCTCCCATTTGCGGCGATTCGCGCGCTGCGTCTTACGCTGCGCGGGGTCGGCGAGCATGCGGTTCTCGTGCATAACCTGAGCTAGTGCAATCTGTACGCGAAAATTTCAGGGCGAACCACTCCACCAGAACTGATCGAGAAGCTTAAGCAAGTCAACAAGCAGCGCCTCAAGGACGGGGTACCGCTGCTATTTGAAAGCGCGATCCACGGCCACCACCTCGTCATGAAGAATGCTTGGGATGAGTGGAGCGTCGGAGCGCGGGCACTCCTTGAAGAATTTGACATCGATGTACACTACACGAAGGCGGACTTGGCGAAGGCCGATAAAGGAGACATTCACAACCTAGCATTTGCACTTAACGGTGTAGTGCGCTGACCCAGGATTCTCGGATACCGGCGGGGGGGCAGTTTACGCCGCTGCTGCCGGGGCGTGTTCGGCTTCGAATTGATTAGGGGACAGGTAGTCGAGCGTCTGGTGGAGGCGCTCGGAATTGTAAGAGGTTTCGATGTAGCGGAACACGCTGAGTCGCGCGTCTGCCAGGTTTTGAAAGTTCTCGTGATGGGTCCACTCGTGTTTGAGGGACCAGAAGAATTGTTCCATCACGGCGTTATCATAGCAGCAGCCGGTGCGGCTCATAGAACATTGAATGCCTAGAGTCTGCAAAGTCTGCTGATAGGCGTCACTCGTGTACTGGCAACCGTGGTCACTATGATGGAGCAAGTCTCGCCCCTCGGGCCGCCGCGCTTCCAAGGCGTGGCGAAGAGCTTCGCTGACCAACTCCGTTGCCTGGGACGGGCTCAACGCCCAACCCACGACCTTGCGGCTGAACAGGTCCAGCACGACGGCCAGGTAAACCCAGCCCTCCGCGGTGGCCAGGTAGGTGATGTCGGTCACTCACTTGCGGTTGGGAGCCGTGGCCGTGAAGTCTTGGGCGAGCAGGTTGGGCGCCGACTGCTTGCTCGGATCGGACTGCGTCGTGGTGGGCGTGAAGGCCTTGGCGATGCGGCTTTTCAAACCCAATTCCCGCATCGCCTGGGCCACCGTGTTGCGGCAGGCCCACTCCAGATCGGGCCGCTCGCGCAGCTGGTTGGCGATCTTGAGACTCCCGTAGATGCCGTACGACTCGGCATGAACTTGCCGCACCGCGGCTTGAATCTGCTCGTGACGCTTCGCCCGGGGACTAGCCGGACGATCCAGCCAGTCGTAGTAGCCCGAGGCCGAAACCTCCAGCACCTCACACTGCACAGCCACGGGGAACGAGTCGCGATGTTCGTGAATCCAAGCGTCTTTCACAGCGACTCCTTCGCGAAATACGCCGTGGCGTTTCTAGGATTTCACGTTCCATCTCGGCCCGCCGCAGCTCTCGCCGTATGGCTCGGGCTTGGGAGTCAAGCGAGCATGCCACTTCCGCAGGCTCTGCTCGCCCACGCCCACCGCCTTCGCCGCGGCCGCAATCGTGTAGTTCTCGCTGACCACGAGCCGAACCGCATCCTGTTTAAACTCTTCAGAAATCACCCGCCGTTTCTGCGACGCTTCAACCTTGGAATGACTCATCCTTCGGATCTCCTTGAGGGACCATTAACCAGCCCCGCCGGTATCCGAGAATCCTGGGTCATCGCAGTTATAGGCCGGCGAGAAGTGCGGGCATGGCTAAAGTCGGAGTTCCAACTTCTCTGCTGCCGTCATCGACCGCCCAGCGGCCGCTTTCGCCAGCCGGATCAGGTCGTCCATTTCCAGCGGCCAGTAGCGCGCGCCAGTCGGGCCGATGGTGATGAGTTGTTTGCTGTCGGAGGTAAAGCGGACGTGTCCCGCAACGAGATCTCCCGGCATCCAGCGGCGGAAGAGGCGCACGCTGCTGTGGGAAATGTCGGCCGCGTGCAAGTCCCAAACGACCGCCGGCTGATTGTTGCCGCCGGCCATCACCAGCCAGCGACCGCTGGGGCTGATGGCCAGGTCGCCGGCCGGAGAATCTTCCAGCGGCAGCAGAATATTGCTAACCGGTTTGCCGTTTTCGAGCTTCCACATGCGGGGCGATTCGTTCGCGGCGACGGTGAAAGCTTGCTTGCCGTCGCCGCTAAGGAGCATGCTGATTGCCGGATTCGCGTGGGCAACCAATTCTGCCTTAATCTTTCGCGTCGTCGTGTCCCAGATCAGAAATCTTCCCGAAGCGCAGCCGATATAAAGCCGCTGGTCATCGGCGGAGAATTGCAAACTGAATACACTGTCCTTGGGCACCGGAACCTGGATCACCTGGGCTGTTGTTGTCGTAAGGGAATGCAGCAAGAGTGGGCCCCTCTCCGCCGCCATCGCCAGCCAGTTCCCTCGGGGACTGAGCACGATCAGGCTGGGATCCCCTTGCCAGTCAAAAGTCCGCCGCGAGGCCAGTGAATCCGCGGCGTCAACGTCCCACACCACGACCTTCTTGCCAGACTTGCCGCCCGCTGGCGACTGAATCGCGCCCACGACCCAGCGGCGGCCCCCGCTCATTTGCAGCGGCTGGCGAAAGGTGGGCTGGTCGAACAGATAGCCGGGCAGATTTGGGAGTCTTCGCGGTGGTGTCGGCGCGGTCCGCGTGAGATCCCACAGTAGGACATCGTGATTCTCAGCCGTGCGGACGATCCATTTGCCGTCTTCGCTCACGCCCAGCGCTGGCGACCGCGACTTATCGAAACCCTCGAGCAGGCGGATATCGGGCTGAGCGATTTCGTTCTTGAGATCCCACAGCGTCACTTGCGATTTGTCGTTTTCCATCGGAACCGTGGCGAGCATCATCCCCGCTCCCTGCGGAGCATACACTCCTTCCTTCAGTCCCCATTGCTGCGGCACGAGTTTGGGAATGATGAATGCCTCCGGCTGCCGCACATCCCAGACCCGGAGCATGCCGTCCCGCCCGCCGCTGACGAACGTTTGGCCCTGTTGATCGGCGGCGAGCGAAACGACCATTCCCTGATGGCCGCGGAGCCGGGTGATGCCGGGCCGTGTTTCGGCGGAGCGGGGCCCGCTGACCAGCAGCCGCCCCTCCTTGCGGCCGTCCTTTCCCTGGACCCACAAGGACGAGCCCGCGACGTGCATGGTGAACGGACTCTCCTGCACATTCGCCGTCAGTAGCGGCAGGTCGTGCAGAAAAATCCCCCGCCCCTCGCTCACGCCACCGGCAACCGAATCGCCACTCAGGGCGAACCACGTCCCTTGCGGGTCCATTGTCAGTCGCCGCCCAGGGGGAAAAACGCCATGCGGCTGGGGCGGTGTCCCCTTATTCGCCTCTTCCAAATTCCACAGCCGCAGGTCGGCTGCGGCGCTGGAGACGAGCCACTTTCCATCGGCGGAGAAGGCCAGCCCTTCCACGTCGTTGTAGTCGAGCTTGTTCCCCGGCTGATTACGCAGGACGAGCGGTTCCCCGGGTACACCGTCGGGACTCATGGAATAGACGCGGACCTCCCCCGCCATATTGCCGACCGCCAACTTGTCCCCCAGCGGACTCAACGCGTGCGAGCGGATGATCTGCTTGCCGAGCGGAACGCTTTTTTCGGGCATCGCGCTCGCTGATTTTTGCGACAGATTCCAGACATGCAGCATCCATTCTTCCCCCAGTCCAACGGTAAGCACGCGCTTCTGGTCCGGCGTGAAGAAGAACAGTGGCAGCGGGATCTGAAACGTCCCGATCCGCCCTGCTTCCGGTGGAAACGCGGCCAGCCACGGCTCCTTCTCCGGCAGTCCGTCGTTCAGTTTCCAAACGCGGACTTGCCCCGCGCGATAGAAGGCGGCGAGCCACCGGCCATCGCCGCTAAAGATCACGTTCTTGGCCTCCGGAAAACCGATAGGATCGTCGGGATGCAGGTTCGGCGGACTGGGTGGGATGGGAAGCGTAGCGGCTGGTTCTATCGTGAATGGCGAAACTGTTTTCCACAGATAGACATGGCCGTCGTTGCACGCCGCGGCCAGCAACTTGCCATCCGGACTGAAACTGAGAGTCGCGATTTCCCGCTTGGGACCAGCCAGCTTGATGGCCTTCGGCGGAGCGTCACTCGACAGACTCCAAAGGAAAACATCCTTGCTCCCCGATGGATCCTGTCCCTCTGAATGCCGCCGCCATGCGCTCGCCGCAGCGACGAGTTTTCCATCGGGGCTCATCGCCGCAAGATCTAGTTCCAGCGGCTTGCTATTGGTGCCGGTGATCGGTCCCAGCACCCGTCCGCCGACGCGCGAGAGATGATCAAGCAATGCCTGCCGCACCAACGGCTGCTCCTGCTCCTTTGCCTGCTGGCACAATTCGGCCGCTTGCACCGCCATCAGCAGGGCCCGCTGCGGCTGGGCTTCAAAAACTTCCTGCGACTGCGACGCCAGGCGGTTGGCATTCGCCTTGAGCAGTTCCCGCTCGCTAGCCTTCAAAGCCTTCGCCTCACGCGCCAAGGCCCCTTTGGTTTCGCTATGGGCCGACTCTTCATTCTCTTTCGCCTTAGTGACCAGCCGTTTCTGTTCATTGATGAGCAGCGCCGCGACCGACGCGACAATCGCCACGAGCAACAGCGAGGCCGCCCCGGACAGCGCCATCGTTCGATGCCGCCGCAAAAACCTCGCCGCCCGGTCGAGCAGCGGAGCGCGATAAACGGAAACCGGTTCATCCGCCAGGAACCGCTGCACGTCGTCTGCCAATGCGCTGGCGGTGGGATAGCGGTCGTCCTGGCTCCGTTCCATCGCCTTGGCACAGATGGCACCCAGCGCGGGATGAATCTTGGCGTCGACCGCACGGACAATGGGAGTCGGCGCGAGCACAATCTGGCTGAGCAGTTCCGATATGTCCGGCCCTTCGTGCGGCGGTTTGCCGGCGAGCGTTTCAAACAGGATCGCGCCGAGACCATAAATGTCGGTCCGGGCGTCCATCTTGCTGATGCGTCCGGCGGCCTGCTCCGGCGACATATAAGCGGGCGTTCCGAGCACTTGCCCCGCCTTCGTCGCGTGAACGTTCGCCGAAGCCGTGATGTCCACCGGCTGCAGGGTCGCTTCCTCCTTTTCGGACTGAAGTTTCGCAAGCCCCCAGTCGAGAACCAGCACCTCGCCAAAGGCCCCCAGCACGACATTCTCCGGCTTGAGATCCCGATGGATGACCCCCTTGGAATGCGCGAACGAGATGGCGTTGCAAATGCTGACAAAGGCCGTCAACAGCCGCGGCAATTCGAGTGGGTCGGCAATTCCGCCCCGTTTCCGCTCGTGATAATCGCGGATCCGGTCGCGGAGCGTCTCTCCCCGCACGAGCCGCATCGTGTAGAACGGCTGATCGTCTTCGGGGCGGCGAGCCAGCTCATAGACCGGCACGATGTTCGGATGCTCAAGCTGCCCGGCAATCTGGGCCTCCTTGAGGAACCGCTGCCAGACCTCCGGATGGGTCGTCGTCTCCGGCTTGATTTCCTTGAGAGCCACGTCGCGATTGAGATTGACGTCATGAGCGACCCAAATGCGCCCCAGGCCTCCTTCGGCGTGCAGCCGTGAAAGCGTGTATCGCGACGACTTGCGATCCGCCGTAGCGATTGTTTCCACCAGCACATGCCCCGCGGCCGGCAGGCTCTGCACCAGGTTGGCCGGCAGAGCGGGAGCTTTGTGCGCGTCCGTCAACTCCCGGCCGGTGACGATCCACTTCGGGAATCGGCGGCGATATTCCTCGATGGACGGCAAATCCCCAAAGTCCTGCCGCACTTCATATTCCGCCTTGATGAGCCGCAAGGACAACTCGCGTGATTCCTGGAGCTCCTCAAACAGCTCCCAGTACCCCTCCACCAACGGCCCACCCCCGTCCTTGCCGCACCGCTTCCACGCCAACTCCAGCTCGATGTAAATCAGCTCTTCCAGCGTCGGCAGATAGGTTGCCGCATCCGCCGGTGGCAGATAATCCTCGATCCGCGGCTTCTGGTGGGTTTGCCAGGCCGCCTCGAAGCGTCTGCGGGCGTCTTCGTCGATGGTGGGCATGAGAGATAGACCTGCGGGACTAAGGGGCGTGCCACCCAGGAAATGGGGGGTCCAGGCACTATCTCTATTGCCGTTGGTGTCAGCAAGCGGACAAAGCTAAAAAGATTTCCTGCCGCGCACTCCCGCGGCATGATGCTCAGCCGCAATTCCGTGGAACTGGCGGTCAGAATCACCGCTGGCAGTCACGTGAAAGACTATCTTCCGGCTTTGGGGATCGTCCGGATCATGCATGCTTTCAATCGTCACAGACGGGCCAAACATCTTTTGCGACCGCGTGGCCAGCTCATGCAAAGCCATGACCAGCTTCCGCGTGTTGAGCGTCGGCGGCGCAGGATTGTCCAGTTGTGGCTCGTCGGCGGTCAGCATGAAGGTTCTCATGGGCGCTACGCAACTCCATGACACCGCAACCAAATTCTACGCGACCGGGATTCGCAGCGGCAAACCCAGCGGTCTATACTTCCCCCACGTCAAACAGCTCGCTCAGGCGGGCCTGGATTTTCTTCATCAGCCGGCGGACAGTTCGCTCGCTGCAGCCGAGGCGCTCTGCAACTTCGTCGTTGGTGAATTGCTGGAGCTTGAGGTCGACGACCTGCTGTTCCTCGGCATCGAGAGAACCGAGCAGGAGTTGGAACTGTTCGCTGAATTCGGCGGCGGCTTCGGGGCTGACGTCGTCGCCCGCGGGGGTGAACGCGGGGCGGCCATCGACCGAGCTGTCCAGGTGGGCCTCCCCCTTCAGGCTCCGCCGCTGCCGCAGGTGAAAACGGGTCTGCTCCCGGACCTTGGCCATCGTAATGACGGTCAAAAGCCGCCACAGGCTCTCGCTGTCATCCAGTTGGAACTGCCCCTCCCGGGCCCGGCGAAAGAAGGTGCGGCAGGCGGACTGGACAATGTCTTCCGGCCCCACTCGGCGGCGGATCGGCGAGGAAAGGTGTTTGGCGGCAAGACTTTCCAGCGCGGCGGCATAGTCGGCGAAAAACTGCTCCACCGCCCAGGGCTGGGCGTCCCGCAGGCCGCGGAGGAGATTCGGCCAGTCTGGTTCTTGGTCGGGCATATTGGGGAAGGGGGCGTGAAGAGTTTTCGCCGCGGAGATTCTCGGCAGTGCCTTGTTTTTCAGGGCGAAAACCCTTCCCGACCCCTTTATTGGAAAATATTTGTCCGCTTCCGCCAACAAACGGCAATACATGGCTACTGACCCACTCACTCCCTTCCCCAAAGGATACCGCCATGAACGCCCGCTTACAAACTGTTTCTCTGGTCCTGATGGCCTCCTTCCTTCTCCCCGTCGCCGGACGCGGAGACGACCATGGCATGGGCGGGGGCGGATATGGCGGCGGCGGGTTTGACTGGGTCCCGCTGGTGGAAGGCATCCTTCGCAACATCCCGCAGGACGACGACTATTACGATGAGCCGGCCTACGAGCCCTACTACGAACAGCCGAACTATCAGCCGCAGGCTCCGGCCATTCCGCGAAACGTTGCACCTCGCAATGTGGCTGCCGCACCGGCGATCAAACTGGCCAAAAACCCCATCCTGGGCCTCAGCGTCACCCCTATCACCCAGAAGCAGATTGATAACCTGTCGCACGCCACGACGGTGCTCACCCGCGATGAGCTGAACAACCTCAAGGATGGCCGCGGCACGCGGGAGCTGACATCGCTAGCCCTCAAGTCGCTGCAGGAAGCTCTCACCGACAAGGAGCGGGCCGACCTGAAACAGGCCGTCGATTCTGGCAAGCCCGAGGACGTGAAGAAGCTCCTGGAAGGAAAGGACATCGACCCCGCTCTCAAGAGCAGTCTCGAATCGCTGGCCCAAACCAATCAGCAGATCAATGCCCTCGCCGCCCAGCAAGCCGCCAGTGCCGCGCAGTTGCAGGCGCTCTCGAATCAGGTGAATCAACTCCAGCAGCAAATCAACGCGCAGAACCAGGCCCTTGCCCGCCAGGCTCAAATCAACCAGCAGCTCATCAACCAGGTCGCCCGGCAGAACGCGGCCATCAATCGGCTCATCCAACAGGTGAACCAGCTCAATCGTAATCGCTTGCTGGTCGATCTGCTCCGGCTGGCTCGCCCCGGCCAGCGCCGCGTTCCCGCCGGCGGCGGCACGGTCATCGTCCGGATGCCGAATATGCCGGCCGGCACCGTCACTCCCATCGGCCCCGGCGCGGTGCTGCAAGGCCCGCGTCTCGGCACTGCTCAGTCTGGCCGCCTGCCGTACTCCGGCCCTTCGGACATCTCCACCGGCAACGTCTGGCAAGCCGCCGGCATTGCCGTCGCAAAGGGTGAAGCGGTCGCCGATTCCAAGCTTCCCATCGACCGGGGCATCGTGCTGATCAACAAGGCGGATGTGGACGTCAGCTTCGTCGTCGAGACGGAAACCTTCAACATGAAGCCGAGCTTCTTCCAGGCTTTTGGCGACCTGCAACAGGCGACCATCACCTTCGACAAGGGGAACGGCCAAAATGCCCAGTACTCCATCACCGCGGGGACGTACGAATTCACCGCCACCGACAACGGCTGGGAGCTTTATCGCCAGACCTACAAGACAACCATCGACAACAGCGGCAACCCCAGCCCGTTCCAGTTCGTCCTCGGCTCGCAAACGGTCTCACTCGCTTCCGGCGAAGTGAAGGAATTCAGCAGCCCCTATGCCCATGCTCTCCGCTTTGACAACGGCAACGGCCAGACGCACGAGAAGCGGCTCTTCACCGGCAGCTTCAAAGTCGGCACCGGGGCCGCGGACGGCACGCTCGACTTGTTCACCGCCGCCGCCATCCCCGCTACTCAGGAACCGTCTCTCGCCGCCCAGCCGAGCGATGAAGAAACGGGCGAACTGTTCGCCCCCTTCGCCGCCGCCCACCTCGACTTGGTCGCCGATCCCACCGCCGGCAGCGACAGCGACGCGGCGATTTCAATCACCGCCACGGAAGAAACCGGCTCGCTGATCGCCCCGCCGCAGCCGTAGCCGTAGCCGTAGCAGCAATAGAGTCGGCAGCACACTCCGTGTACGTAGTCAGCGGACCACATTCTGTCAGCCAGCCCCCTTTTTGGTGGCTGGCCTTTTTTGCAGGGGAGATTGAAGAAGCCAGTGCCGCTCTTTCAGTCCTATGTCTCCAAAGAGCTGTGTGGCAGCGCCGACTGGAACATCGAAACGCCATGTTCGGTTACGTGAGACTTCCCAACCTCGACGTGCTGCAGATGTGTGGCTTGTGACAATTCCCTAAGGCCAATATCGCTGACCATAGTACCAAAGAGTCCACGCTTGCGCAATGTTGGCATGCCTGTTAGGCTTGCCACACATGAATCCGTAACCGCAGTACAGCCAAGATCGAGCTCTTGCTTGGAGGGCAAGGAAGCCAACAAGCAAATCCCGCTGTCCGTCATTCTTGATTTAGAGAGGTTTAACTCCCGAAGTTCAATTAGAGTGGCAATGAAGGACATCCAGAAGTCACCAACGGGCGAATAATCAAGTCCAAGCCGCTTGAGGCTTGACAGCTCCTGAAGCACTTCTAGCCCTTCGTCGGTGACAAGTGTGTGGTCAAGGAGCACGGTCTCTAAACGGTTCAGACTTGAAAGCCGCGCCATTCCATTATTAGTGATTTGGTTCGTGCTCAAGTCGAGATAGTTTAGTCGGTGAAGAGTCGCGACTGTTGTCAACTCTGAATCGGTGATTTCGGTCAGTGCCAATGAGCTGACGCTGCTCTTCCTGGGCCTGGAGCTCATTTCCATCCCCACGCACGTCCTGCTCTTCCTTGGCCGTCGCGACCGCCCTTCGGCGGAATCGACGATGAAGTACTTCTACCTCAGCCTGCTCGCCTCCGCACTGCTTCTTTATGGCTTCGCGTTTCAATACGGCATCGCCGGCACCACGATCATCGTCGGCTCGGGAGAAACACGCGGCATTCGCGAGGCATTCTTGTTCGCGAAAGCATTGAACGTCGTAAGCGCGGGCTGCATATCGAATCGATCTAGCTCCCACGTACCCCTCTTGGCGAAGCCTCAGGTTTTTTCAATTTTCTTGGCCGCCTAATCTTCATTCTGGCAATGAAGGAGAGACGCCCGGACTTTTGCCGGTCGGAAAGGTCTCCCTTCGCTTAAGGAATATTGCCATGAAGATTTCCCTTGGGTCGTTTTGCTCACAAGTTTCTCAAGCCTTGCGGCGTGCCGGGCGAATCCCTTGGCGCACCAGCGGACCCCGATGCAAATCGATTGCCAAACGGGGCCTGGTCCTACTACTCGTCGCGTCACTCGTCGCCGGCACGGTTCCGGCACGCGGGGACGGCATGGGAATGGACGGCGGATATGGAGGGTACGACCCGGGTTATGGCGGCGGCGGCTATGACCCGATTGATTTTGGAGGCCTCGGGCAACTGCTCGACCCGATTATAAGTCCTGGATTCGACCCGGACCCCGGACCGGTGGAGAGGTCCTATGAGCCGTATGATCCCGGCTATGGCGGGTACAACCCTGGCTACACGCCTCCTACCTACCATCCCCCCTATTCTCCACCGACTCCGCCGCGAAACTCCCTTCCTAGTCCCGGTCCTCAACAATCGCCGACCCCTCCCTCGAACCGCCGCATGCCCAAACCGACCCGTCCGGGTTCCACGCCCGGCTACCGGGTTCTGCCGGAAGGGGCGCGTCCCGCGAAGCCCGGTGCGCTCCCGACAAACCCGGTTCCCTCCGCCCCCACCAAGCCGAGCAAGAATGAGCCGGCTGCTCCCGCGGTGCATCCACTCACCCGCAAGGAAATCGACAAAATCTCTGACTTGAACGACAAGCAGACGCAGAAGTTCAAGACGCAGGCGCTGCAAAACAAGCTAACCGGCGATTCCGTGAAGAGTTCCGTGGACGGCCTGCTGCCGAAACTTCCCCAAGACGACAAGGACGCGGTGCAAAAGGCCATTGAGTCCGGCAAGCCCGAAGATGTAAGCAAAGCGCTGGAAGGCAAGGGTGTCGATCCCAAGGCGGCGGAAGCACTGGGGGCGATGGCCGCGGTGAATCAGAAAGTGGACGAGCTGGCCAAGAGCAACGATCTCACCCAAAAGCAACTGCAAGACGCGAACAAGTCCATCAATGACCTCAAAGGCCAGGTCAGCAGTCTCACGAATTCGGTCAACCAGCAGCAGCAACAGATTGCCCAGCAGAACCAGCAGATTCAGGGCCTGACCAACGCCATCAACCAGCAGCAGCAGCAAATCGCCCAGCAGGGGCAGCAAATCAACCAGCTCGCGCAGCAGAATGCCCAGCAGGCCCAGCAAATCCAGCAGCTCGCCAATGGCCTGAATGCGGCTCGGGCGCAAATCAACAACCTGACCCAAGCCGTCAACGGTTTGATTCGTGCCCAGTTGCTCGCGGGCATTCTGCAGCGGGCCCAGCCCGGTGTGCGGCAAGTGCCGTCAGGACCGACCGTCATCGTCCGCGTCCCCGGCATGCTGCCCCCCGGAGCCGTCGCTCCGATGGGAAATGGGGCGGTCCTCGCCGGCCCGCCAATGGGGGAGCGCGGTCCGCAGCCCCCTTATGCTGGTCCCACTTCCATCACGACCGGCAGCGTTCTGGAAGCGATGGGAATGCCGCAGGCGATTGGTCCCGCGGTCAAAAATTCCTCCGCCGGCGTGACCAGCGGCATCGTGCTCGTCAACAAAGCCGATGCCTTGGTCGGCTTCATGGTGGACGGAAAAACCTATTCGCTGGAGCCCGCCTATTTTCAGGCCTTTCGCGGAGCGGCCGCGGGGACGGTCAGCTTTGATAAGGGAACAGGGGAAACCGCGAAATACCAGGTGACGTCCGGCACCTACGAATTCACCGCCACGGAGCAGGGCTGGGAGCTGTATCGTAAGACCTACAAGGCCACAATCGACAACTCCCACAACCCTTCCGATTTCCGGTTCGTTCAAGGAACCCAGACGTTGCTCGTTCCCGCCGGAGAGTCGAAAGAATTGACCGGCGCGTATCCAATTGGCGTCCGTTTCGACGACGGCACCGGCAACATCAAGGAGAAGCGGCTGCTGGACGGCAATTATGCTGTCGCGTCAACCGGCGAGGAAGGCCAGCTCGACCTGTTCGATCCCAAGAACCTGGCCGAGAGTGAACCTGCGACCGTCGCCTCGGTTGAACCACTACCAGCCAACCACGAACTGGCACAGCTTATCGAAGAAGCTTCGCCGATGGGTGACAGCGGAGCTTTGGAGGCCCTCTCCGGCATCAGCCAGGAAGAGCGGGAACAAGCCACATCCTCCATCGGCAAGCAGTTCCGCAAGGCCCAACTTGAGACCAGCAACAAAGTCCCCCAACTGCTGATCGGAGAATAGGCAGCGGCTGGTGAATTTACCTCGCTCGAATTCAGGCTCGCGCTTCGCCAGCGCGAGCTTGTTTTCATTTGGATTCCTTGGCTGCTTCCTTGGCCGGCTCGTCCTTCGCTTTGGGTTCGTCGGCGAGGGAGCCAAGTTTTGGCTGTCGTGTCTGACCGACCTGAAGAAGATTTATCAGGCTGCCAGTGAGCTGGAAGCCGAACAAGAACTCGAGAACTTTTCCTCAAAGTGGGACGAGAAATATCCGACGATTTCCAAACAGTGGCGATGGAAATGGCCACACATCACTTCGATATTCGAGCTGCCGGTGCCAATTCGCAAAGCCGTCTACGCCACCAACGCGATCGAGTCCGTGAACAGCGCCATTCGCAAGTTCGCTCGCAACCGCAAGCAATACCCCAACCGCGACTCGGCCCTGAAGCTGATCTACATGGCCATCAACGAAGCATCCAAGAAATGGACCAAGCCCATTCGCAACTGGATAGACTCCCTCAACCACTTCGCCATCCTGTTTGAAGGCCGAATGCCCAAGGAATTTACCTAAAACCATCAAAAACCGGCTGACACAGAATTCAGAACAGCCTCGAGTCTCATAGAATCCTTCTCAAGATGCGACAATTCATTTGGCAGGTGAACAATGGGCCCGACCCCCACTTTCAAGGAGGATGGCAGTGCAAAAGTCGGCGGATGACTTGCGGCAAGTCCCTGCTGTATCAAGACTTGCGACAACGAATAGGGCGACTTTTGCACCACGGAAATAAATATTGGCGTTCAAAACGCCTTCGAAATGCTCCTTATATAACTACCGGAGTCGTGCGAAGGTTGTCCGCTTACGGAGTGAGCGGACTACTAAAGCGGATTGCGAAAGCGGCCTACCTTGGCAAGATGCGTAAGCTATACTGGCAGGTGACTCGCTCGTTTCTCGCTCCCTTTTCCCCCAATTCCCGTGCATCAAGCCCTTGGCATCCTGGAAGTTACCGGTTTTACGCCGGCCATGGTCGCTTTGGACTGCATGGACAAGGCTGGGGATATCACGCTGCTGCAGACGGAGTCCAACGACTTCTACGGCGTGGTGCTGAAAATACAGGGAAGTGTGGCGAACGTGACAGCCGCGATTGAGGCCGGCATGGCCTCTGCCGAAAAGATGCAGGGGAAGCCGGTCTCCACCATCATTAACCGCCCGGACGACCGGGCCTGGGCCGCCCTGAAGAGCCCCCCCGAAACCAGTCCGCTGATCCAGCAACCCGTGGTCAAAACGCCGGGAGAGAACATCCCCGGACCCGCGAATTCCAGCTCAACGAATCGTAAGGAACCTGCCGTGGCCGATACCAACTCCTTTGCCCTGGGCTTCATCGAGACGCAAGGCTTCACCGCCGTGTTCGAAGCCATCGACAGCGCCTGCAAAGCCGCGAACGTGGAAGTGTTGGGCAAGGAAAAGCTTGGCGGCGGTTACATCACGGTCATCGTGAAGGGGGACGTTGCCGCCGTTAAGGCCGCCATTGAATCCGGCACTGCCAAAGTGCAAGGGCTCGGCAAGCTCATCGCCAGCCACGTCATCCCACGGCCGAGTGCCGCTGTGCTGGCCCTGCTGCCGAAGTAAGCCCGAATTTGGGCAGGGCTTCGGGTTACGTAGTTGGCTGGACCCGCTCCAGCAACTCCCCTCCGCTCATTCGAAATGCTGCGTTGTGCGGGCAGGCGAAGACGCAGCTTACTTCTTCGTCGGGCTCGACGATGTCATGGCAGAGGTCGCACATGGTGGCTCGACTGCGAAGAATGGGGCCGTCCTCTTCCTGGTGCATGTTGATGTTGCCGTAGGGGCAGTTCGCCGCACAAAGCCCGCAGCCAATGCAGTGGCTTTCGATCTGAATCTCCTTGCGATCCGCCGGGCGGTGGATGGCATCGACCGGGCACCCGACCAGGCAGTAGGGATCGGTGCAACTGCGGCAGGCGGAGGCGACGAGCCACTTGTCAAACCGCAAGCCATCGCGGATGAGACGGGTGACGCCGCCGTGCGTGTCGGCGCAAGCCTTGGTGCATTCGTCGCAGCGAGTGCAGGCTTCCAGGTCCAGGACGAGGAGCTTTTGGGCGTTGTAGAGTCCCTGGTCGAGAAATTCCGCCAGGTACGGGCTGGAGGGGCGTGCGTTGGTTTCCGGTTGGATCTGCTTCGCCAGCGAACGGCGTGCTTCCGTCATTACTTGCTGCTTCAGCTTGGAAACTCGCAACAACAGTTGGCGGAAGTCATCCTTGCCGATGCGTACAATTTCGACGTCGTCGAGCGCGGTGCAGTTGGCCGTGCGACGGCTGGACAGGCCGGTGGAAAACTCCGAGGCGACTTCGGGCCAATCGGCGACAAGGCCGATTTCGCCAAAATGTTTGTCGGGGCCGAGGTACGTGAGTACGCGCTCGCTCCCTTCCTGAGTCATCGAGACTTTAACGTGACCGATCCGAACCATATAAAACGCGTCGGCGGACTCTCCCTGGCGAAACACGGTCTGGCCGGGCTCCAAATGCAGGAGTGTCACGCGGTCTTTCAGGAAATCCTGGCAGACCTGCCGCTCTTCTTGGGTAAGCGATGCGAAGAACGAGACTTTGCGCAAATGGCTGGTAATTGCCCGCTGGCGATAGACGCCCTCTAGCTGCCGCCTGGCCGCGGGGCTCCGCTGCAAGGTGAACAGGACATTGCGGCGGATGATGTAGACCTCGCCGTCAGTCAGGGCGCGAACTGTCGCCGTCCGCGGGTAATGATTGAGGCAGGTCATCTCGCCGAGGATGAGGTCTTCCTGGGTCATCTCAAAATCGGGCGGGCCAAAGGTTGCCTCTTCCCGCTTAGGTTCGAAGAAGGACGCGAGCAAGCCGGTGAGTCCCATTCGCGGCTTCTTCCTGGCCAGCCGCGGGTCGCTCCTCCAGCCGACAAACTGGCCTTTGTTCAGAATGAACGCCGTCGAGCCGTGTTCGCCCAGTGCACAGAGTTCATCGCCGGCTGTGACCTGCCAGCGGACAATCGAGCTTTGATTCCATTGGCGATAGCGAAATGGTAGCGTGGCGAGCAAAGGGTTCGCTTCCATTTCCTCGGGGGTCACAGCGAATCGGCCCGGTTTCTTGATTTCGTCTTCGTACCATTCTGAGACAACCGGCTGGCGGAAGGTAAGGGCAGTGGTGGGACAGGCGAGCATGCATTCGCCGCAGGAGACGCAGGAAGAATCTCCCATCGGGTCGTTCAGGTCGAAGCCGATGCGCGTGGCAAAACCTTTGCCGGTCCGGCCGATGACGAAGTTGTGCTTCACGTCGGTGCACGAGCGGGAGCAACGGTCGCAGAGGATGCACGCGGAGTGATCGATCTGAATGAGGAGCGAGGAATCATCTCGCTTGTGCTGCCGAGCCGGCTCGAACGCCAGGCGTTGCGGCTGGAGGTTGATTTGTGGGCCGAGGGAATCGACGAGACGAGCGAGGTCGCTCTTTTCGGATGCGACGTCAGGGGGTCGGGAGTCTTTGGCGACAGTGGCATTTCCCGATGGAGAATCTGGGACGCCAAAGACTCCCGACCCCGGCAAGTGCTCGCTCGCCAAGAGTTCCAGCAGTACACGCAGAGCAGACTTCACGCGTCCCGACGATTTTTCGTCCTTCGCCCGCAGCGTGCTGACGACCATCCGCTCTTCCACCGGCTGCACGCAGGCGGGAACCAGCTTGCCCCCACCGCGAATGATTTTCTTGCCGGGGGTTTTCGGGTCATCTTCCAATCGACCGAGCTCGACGGAGCAGACGCGGCAGACGCCGACCGGATGCAAGTGCTCGGCGTGGCACAACGTTGGAATGAGCGGCAGCGTCGGGGTCTTCTCTGGGTTCGTCGTACCGCAAAGCAAGCGAAATGCATCGTAAATGGTCGTCCGTCGCGGAATCGTCTTTCCGGAGGCATCGACGAAGAGGATGTTCCCCTGAGCATCGGTCGTCGGCACCGCTCGCGGCACGACTACAGACTGCCCATCAATCAGTACCTCCACCATTTTTCCATAATCGCTCGCCTCCGGTGCGACATCCCGGATGAGTTGGCCATCAAGATCGCGCGCGAAGAGCCCCTCTTCTTCCCAACGCTGGGCCTGCTCGTCGAAATAGCGGTCGTCGGCCATAATTGAATGGTTTGTAGGATGGGACTCCAGTCCCGTCCGGACGGGACTGGATTCCCATCCTACGTTTTTGCGTAGGCGTATGCTTCCTCGGGAAAATACCTCAATAGACTCATCAGCGGATTGGCGGCAATCTGACCGAGTCCGCAGATCGCGGTGGACGACATCGTTCCCGCCAAATCGAGGAGTGGGCCGTCTTTCTGGAACAGTTCGTCGATTTGCTGGCGCGTCAACTTTCGTTCTCGAAGCTGACCAGCGACTTGAGCGATTTTTGTAGAGCCGATGCGGCAGGGGACGCACTTGCCGCAGGATTCGCGGGCGTAGAAGTGAGAGGCACTGTAAGCCTGCTCCACCAAATCAGCCGACTCGCCATAGATCGTGATTCCCGCCCCGAGCATCAGTCCCCACTGCCGAAACAGGTTCATGTCGAGTTGCAACTCGCAGAGGCCGAATTCTTTCATTTCAGCCGGAAGCACTTTGCGAATTTTGGCCGAGAGATGTTCGGACTTGATGAATCGCGGCAGAAATCCACCGGATGGGCCGGAGAGAGCAACCGCTTTCAATTCTTCTCCGCCGCGCATGCCGCCGCAGGTCTGGATCAATTCTCCCAGCGTGATTCCAATCGGGACTTCGTACGCCCCCGGCCGCTCGACGTCGCCGGAGACGGAGAAGAAGCGGCGGCCCTTGAAGTGCGTTCCCTTGCCGAACGCTTCGGTCCAGCCCCTGTCCCCGGTGTCAGCCGCCAGCTTCGCGGTGAGCTGCGTCCACTGATTCCATTCCTGCCCTTGCTCCTGAAA
This sequence comes from uncultured Pirellulaceae bacterium, assembly GCA_964444865.1. Classification (GTDB taxonomy): domain Bacteria; phylum Planctomycetota; class Planctomycetia; order Pirellulales; family Pirellulaceae; genus SXOA01. Next base: position 3,361 of record CAYUJE010000070.1, on the reverse strand, counting down.
CCACTTTCCTTGATCGCGGACAACAATGGCCGGCACCCAGGCAAAGGTCTCCACATTCGAGAGCAGCGTCGGCATGTCCCAGAGGCCGTTGGTTTGCAACTCAGGCGGACGGTTGCGCGGCTCGGCCCGGTGGTCCTGGATTGCCTCGATCAGTGCCGTTTGCTCGCCGCAGATGTAGCCGCCGGGACTGACGAAGACTTCAACGGGGAAGCTCAGGCCGCTGCCGAGGATGTTCTCGCCGCAGAGTCCGGCTTTCTCGGCTGCGGCGATTTCGGCCCGGACGGCGTCGATTTGTTCTTCGTACTCGTGGCGGATATAGATGTATCCTTTCGTCGCACCGAGCAGAAGGCCCGCGAGAATGACGCCTTCCACCACGAGGTGGGGTGTGCGGAGAAATAGCTCTCGATCCTTGAATGTCGCCGGTTCGCTTTCGTCCCCATTGCAGACGACGTAGGCTTTTTCGCCTCGCTTCTGATGCTCCTTCAACGTCTCTTCCCACTTCTTATAGGCCCGCCCCCCTGCACCGCCGAGGCCGAGTAGCCAGGCGGTCTTCAGCGACCCCAAGATCGTTTGAACGGCTGTCGCCTTGGCTTCGGGAGCGATGGCTTCCGTCTGCGGCAGTTTGCTGGACTGGATGAACCAACGAATGGACGCGTAGCGTTCGGTTGCCAGTCCTTCGGAATAGATGTCGATTTGCCAGGATTGGCTTGGCGGCTGCCAGGCGAGATCGGAGTCGCTCTGAACTGGCTGGGTTGTTGATGCGGAGAGAAGCAGCTTGGCGGCTGCGGCGATTTCCTGGGGGCTGCGGCGATGAAGGTTGTAGACCGCGTGCTCCTTGGATTGCTCATAGATTCTCGCCGCGGGTGCCCGATCGCAGCGGCCAAGGCAGGAAGTGCCGCAGACCTGCACCTGGCCTTCTCGACCTATTGTCGCTTCCCGCAGTTCCTGAAGGACTCCGGCCGACCCTCGCAGATGGCAAGCCATATCCTGGCAGACATGGATTTCCAATACGGCAGGATGCTGCGTGCGATAGTGCGGAAAAAAGCTCACCACCTCCTGAATCCGATACAGCGGAACCGCCAGCCGCTCTCCCAGCGCAACGAGCTCCTTCCGGGGGAGATACCCGTGCCTGGCCTGCAGTTTGTGAAGTTCCTGAACAATCATGGCGGCGTCAAACTCGTCTGAATATTTTCTCGCACTTGTTTCAGCCGTTCTTCGTGGGCGTCGTAACCTGTCGGTGAATCATACGGTCCACCGATGAAGAACGGTTCGCTTGTAAGTTGTTTATCTCGTGGCAGCGTGCGAAAAGACTTGGAAAGTATTTGTTGGAGGGTTTCGGTGTCTTTGGCCAATGCCGCGTTTTGCGGATTGTCCGCGCAATAGGCGGCAAGTGCGAGCGAAAACTGCACATGCTCTTCCCAGCCTATTCCTGGAGAACCTGCGGCTTGTTGGCCTTCCGCGAGCTTGAGCAGTTCGAGCAGCATCGTGGCCTGGGCCTCTGGGGAGGGAGAAAGTTCGGCCAACCGTGTTCGTACGTTTTGGGAGATGCCAGTCCGTGGAGGAAAAGAAAGACGGCCTGACGTGGGATTTGCAGTCAGACCGTGATGGCAATCGAAGCAGCGGAAGCTGGCGAACTCATGCTCGTCGCGGCTGGCATGGAGCTTTTCCTGCTGGGTAGCGGTGGCGAGTTCGCCAGTGCGCCAAGCTTCGAAGTGCGATTTGACGTTCTTCGCTGCGTTCCAGTGCGCGGGCAAGTTGGCAAGCTGAGCCTCGAACTCGAACGTCAGCCGCGGATGTCCGGAAGCAATCAAATCATGATTGACGTCATAGGTTTGCTCGCCGGAGACTTGCGGCCCGATATGACATTCGGCACACGCGGTTGCCCGCACGGAGAGGTCGGCCAGATTGAGCATCTCCGCGGATTGTTTTGCCTGCTTGTTGAAATGCGTATGCTGCCAACTCGCGGCTGGGCCGTGGCAAGATTCACAGGAGACCCCTGCAGCGTAACTCTCCGGCTGGGTGGGCCCGCTCGTATGCGCTGGCGGTGTGGCGTGGCAGCCAACGCACTTTTTCAGCAAGAATGCAAAGTACGCTTGATCTTCAAGTTTCGCTTGCGGCTGATTCGTCAGTCGGCGATAGATGTCCAGCGACGGCTGGGTGTAGAGCAGAAGGAAAGCCCGCGTATGAGGGTCCTCGGAAGTGAACCGCGTGTACGACACGTCCGGGCCATTTCCTTTCACAGCTCCGTGACAGCCCGTAGCGCTGCAACTTTGGGTGCCGACGAAGGAGTGCTTCTTGGGCGGAAGCGATTTGGCATGAGTGTCGGCGACGAGTTTGACGAAAAGTGCCTCCGAGAACGGAATGTTTTCAGCCCGCTGGAGGCGTGACAGTCCATCACTTCCCAGGGGCTTCACTTGCGGGGGCATTGAGTGATAACGGTGGCACTCGGCACAGTCGAATCTCGCTCCACCGGTGGCGGTTGATTGGTTGCGAGGGGCATGGCAGCGGGCGCAGTTGTCGATATTGGGAATCATCACCTCGTCGTCGTCCGCAAGCTTGCCAGGGATACCACCTGCGGGAAGTGTGGCGGCCGCCTGAACGTGACAATCCTGGCACTTGGCAGCACTCTGATGCTTCTGGTGATTGAAATGGGCCGACCTAAGCCACACGTCCGGAATCTTCGCCGGCATCACTTCGGCCGAGTTTTCCTCCTGCCAATCATGACACTGCGAACACTTGTTTTGGCGAAGCTCTGCCAGCCCATGCGAGGCAATGAGATCTCTTGCCGGCCGTGGATAATCGACACGACTGTTACTGGGTGTCTTGCCGGGAATCAGCCGTTTCGAAGGGATGTTTTTCTGTGGCTTCTTCGCTTTTTCGGCCAGCAGCCGTTTGACCACTTCGCCCAGTTGTTTACTCTTCAGCCCATGCGGCACCAGGGCTTCCGGCTGGCCGGGCATGTTCAGCGGATGGCAACTGCGGCAGTGCTGCTCGTATTTGATGGGCCGCATGTAAGCACCGTTTCCCGTCGCTGTTTCGGGCTGATGGCAGGAGTCGCAGGCAAGCTGAACCAACTCTTTCCCTGGGGAAGCGATTTGTCCGGGATAGAGTTGGCCCCGTGTCATGTGGAGACGATGGCTGAAGCGGATATTGCCTGGGTCTTCTTGCAACTGCAAGGAGCGGAATGTGGGATGACCTGCATCAACTTCCGATGACGAAGGCTGAAACGACATGACATTGACGATGGGAGGAACGCCCGCCGCACCTGGAGCTTTGCGATGTTCGGCAATCGAATCGTGGCAGCGCGTGCAATGGGCGTCGTCCATGCGGGCCATCTCGAAATCCCGTCCTTGATGAGCCC
>CAYUJE010000069.1:0-22833 GCA_964444865.1 uncultured Pirellulaceae bacterium | reverse complement strand
AAAGGCAAACAAACAACCGCAACGGAGATTCCACAGCTTTGGCACGCCATTTGCGCCAGTCCATGACCGAGTTCTGCCCCTTTCACAAGGAGAACAGTCATGGCGGATGCATGTATGCCGGAGAAGTACTACGAATTGGCTTGTCCGATGTTGCCCCCGGTCAAGGAATCGGGCCCCAAGGGGGGCCGGCCGACGACGGCTCACCGAACTGTGTTGAAAGTCATTTGGTTCGTGCTGGTGACGGGTTGCCGCTGGAAGGATGTGCCAATTGAGATGGGCTGCTGTGGCGAAACCGCGCGCACCCGATTGCAGTCTTGGGAAGTCGCGGGGATTTGGGGCCAACTCCATCAGTTGCTACTGACCATGCTGAATCACGAGAAGCAATTGCACCTGGAGACAGTCGTGATCGATACAACTCATGTTCGAGCGTTTGGCGGTGGTGACGCCACGGGCCCCAGCCCCGTAGATCGCCGCAAAAAGGGAACGAAATTCACCTTGTTGGTTGATCGCGACGGAGTGCCGCTGGTGATTCGGGCGGTCCCGGCTAATCGGAGTGACCAGTTGGAGATTCTTCCCACGGTGGCGGAATTTCCGAAAGTGGCTGGGAAGCCGGGTCGGCCGCGCACGCATCCAGACAACCTGTATGCCGACGCGGGCTTCGACTGCGAAGCCACACGCACCGTACTCCGCTGGTTGGGGATCAAGCCGCACATTCGCTACCGCAACAGCAAGCATGGTAGTCACCTCGGCCGAGTACGGTGGGTCGTGGAGAGAACCATCAGCTGGATCAAGGGTTTGCGCCGCATGCGAGTTCGCTACGATCGGTCGGGAACATCCATCGATGCCTGGACCTCCATCGCGGCGTCTGTCGTCTGCTTACGCATCCTACAAGACGTCATCACGTAACATCAGATTTTTTTACGAGGGTTGTTTGTTGGCTTGTAAGTCCATTCGCCGATAATTCTCTTTCTCGATGTTCCCATGTTGCCGCATTCCCCCGCCCCCAGTTCGACCGACACTCACGAATTTGTCCCTGAGAAAGCCCCGGCCGCCAGTTTCATTGGCCCGCCGCCGGTTCAGATCCGCGTAGTCTTCGGAGCCTTGTCGCATGTCGGCTTGGTTCGCAAAAACAACGAAGACCATTACGGCGTTGTTCAGCGGATTCGCTCCCGCCGAGTCTTGCTGACGAACGTGCCCGAAGAGGAAATGCCGCCGACCCAAGAGGAAGCCTATGCGCTGGTTGTGGCCGATGGGATGGGGGGCGAAGCCTTTGGTGAACTTGCCAGTCGCGTGGCACTCAAAGCTGCCTGGGAACTAGGGGGGCGAGACAACAAGTGGCTCATTCATGGACCCGGCAACGAGCGGTCCGGCGAGGAAGAAATGGAGGGACAGCTCCAGATTTTTGGTCGCATGCTGAACGAGGCCCTCCGTGACCGGGTCGCCTTGCAGCCGGAGGCGGCTGGCATGGGGACGACTCTGACGGTCGCTTACACGTTGGGGCAAAGGGGCTTTGTCGCCCACGTCGGCGACTCTCGGGCTTACCTGATCCGCGGTTCCGAAATCAAACGACTGACCAGCGACCATACGCTGGCGGAGGAAATGCTGGCCAGCGGGGCGTCGCCGGCGGAAGCTCGCCTCTATCACCACGTCTTGTCCAATTGTTTGTCCAGCGAAGGACGCTCGGTATCAGTGGAGTTCCGCCCTTTGCGCCTCGAATCAGGGGATCGGCTGCTGCTCTGCACCGATGGTTTGTCGGACCTGGTTCCGGACCGGGAAATCCTCGCCACAGTCCTGCCGGCCCGCTCACCGCAGCTCGCCTGTGATGACCTTGTCACTTTGGCTTTGGAACGGGGGGGCCGGGACAATATTACGGTCGTGATTGGCCAGTATGAGTTTTCGTAATCGCGGCGGAAGCGATGCATTTCATGGTGCGGTGATCGCAACATCGACAGGGGGTGATTTCGTGGGGCCATCCTTCCGGTCCGTCACTTGAGGACGCTCTCGCGGCATCTGCTTTTCCGAAAGCTCGCCCCGCAGCGTGGCCGAAGCTCGAAAATGCCCCTCCCGCCTTGCGGGCAGCGGCTTGTCCATGCGGAGCCAGGAATCGTCGCCGGCTTCGATTCGCGCGGTCAACCAGCGGATGCCGGCGACATGCTGGGCAAAGGGAGATGCGTCCGCGGGTGTCTCCAGCCAGAAGTCGCCATCAGCGATTTCCAGCGTGGTATCCAACACCGACCAGGTGTGCAGCGCCCAGCTATGGCTCGCAAGTTTGCGAAGATCGGGGGGTGCATAGCCGCCGGATTCGCTGGCGGGGTTGAGCGCCAGGATCGCATGCACGCCCCCCAGCTGATACGCAATCCGAGCGTTCACCCAGTTTCCAAAGCTTTCACCGAGGAAGGTCGTTCGCCGTGAATCAATCCCCAACTGCTTGAGCACCAAGGTGGCCTCGTCACCCACGGCGTCAATGCTTGCGGCAACCTTCCACGGCACGGGGAAACCCGCGAACTTGACCGAGGCCCTTTCGCTCCAATCGATGCGCAGCACGCTTGCCCGTGGAAACTGGTGGTGCAAAATTGCCGCCAGACGGTGAAACGAATCGCCCGATGTTGTCCCTCCCATCCCATGGGTAATGACAAAACATTCGCTGGCCTGATCTCCACGCGGGCCGGTCAGCCAGATTCTCACAGCGGGTTGCTCGGCAACAGGATCGAGTTCAAGCCATGCCGGTTCAGCACGTTCTCCGCGCGTGGCCATCGCCGAAACTAGCTCCGCGGTCGCGGATTCTTTAGCCCAGGCGGGCGCTATCATTCCGGCCAGCAGTCCCACAACCAGCAGCCAACGCCGAATGAGTCCGATTCCGGGGAAGCGAGGTTGAAACGCGGCCGACATGGGTTGGTTCCTTGATGCGAGAGGCAAAGGAGCGGTTTCCTTCTTTACCGGCCAGGGTCGTGCCTGTGACGTGACAGGAGATTGGAGGATCTGGAATTGCGGCAAATCGCGGAAGAAGAAGGAAACTTTTACAGCTCCAGGGCGTCGTAACTAATGCGTAACAAGCCTCTGCTGGTCACGTTCCATCTGGCCTCATCCCCGCGGATGGACCACAATGGGGAACGCCAATATCGCCCCTCTTGCGCATCTCCAACGAATTGCTTGACTTAAAGGGACTGAAGGATGAAATCAGCGTTGAGTCCCTGCTCCGTGTTGCTTCTGCTGTTGGCTTACTCCGCGTCGTTCGGCCAGGATGCGGTCAAGGAAGACCCCGTCCCAATGCTCATCGAGCAACTGGGTAGCGACGAGTTCGCCAAACGAGAGACCGCTGAAGAGCGGCTGGTGGAGTTGGGTGGAGCGGCGGTTGAGGCTCTGCGGGCTGCCTCGAAAAGTACCGATAAGGAAATCGTCTTTCGGTCCCAGCGGGCTCTCAAAAGAATTACGGAACTGTCGCCGGAAGATCAGGCCAATCTGCGAAATGCGGGGCAGGCGGCTTTCTATGCAGGGGACTACGATCAGATGGTACGCTGCTATCGACGGCTGTTTCAAGTCCAAAATGCCTCCATCGACGACGGTCGCTGGCTCGGCCACGCCTACCAGCTCAGCAGTCAATGGAAAGAGGCCGCCGCCGCCTATTCCGCCGTCATCGACCGCATGGATCCGCTTCTCGATCGGGGCCCCGAGAAGGATTTTCCCGGTTCCACCAACTGGCCGACCGGGAATGGAAACGCCCTCCAGGAACGGGCCGCGATCATCATGCTGACTGCTCGGATTCAGCGCTATTACTTGAAAGATCCGGTCGCCGCCGAAAAGACGTTGCGGCGGGTCTATCGCTCCCACGACATCTTGAACGAACCGCTGGATGCTCTCGCCGAAAAGCGGCGGGCCGGAATCGCCGCGGCCATTGAGGCGGGTAAAGATGTCAGCTCCGTGGAAAAGGACATTAACTTCCACAATTCACTCCGTTTTCCCCTGATGGCACTGCGGGAACTGGCGGATGTGCAGCAAGTCAACGGCAACCAGATGGACGCCTTGGAGTCCTGGCGGCGCATCCACCTGACGACCAGTCTCTGCATGGGCTCCACCCCCAGCGTCGATGCTCCGGCCATCGACCGGCTGATTCAGGAGCTTCCCGCGGAAGCCGGCCCGTCGATTCCCGGCGTCACCATTCTCGACATCGAACATCCCACCGCCGAATTCAACCTGGCGAGCGCGGCAATCCTCGTCAAGTCGTATGACATTCGCCAGAACAACGCGTCGTTCGCTCTTTCCGCCGAGAAGGGGCAGGAATTCGAGTCCCTGGAATTCACTTGCGACATCGAGCAGTTCGAGCCGCAATATGGGGGCCAGTTCGATTGCTGGGCCTTGGTGGGAGAAGAGGGCAAAAGCCGCAAGGGAATCGGATACATCTTTTGGCCGACCGGCAAGCCCGTCGGCCGCGACAATGTGACCAAAAAGTTTCCGATTGAGCCGGGAACCGGCCTCGTTCATTTCAGTGCCGGCACCTGGAAAGGGAAATTCAAAGTCCACTCCGTCCAAGTCACGGCCACTTTTCGTCCCCGCGCAAAAGACCTCCCCGCCGCGGCCAAACCGATTCCCGGATTTAGCTTTCACACCGAGTTTCTTCCCAAGGGTGGGACCATCACGATTAACGGCCAGCCGTATGGCAACGAGACCACCACCCACAACGTGCAGCCTGGCCCCGCCCTGCTGGAATATGCCCATCCACAGCTCAAGGAGCCGCGCAAGTTTTCGCTCGATCTGAAGCCGGGAGCCAGCTACTCCCTGTTCGTCAACCTCGACAGCCCGCTGACGGGGGAACTCACTAATCTTCGCGGCTTTCATTCGCAGTATGGACCCTGCACCAACATCGTCCCCATGAAGGACGGCCGCTGGCTGGCCGCCTGGGCGGGTAGCGGCGGATTGAAATTCGCCAGCAGTGGCGACTTGGTCACCTGGTCCGAGCCGACCGGGACGAGCGATTCCCAACTTTTCAATGAGAACTACACTTGCCTCAGCCCCACGCTCCATGCCGACAAGGAAGGAACCCTGTGGGTGGTCTACTTCAGCAACCAACTGGATATCGACCAGCTCAACACGGGGGGGTACCGGATGTTTCTGCGGAGTTCCAAGGATGGCCGCGAATGGTCCGCCCCACGGCCGCTGAAAATGCCCCTCGATGGCTGGCCCCCTGGCAATGTGCAGCTGCTAACCGGCCCGAACGGCAAGACGTGGATGTTCTACCGCCTGCAATACGCCGTAGCCGACAGCCCAGCCGGCATTTCGGATTTCCAAAACCTGGATGTCCCTGTCACTGAAGTCCAGCGCTCCCACGCCCGCAATCCGCACGCCACGTTCGACGCCGCCGGTCGGCTGCATCTCGTCTGGGACCATTTTGGTCAGACCATGTACTATGCCCAGCGCAATGCCGAAGGCCGCTGGTCCGAGCCGCTGGACATCGCGGAAAAAGGGCCCAACCAACGAGCATCCCACCCACAACTCCTCCTCCGCGACGACAAGATCGCGCTGATTTACACCGTCAACCAAAGCGCCCACCTACGCCGCGGCGAGCTGCAAGACGGCTCTCCGCGCCTGGGCGAACCTCTCAAACTTGCCCCACACACGGCCCAACTCATCTCCGCCCTCCCGCTGCTCACGGCCGACGACCGCGTTGTGTTCCTCACCGGCGCGAATACCGTGTGGAAACAAACAGGGAGCGTTAAGGCAATATTGGGCGCGAGCAAGGACTAGCGGAGCGATACTTAAAATTGAGCCGTTTTTTGGACAGTATGGCCTGTAGCGCCTGATGATCGTGACATTCGACTCGTATTGAGAAGGAACGATGCCCCTATGGAAAGACGCGAAATGTTGATGGCAGCGGCGGCGACGGCGGTTTCCGGGCTGGTGGCGAACGGGCAAGAGGTTGCTGGTGCCGGCAAGCCAACGCGGCGCAGTGGGACGCCCAAAGAGGAAGGAATTTGCCTCTTCACTGATCACCTCGACGACTCGGGCTATTCCTATGCCGAAGTGGCAACGATGCTGGCTCCACTCAAGATTGCCGGGCCGGATCTGACGGTCCGCGGCGGGGGCCTCGTGCCGCCGGAGAAGGTGGTCGATGAGTTGCCCAAGGCCCACGCCGCATTTCGAGACCAAGGGATGAGCATTCCCATGCTCAGCACCAACCTCACGTCGAAGAACGACCCAGCCGCCCGCTCCATCTTTTCGACCATGGCGAAGCTTGGCATCGGTCACTTCAAGCTCGGTTACTACCATTACCACGAGCTCCAGAGCTGGGAAGCGGAGTTGGCCGTCAGCGGCAAGGAGCTATCGGGACTGCTTGAGCTGAGCCAGAAGGCAGGGCTCACCGCTGGCTTGCACAACCATGCCGGGCCGACGATTGGCGGGGCCGTCTGGGACGCCTGGGAAATGCTGCGAAATCAAGATCCGGCGGCGGTCGGCTTTTATTTCGATCCCGCCCATGCCACGCTCGAAGGTGCGAAGTATGCCTGGAAGCTGAACTTGCAGCGGATCTCAAGCCGACTGAAAATGGTCGCGATCAAAGATGTGGTTTGGGAGAAAGGGGCCAAGGGGTGGCAATCCCGCTGGTGTCCCCTGGGCCAGGGAATGGTGGACTGGACTGAGTTCTTTCAAATTCTGGCCAAACTTTCCTTCACCGGCCCCATCTCCGTGCACATTGAGTACGACCCGGGAGGACGAACCCGCCTGGAGAAGATCGATAACAGTCTGGCAGCTGCGGAGCGCGATATTGCCTTCGTCCGCAAGCATCTCGCGGCGGTTTAGTGGGAGTTGGAAGTCTTTGCCAACAGCAAACTCTGCAGACGAAGGTGACACTGTCTTGGTATGCAGGCTCACCGGCTAGATTACGCAGGCCGCTCGCCCGTGAAGAATTCAATATCACGACCCCTTCAGATGCGACTTGCCCGATTTGCGCTTTCCTTGCTGCTGGTACTGGCCGACGCGCTGTTCGGCGTAGTGGCGGTCTTTGCTGCGGGCCATGAGTTGGCCGAGGGCGGTGACGTGGCGGCCGAAGTCGGCGGTGGCTTCGCCGGGGAGTTCTTTGGGGCGGCCGAAGATGGCGGAGCGGGCGAAACAGAAGATGATCCCCAGGATGGTCAGGTGAATGACGATGGCATTGAGGGGCCAGACATGGGCAACGTCGAACAGGCCAGCCCCCGCTGCCGCCTCGGGTTCTTTGTCGAGAACCGTCGGCTCGCCATCGCGGCTTTCGATGAAGGCGACTTTGGCGCCGGGGGCGCATTCGTCAATCAGTTTGCCGGCCAGCCTGCGATGCTCGTGATTGACCAGCGGGTAATTGAGGACGAAGGAGCCATTGGCGACCACGATCACCTGGCCGTCGCCGAAAGCCTCGTCGGTGATGCGGGTGACAAGGGCTTCCTGCGGTTGGTAGCCATTGCCATCCTCGTCGGACCAAAGGAGGGGCTCGACTAATTGCGGCAAGGGAGGATTGTCGACCGAGGTGACTGTGGTGGTCGGAGTGGGAAACCAGGGACTCGCTTTCGTTTTGGTCTTGCCGCCTGCTTTGGCATTTGCCGGGGGAGTGGCCACCTGGGTAGTCACCGTCGGGGCGGAAGTCCGGTCTTTCTCCTCGGGCGGGTCGAGACGCCCCTCCACCAGGATTTCAGCTTTGGAACTGTCGATGCCGGCGGCCCAGTTCCCCTTAAGGTTTTTGGCGACGTGCCGGGTGCCGTCCCGCCGGGCGGTGAACCAACGGGCATATTGCTCTTTGGGCATTTCCCAGCGGCGGGAATCGAAGTCGGCCTTGGCTTCGGCTTCAAAACGCTTGAAGGTTGTGGCCTGTCCCGGTGTGAGTTGCGGGGCGATTTTTTGGAAATATTCGCCGGCGGCGTCGTAATCGCGGCCGACGTAAATCAGCGTGCGTTCATTCCCCTGTTTCAGCCAGCTTTCCAGAAACTCCCGCTGTTCTTTGTCCGGCGGCTCGAAGCTATCGGGAATCCAGACGATGACATCGGCCCGTTCGTTGATGCCGGGGGAAAGGCGGCTGATGGTGCGGACTTTGTGCCCTTTCCTGACAAACATCTCGGCGAGAACGCGGGTGCCGTTGACGCTGGCGGTGGCTCCGCGGCCGGAGCGTTTGCCGTAGATGGAGTCGAGGCTCTCCGCCCGCCGCCCGCCGAAGTAATACATGGCAACGGCCACGACCACAATTACTGACGGAATGCCGATGGCGAGCACCCCCCGCTTCCCCAGTCGGTCGCCAATGCCGGTAAGACGGTTGTCACTCATGCGGCGGCCTTCTCCACGCGGGTAAGTTCGGCTTCGAATTCGGACAGTCGATTCCAACTGGCTTCGAATTGTTCGCGCGAGATTTTGTGGTGGCCGAAGAAGACATCTTCAAAGCTGACCATGGTGATTTCGAGAATCGGAAAGAGGACCGGTCGGGAGCGGGTCTCTCGCAAATATTGGCGGTTAGTCTTCCCTTTGGCCAGACGGATGACGTGCTGCCGGTCGAGCTGCACCAGGAAGTGGCTGTAGAGATACAGAATGGCCTGGGAGTAATCCCCCGCTTCGTAGAGGCGGCGGGCTTCGGAAAGGAAATCACCGGTGGGCTTGCGGAGTTGGAACGGCAGGTGTTCGACCCGGTCGACATCGTGCGAGGTTTCCACCACTTTGGAGCCGGCGGTTTCCGTCACCTCGCTGCTGAGGAAGGCCCGTGTGATGAACACCACCACCAGAACCAGCAGGGCGACCAAAAAGGAAATGCCCGCGACCTGCAGCATCCACCCCAGCCAACTGAGGTTGGGTGGACGCATGGTTGTGGGAGTAGCGGGCGTATTGACCGCGCTGGATTTTCGACCCTCGCTGTCGTCTTCCACCCGCTGCAGGCGCAGGGGGCGGGGAGCATCCGCTTGGCGATCATACCAAGGGAACGCCCCCCCCGTGCCGAGCGACTGGCGGGCATCCTCAACGGCGGAATCGTGCTCTTGGGCGGCAGCGGGGGCTGGCGCAAGCAGCAGGAAGCCGGCGAGGAAGAGGACGAGATTGGACAGGAGGGAACGCATTGGACAGAGGGGAGGAGACAGAGGACAGGGGACAGGGTTTTTCAATTCGCCATTCGCCATTCGAATTTCGTCATTTCCTCACCACACTTTCCCAGCCAGCTTGGCTGCTTCGGCGCGCATCAGCAGTTCCACTTCCCAACCTTCGTAGCGGATGCGGAGGTCGAGATAGTCAAGGTAGCGGACGACGGAGTAAAACGCGGCGACGATCCAAAAGGCCGCGGGATAAATCAGAGCCGCAAAAGTCCAGGTGATTTCATATTGTCCAACCAGCACGCCGACAGCCAGGTAGAGGGCAATCAGAATGATGATAAGTAGCGAAGAAGCCAGCATCGCGCTCGCCAGCCAGCGTCCGAACAGGTCCCCCGAGCTGGAGCCGTGCAAATGGCCGCTTCGCTTGCCGATGGTAATCGCCTGGGGGCCGCGACCCCGAATGGGATTCTTCTCCAGGAGAATGATCTCATTGATGTAAGGTCGCACGGAGCGAAACAGGGCCGAGTAAATTGCTAGCATCCAGAGAAAAACTTCCGTTCCCACATTATCCCCATAGATGTCCATCATACTTAGCAGCAGCCAGGTCGGCAGAATGCCGCGGATGAGCAGCTGGCACAGGAATAGGGCCGGGGAATACTTCAGCACCGTTTGAAATACCTGGCGATAGGTCGGCTTTTGCATGAAGACCGCTTCCCCCAGATAGGCCGTGACAAACACGGAGGCGAGCGGAGCTTCGATGAAGATGAGCAGCGCCATGTCGATCATGTACCGCCAGGGGAGCATGTAATAAATCCGTTTGGCCCAATCCTCGGGGCTCCATTCATACAGACGGTATTCGGCGTAATCGAAGTGCTCGGAGCCGACCATCCACCCCAGCAGCCAGTAATTGAAAAGCCCCAGCGGAATCACCGCGGCCAGCGTCAGCCAGAAGATTGGCTGGATGAATTCGCGCAGCACATGCAGGGAGAGGTCCATCGTATCGAGGAATCCCCGTTCGCGAATGGCAATCCGGGTGTTATCAAGTTCCACGGTGCACGCTCCGTGGGAAGCCCAGGATCACAAAGTAAAACGCCAACAGGCCGCTGGAAAACACCGCCACCCCCGCCTTGACCGCGTAGGGCAAGGCGGAGGGGGAGATAAATCCTTCGATGAAAGCGGCGAGGCAAAACATGATGAAGGCGGACATCGCCACGGGCATCATTTCCTTGCCGGTCTTCATAAGAGAAGCAAACCGTGAGTATTCGCCGGGCATGATCCAGGAAATTCCCATCCGCAGTCCCGCGCCGGCGGACAGGACGATGGCCGTCAGCTCGAACGGACCGTGGGCCGTGACAAAGTGAAAGAAGTTTTGCCCCTCCTTGGCCATCACCTCCGGCCGGGCCATATATCCGAACGAAGCCCCGAGGGTGATGGCGTTTGACAAATAAAGCAGCAGCCCCGGGACCACCAGCAGGCCATAAGCAAAGCAGCGAAAACCGATGCTCGGATTGTTCCAAATATAGAAGCCGGCCATGGCGGCATTGTCATCGCCGCTCCGGCCCAGCTTTTCGACCGGTTCGGCATACATCGTTTCCAAAGCCTGAATCTGCTCCTCGCCCAGGACCTTTTCCGCGAAGTCCGGCCAGGTTTTTTTCTCGTAGGCCAGCCAGGCGGAGAGAATGAAGAAACCCCAGAAAACCAGGAACATCAGTTGGATGCAGCGGTCGTTGAAGATCTGCCGCGGAACATCCTCGAAGAGCATCTTGCTCCAGGCGGACAGATCGAACTTGCGGCTGCGGTAGAGTTGATTGTGGGCCCGCCCAACCAGGCGGTGCAGGTACTGCACGGTGTTCTGCGGCAACTGGTAGGAATCGGCGAGGGCCAGATCGGCGCAGGCCGCCCGATAAAGCGCGGCAAAGCGCGACATCTGCGCCGGCGGCAGCTTTGCCGCCGAGCCGCTGCTGTGCATACGCTCGCAGTAGCTTTCCAGCTCCGTCCAATTGCGGCGGCGGCGTTCGAGGAGTTCGGCGACTTTCATAATTTACTCTTACTCTTAATCCTACTCTTAATCTTAATCTCCCCCGCCCCTGCACCTCACGCCTGCCGCGTCTCCGAATTTGCCCGGATCAATAGATAATTTATTTGGGGGGCGGTCCAAACGTCGTTCCTGCCATCGTCGACTGCGGCAGCGGAACGGGGCCTGGGGGCGGAAACTGCCCCATGGGGAACGGCTGGCCATATTGTGGCTGGCCATAGCCGTACTGCTGGGGATAAGGATAGGGTTGCTGATAACCTCCCGGCACTTGCATTCCCGCGAAGGGATTCTGCTGCCGGGCGGCTTCGAGTTGCTTTTCGTCGTCCCCGCGGTCGGCGATGAATGTGCGATAGAAGAGCGAACAGAGCAGCAAGTCGTAACTGGTATCGTGCGGCAAGCCGAATTTCGCCAGCAGCGGCTCCGCCAGATGCTTGGCCACTTCGCGCCGCCGCGGCGGAGAGAAGAACTTCCGCCGCTCCACATACGTGGCCAGCGCCTTGGCCAGCGACCGCGAGACCACGTAATTCGGCGGCAGATAGGCGGCCAGTTGAATTGCCCGCGGATCGTCCAGCTTCGCCACCCCCGTCAGCCAGTGCCGCTCTTCGACGACGACGATGGTCCCCGCCACCAGATCCCCCAGGCGTTGAAAGCGGCGATTGAACATCATCACCGTCAGTCCGAGCAGCGGCATCAGCAAATCGGCCGCCCGCATCAGGTTGCGAAAAATGGCCTGCAGGGCGGAAATCGGCTGCCCTTCATAGGTGAGCGTCCGCAGACCCAGCAGCCACTTCCCCGGCGTTTGCCCGTTGAGAAAGGTCTCGCACATCCCGCCAAAGAACCAGAAGATGGCGAACCACAAGACCAGGATGGTGAAAACCGCCAGGCCCTCGCTCACCCAGGTGACCGTCATGCTGATGATGCACATGAGGGCGGCGTTGATTGCAATCACAATCGCAAAATCAATCAAAAACGCCGGCAGCCGGCGAAACGGCCCCGCCAGGCGGTATTCAAAGCCAATATTCTCTGGCGTGACGACGCGAATGATCGAGTCGAGCTTATCTTGCTTGGCCATGAAACCATCCGAGCCGAAAAAGTGAATACCCCCCATTATTCGTTGCCGCAGCGGGGTTCGCAAGCAGCAAGGAGAGGCGTGGCAATTTCCCACACTAGCCCGACGCGCCAGCGAGGGAATTCCACGTGAAATCGTAGAAAGCAGCGTCATCCCCACCAGCAGCGTCTTGAGGCTGAACTGGAACCAGGGGCGTTTGGGGGGAACTGTCATGCTGGCTTTGTAGCCGGTTGCCAGCCGAGACTCAAATCGACCGTGCACGATGTGTCTGAATCGATGCGGGAAGGGTACGGAGTTCGGCCGTCGACCGACAGGCCGGGGCCTTCGCGGGCCTCAGGTGCGTGCCGCATCAGGAACTGCCGGCCCCTGTGCCGTGGCTTAAAGCGTCACCCCTGGCGGATAGGACGGGGCGGGTGAATGCCAGAAGTCGAGATACCAGTCTAGGGCCATCGACAACGGATCGCAGCAATCAGCGGCAAACATGACAGGCAGGTAAACGCACTCCAGGAATTTCTCCGTGGAGGGGATTCGTTCCGCAACCCAGGAGGCGGGCCCAATCCCCAGAACGTACATAAGAACGAGAAAGGCGAGCACCGCACCGACCAGTACGCATCCCGCTCCGTTGCTTCTTTGTTCGTGGTCTTTCATTCCGCTGATTCTATCGCCGGGATCGAAAAAGCCCAAGCGATTTCGGCTTAGTCGGGTTTGGGGTGGTGCTTGAGAAGTAGGCAGGTCAGTCGTTGATTACCGGCGGATTTCTCGGGTCAATTTTTGTCGCGCCGTCCGCTTGAGGAATCACCGGCATTAATGTGCGAAGTTGTTCCCGCATTTCCAAGTGGCGGTTCTCTTCTGCGAGGTGCGAACGATCCACCCACCACCCCAGCGCCAAAGCCACAATCACCGTCACCAAGAACAAGTCGCGGAGGGAGAATTTCATGGACGCTCTCATGGTCCGGGCTGGTCACGAACATTGTTCCTGTACGCCTGCAGCATCTCGTATTCCGCGATAGCTTCTCGGACGCACGACACCGCCAGAGCACCCCCCACCAGAAACGGCAGGACTAGGAATGCGTCCAGCATCAGGCTTCGCAGGTTGTACTTCATCCTGGCATTGTAACGGGACACAACTGCCGACGAACAGCTTTTTCTGCTGCCACCCGGAACGATGCAGGTCCACTCGCCCTGCGCGAGGCGGAAATAAATTTCAAGAAATCTTGACGATTCGGGCTTTCGGACGCTTGACAGTGACAAGTGTACTATTGTATTATTGGCGAGATACGTATACAATAGTTTACACCTAATTCGTCAGGAGAAGCGGAATGAAAGTGCCAGAACTAAGGTCGTGGTTAGTTGCCGATGTTGCCAAGGGGCGGAGCACATGCGGACCCCACTTATGAGGAGGGGGGTGGTGCAAAACTCCGGAAAGCTGTCGGCGCAACTGCTGATTTGGCAATCCTTTGCGAAATCGGACATGCCGGAGTTTTGCACCACGGAAAAAAATGAGCCGGCTGCGGAGCCACGGATGAAACACGGATTGAAGGGAACGGGAGATGGCCACGAAAATCACAAAGAGTCACGAAACAGGAGAGAGCAAAATGAACAATAACTTTTTGTGTCTTTTTGCGTTTTTCGCGGCCATCCTCAGCGCAATATTTCTATCTCACCTTTCCCCATCCGTGTTTCATCCGTGTTTCATCCGTGGCGAAATATCAAGCCAAGTATCAGGGGGCTTACGCCCCCCGCTCGCCAGCGAAGGGCTCAGGTACCCCACTTGTGAGGAGGGGGGTGATGCAAAACTCCGGGAGGCTGTCGGCGCAAATGCTGGATTGACAACACTTTGCAAAATCGAACTCGCCGACTTTTGCATCACGGAAAAAATTGAGGGGGCTGGTGTCGAGCAGATTTCAGGTTCGCCGCGGAGGAAGAAATAGAAGGAATGAGCCACGGATGGAACACGAAGAAAAAATGGATCAAGAGAATTGGGTTGGCCACGAAAAACACAAAAAGTCGCAAAAATGGAGACAGCAAAATGAACGCCCACCTTTTGTGTCTCTTTGCGTTTTTCGCGGCCATCCCCCACGCGGCATTCCAAATTCGCCTGCCCCCATCCGTGTTGAATCCGTGTTTCATCCGTGGCGATATATCGGACGAATTATCAGGGGGCTTACGCCCCCCGCTCGCCAGAAAGAGGCTCGAACCGGGTCACCTCCCACTCGACTTCCACGCTCGACTGGTACTGCACCCGCCGATAGCGGGCCGGATAGCCGAAGCGGGAATCGAAAGTGGCTCGCAGGTTGAGGTCCGGGGTGAATTTGTCGGCCTGGCCCGCGGCGCGGCGCTCCAGGGCTTCCACGTCGCGGCTCATGGTGGCGAACATGCCGGGGACGCTCCAGGTGCTGAAGGTTCGCATCTGCCTGAGCGGATTGCCGTTGCGAAGCGCGAGCAGGGCCACGCCGCCGCGAACTTCCACGTAATAGGTCGCCGGCTGATTGCCACGGACCTGAATTTCAATGTTGTAGTCCTGGGGCTGCTCGCGCTTCCATTTCGCCTTTGCCGCTTCAAACAACTCCGGCGTCAAATGGGGGGAAACTGGGCCGCGATTCACGACGGCGAGCACGAACATCGCCAGCAGTCCCAGCCCCAATCCTGCCGCCAGACCGAGCAGTACGCGGCGGACGATGGGGGCTCGGGGTGGGGGGCTCGGGGCTTTGGACTCGGGAGCTAAAAGTAAATCGTCGTTCATGGCCCTTGGCAGTCGATAAAGGTGGACTTGTATCCGTTAGCAATTTGGCCCGTTAATTTACGCATCACAACCTTGCAACTTGCGCCGCCAAAATTCCCGTTGGGCAGTATAGTACATGCGTTCCTCTCCCCAATCTCCAACTCCGAACCTCCAGTCCCCAGCCCCCGCTTTCCCATGATTCCTCGTGCCCGCACCAAAATCGTCGCCACCGTTGGTCCCGCCTGCCACGGTGTGGAAAAACTCACTCAATTGATTCAGGCCGGCGTTTCCGTCTTCCGCATCAACACGGCCCACGGCAATGAAGAGCAGCGGAACGAAGTGCTGAAGGATATTCGCACGGCATCCGATGCGGTGGGCATTCCCGTCGGTGTGCTGGTGGACCTGGCGGGACCGAAGATTCGTCTGGGGGAACTGTTTTGCGATCCCACCAACTGCCAGCCGGGGGAAGTCTACCGGTTCGTCAAGAAGCCAAAGCCAGAAGCGGCAGATGAATTGACCAGCACCTATGAGCCGCTGCTGACGGAGCTTTCCGTCGGGGATAGCGTGATGCTGGCGGACGGAACGGTCAGCATGACGGTCGTCGGCAAGTCTTCGGGGGAAGTCCGCTGCCAGGTTCTCGGCGGTGGCACCATCCGCAGCCGGCAGGGGATCAATCTGCCGGGGGTGAAGCTGTCGGTCGCATCGCTCACCGAGGCGGATATGGCCAACGCCATGTGGGCGGCCCGCAACGAAATCGCCTTCGTCAGCCTCAGCTTCGTCCGTTCGCATGTCAACGTGCTGCTGCTCAAGGAACTGCTCCACGCGCAGCATTCCAAGGCGATGGTGATTGCCAAGATTGAAAAGCGGGAGGCCCTCGACCAATTGAGTGAGATTGTGCAGGCCGCCGACGGCGTGATGGTGGCCCGCGGCGATCTGGGAGTGGAAATTGACGTGGCGGAAATCGCCGTGGTGCAAAAGCGGATCGTTCGCGAATGCCAGTTGCAAGGGAAGCCGGTGATTGTGGCGACGCAGATGCTCGAGAGCATGCACAAGAACCGGCGGCCGACCCGAGCGGAAGCGACCGATGTGGCCAACGCCATTCTGGACGGTGCCGACGCCTGCATGCTTTCCGGCGAAACGGCCATCGGCGACTTTCCCGTCGAAACGGTGGAAATGATGAGCCGCATCATGCGAGCCACCGAGCCGCTCGTCAGCACAATGCCCCATGCCGACGTGGCCAGCGCCGCCAGCGACGTGCACCCTATCACCTACGCCGCCGTCGTCGGCTCTTGCCACATGGCCCAGGCCCTCTCCGCGAAAATCATCGTCGTTGCCACCCGCGGCGGCGGCACCTGCCGGCTGCTTTCCAAGCAGCGCGGTGACATCCCCATCATCGGCTGCAGCGACACGCCGAGCGTTCTGCGCAAGCTGACCTTGTTCTGGGGGGTCACTCCTCTCGCGGGCGCGCCCGTTCAAGACGGCCCAGAATTCCGCGCCTTCATCGACGCCTGGGGCCGCGAGCAGGGACTCATCGCCAAAGGTGACCGTATCGTCTTCGTCACCGGCACGAATTTCTACCCGATGGCCCAGAACATTCTGGTGATTCATGAGGTGGAATAGAGTGGGGTAGGCTTCCAGCCTGCCCAAGAGGTTGAACACTGAATTTTCGTATGCATTCCCTTCCGCCATCGCCCCCACCGATTGATGAAGACTGCCGCTGGCTGCTGGCGGGGGAAATAGCGGCGGGCTGCTTCCTGATGATTGGAAACGCGGCCCAGTATTCGTTCGCCATCAGTGATACAACCAGCGGCAACATTGTTGCCGCGGTTTGGGGAGGTGTGATGCTGGGCCAGACGGCCCTGGCGGCTCTCTGGCTGGGGCTTGGTCCAGCGGGCACATTCACCCGAGTCGCAAGCACGGTCGCGGCCTATCTCTTGCTGGCAGGTATGTTCCTGGTGGGCGTGCTGTCGAATAAGTTCGGCGACGACGCATTTGACGATTTCAACACCATGTTGGCCGCGCCTTTGCTCGGCATTCCCCTCTTCATCGCCGCCGTCGCTGCCCCGCTGTGGCTCCTGCGGCTCTTGCTGGGATGCCAGGTGCGGCGGAAAGGCAGTGCGGCGGAAACTCGTGCTCGCCAATTCACCATTGGTCAATTGATGACGCTCACCACGTTCATTGCTGTTCTGCTGGGCGCTGGCATCCAGTCCTGCCGGCTCTCGGAAGAACCGCCGGTCGAGTTCTGGCTCATGATGGGAGGGTGGAGCCTAGCCTTTTTCTTTCTGAGTTCCGTCATACTCTTCCCGGCGGCCCTCCTCTTATCACGATTCTGGCGATTGGGACTGGGAATCCTGTCGCTCGCGACCGCAATCGTTTATGGCCTGGTAGTTTGGTTCTTTCTCGCGCTGGCATCCCTGTTTGGAAACTCCCCTGACCAGCGCCAAATTTGGACCATCGTCGGAATGTGCGCCTGCCCGTTTGCCGGCTTTCTGCTGACTCTGTTGCTTCCGATACTTGGAATTCGCAAGTGCGGCTATCGACTGGCGATGCGAAGTAAGTCGGAAAAGAAAGTCCCGAGTACTTAGTACATCGCTTCTGTCTCGACCTACCTTTTTTGCCGCTTCGAAAGCGGCATCACTTGTAAATCTTGGAGTTGCCCCGCGGTAAGCGGCTGCTGGGCCGCATGGCGCACGTGCAGGATATGAATCTTGTGCTTGCGGACCACAAAGAGTGTGCGATAGACATGAGGGCGATTCCCATAGTGCATTTCGCGGATGTCCACGTCAAATGCCGCGGCCTCCGGCGCGATGGCATAGGACGACGGCATCTTCGCAATCGCATCCATAGCGTCCCCCATTCCGTCGAGCCACGCATCTGCCGCGCGGAGTGACGTCTTGCGCAGCCAAAGGTAGATAGCATCGACGTCGGCGAGCGCCGGCGGTTCGATGAAGACGCGGTAATTCATCTACTTGCGAGTCCGCTTGTGCTTTTGGCGAATCGATTCAATCCCCCGCCAGACCGGAATCGATTCCCCGCGTTCCATCGACTCGAGGCCGCGGCGAATTCCGGCAATCGCCTCGGCCTGATCCTTGGCGTCCAGCATGGCTTGATATGCCGCGGCGTCTTGAACGACAAGTTCCGCTCGGCCGTTGATGGTCAGAACCAGCGGAGCCCCCGAAGCCTTGAGTTGCTCCATCGCCTTGGGCGTATTGCGCTTGAAGTTGGTGAGCGAATCAATATCTCGCGTGATGTCCATATTCCCTCGCATTGAATTAGCGTTTTATTCAATGCTAAACGGCTCCCCATACGGAGTCAAGCTTCGCTCTCCCGATACGTCGCCACGCAGTGCGGCGTTTCCCAGAGCTGGGCTTCCACGATGGGAAAACCGCGGCTGGCGGTGAAGTCGAAGATAAGCTTGGCGATGTTTTCGGCGGTGGGGTTGGTGTCGAGCAGGAAGACCGGCTCGCCGTGGGCCTGCAGGATGGGGACCATCGGGTCTTCGCGATGGAGGAGCATGCGGTGGTCGAGATTGGCGTCGATCCAGGAGGCGACGACCCGCTTGATGTCGGAGAAGTCGAGGACCATGCCGCGGTGGTCGAGCTTGTCGGACTCGATAGTGATGATGGCGTGGCCGTTGTGCCCATGCAGATAGCGGCACTTGCCGTCGTAATTGAGGAGCCGATGGCCGTAGCAGAAGTCGATTTCTCGGGTGACGCGGAACATGGGACGGGGCTAGGGGCTGGGGATTGGGGGCTGGGGAAGAGTTGTGGCGTACGGTGTTCGGTCATGCATTCCGACGACTCGAAACGCATTCTGCCGCTCCGCGCATTTGTTGCAGCGGCCGCAGTGGAGACTGTTCATTGGGGCGATGCAAGAGAAAGTGAGCTCCAGCGGCAGATTGCGGCCAAGGGCCATCACCTGCTGCTTGTTCATCTTCCCGAAGGGACTCTCGAATTGTACGCGTCTAAGGGCACCGCGGTTAAGGGCGGCAGCAAAGTCTGTCAGGAACTGGGCCGAGGCGTCCTCAAAAGGGCTGGTCCCCAGCGGAGCGAGGGCGAGCCTTTCGATGCCGTGAAGCTGGCACCAGATGGCCGGCTTCACCAGGAGCAGCGCGTTGCGGCCGGGGAGATAGACCGCCTCGTCGGGAGAGTCGTGAGCCGGCGTGTCCGCCCCTGTCAGACTCCAATGGCCGCCGTAGAGATCCGCCAGCGGCAGGTCGAGCAGGACCAAGTCCATAAGCTTCGGCGTGGCGATGGCTTGTAGGAACCGCCGCAGGCCGGCCAGTTCCTGCTCCTGCCAATACAGCCCTTTCCGGATATAGAACGGCTGCACGCGATGCCCCTGGCCAAGCAGATGCGCGAGCAGGATGGAGCTATCCAGGCCGCCGCTGGCGAGGACGCCGATGGTATTTGGGGACGCTGTCATAGGGCCAATCTTACGCAGGGCCTACTCAAAGACCAGCGTCCCGAACTTCTGGTATTCGTGAAAACTCCGGCCAATCGGTGCCCAGTTCCAACCGGTGGAGTGGCCGTCGTCGTAATCCATCCGATAGAAGTTCGCCCGCCAGGTCGCGCCCGCCTTGGGCGGTACATTCAAGAGCGGCTGGAGTAGCTCATACGGAATGAAGAACTCCGCCGTCCAGCCGGCGATGGCGGCTTTAGGCTTCTGCTCGCCGCCAGAGATGTTAACCGCCTTCTTGATCTTCCTCTCCCCCTCATAATGCCACGGCAGCCAGCCTTTTTGCTTGCCGAAGTTGGGGACCAGAATGGGGAGCTCATAACCGAGGGGGGAGATCTCATACTCGAAATAGACAGGTTGGCTCTCGTCCGGCCAGAGAAAGACCTCGAACACGTCCTCGTTCCAGAGGTCCAGGTTGTCCTTCGTCATGGTCGCGGTGAGCTGCGAGTCCTTGCCGTCCATCAGCACGTAGAGCCCCTTCGCCGAGTACGCCACCTTGAAGCGAGCATTGTAGGGATGTCCCCCTTCGCGGCACTTGACGATCTCCTCCCAAGGAGCGTCCTTCCAAACGGGTGCTTCGCCTTTACCGGTCACTTCAAAATCCTCGGTGCGGCGGACTTTGTAGACCTTGGCGGCAGGTTTTGGTTCGGATTTCGGATTTGGGATTTCGGATTTGGGACTTGAGACCGGCGGTTTCTCACCTCCGTACAAAATCCGCTCCGCATTCTTCAAATAAACTTTCTCTAGCACCTCATCCGGCAAGTAGATGCCATAAATCATCCAGAATCCCTGCAGGTGGTGGCTCGCCGCGCAGTCGAAGTACTCGTCGTCGGTTTCCAGGAAGCGGTAGTAGATGCGGAACGCTTCCCGCCGCGGCGTGGTGTCGGTGCCGAACATGATCCGGTCCTGGTATTTCAGGAAGAACTTGCGGGCTGTGTACGGCTGGCGGCCGAGTTCGGAGATGCGAGCGTCGAGATCGACATAGAAATTAGGGTAGGCGTCGAGCCACTTGCCGACGGTGGCGAGGTCCTCGACATTGTTGCCGAAATGAGCCCCGATGAAGGTGGTCTTTGGATGCTGCTCGATGACATGGACAAACTGGGCCAGCAGATCTTCCCGCTTGGGGAACTGGTCGCCATAGAAGAGCCAACCCGGATGCTCGTTGAGCTCGTGCCAGCGCTCGTTGTTCTTGTCGAGCGGCGTGAAGAAGGCCGCGGGATCGGCAGTGTGGATCATCACCGGGCGGTTGAATTTGCCGCAAAGTTCAAAGATGGGAGCGAGCTTCGGGTCATCCACCGGCATGATTTTGCCGTTCTTGTAGCGGTAGCTGAGGCCGAGCGATTTGTGAAACTTCAGCCCCTTGGCCCCTGCTTTAAAGCTCTCTTCCAGCCGAGCCAATTCCCGCTCAGTCCACTTCTCATCGTCGATGCCGTTAAAGTCGATAAGTGCGAATGTGCGAAACCGGTCGGGGTGAGCTTCGTCCAGCGCGGCGAGCGTTTCCTTGAGCCGATCCCCCCAGCCACCGTCGAGATTGACGACGGTCCGGACACCGGCCTGATTCATCTCTTCCAGGTAAGCGGCCACGCGATCCGGCGTGAGAAATCCTTTGCCGCCGCCAAGATGATTATGCATGTCGATGGCGGGAAACTTCGGCTTGTCGAGCTTGGTTTCCTTGACCTGCAGCATCGATTTAGGAGACCAGTCCTTGAGCTTCAAGGAACGAATATCCTGCGGCTCTTGGGCGACTGCGGTCCATGGAAGCAGGAGGAAAAACGAGGTGAGGAATGCATGGCGGTTCATATTGGCTCCAGTGGTTGGAACTAAAAGATTACCACAGAGGACGCGGCGCAGCGCGGAGGCACGATGTGAGTGGTGGCAGAATAATGGTGGGCAGAATAATGAAAGCGGGTCATTCCTTGTCTTATTATTCTGCCCACCATTATTCTGCCATTTGCTTTGGCCTTTCCGGCGGAGCAAAGATGGTCCAAATGACAAACACCCACACGCCCCAAATCAGCACATGCAGACTGACCAGCAAGATGAACCGCTCGGCGGTTGCCAGCACATAGCACCAGCCGGCGAGGGCGATCAGACTGGGAAGGGGATAGAACCACATGCGAAACGGCAGCTTGACGTCGGGGCGCGTGGTCCGCAGCAGATGGAGGCCGAGGATCTGGCCGATGAACTGCACGCCAATCCGGACGCAGACTGCCGCCGAAATGATGGTCCCCAGATCCAAAAAGCAGAACGCCGCGGTGAGGACTCCGAAGACCACGAGCGAGACCAGCGGATAGTGCCCGGTGGGATGGAGGTAGGCAAAGACCGGAAAGAAGTCCCCTCGTTTGGCCGCCGCATAAGGAATCCGCGAGTAACCGAGCGTAGCCGCGAACATGCAGGCAATCGACGTCCACAGGATGAAGCCCGTGAACACCACCGCGGTTGTTCGGCCGTAAAGCCGTTCCATGAACAGGGCGGCGATGTTTTTCGACTCCATCGCTTCCTGCCATGGCACCACCGCGATGATGGAGACGTTCATGGTCAGATAGATGAGGGCCACGACGATGACCGACGTAATCACCGCCCGCGGAATCGTCCGCTCCGGCTGGCGGACTTCGTCGCCGAGATGACAGATATTGAAATAGCCGAGATAGTCGTAAATGGCGATCAGCATCGCTCCGCCGAGACCCGTCGCAAATTTCTGGTCGAGCACAAACGCCCCTGGCGGCGGCTTGAGGAGCGTGGGATTGAAGTTCGTCAGCCCGGCCAGAATGACGAGGGCCACCGTGATGATCGTCCCCGTGCAGAGGACCAGGCCCATCCAGCCAATGCTGGTAATCCGGCGGCACAGGAGCAACGTGACTAGCAGCACAGTGCCGGCGGCAATCCATTTGGTGCCGCCAGGAAGGGCGTAGTGCCTGGCAAACTCCGCGAGGCCGGGAAAGGCGTACTCCAAATACTGCAAGGCACCGACATAGCCCGAGGCCATCTCCAGCGCCCCGCTCACCAGGAACTGCCAGATAAACAGGAACGGCATGAGCCGTCCCCAGCGATAGCGGCCGAAGATTTCGCGGAGGAAATGGTACGTCCCGCCGCTCCCCGGCAACGCCGCCCCGAGCTCGCTCCAAACGAGCCCATCGCACAGCACCAGCACCGCTGCCACCACCCAGCCAATCATCGCCTGCGGCCCGTTCATCGCGGCGATGAAGGCCGGAATGGTAATGAACGGCCCAATGCCGATCATGTTGGCGATGTTGAGTGCCGTCGCCTGCCAGGGGCCAAGGCCCCGTTCGAGAGTTGGTTTTGTAGTGTGCATGAGCGTACCCCTGGGAAAGCTGCCTCATGACAGCTTCGCAGGGGTAGCACGAGGGCGGTTTACGGCACGGATCCAAACCGGATGCTCGTCGGATGTTCCGCCGAGCGATGGATGCGGTGGGTGGCTTTGATGAAATCTTCCGGCTTGGCGAGGTAGATGTTGGGGACGAACTTCTGCGGGTTGCGATCGACCAGCGGGAACCAGGTGCTCTGGATT
>CAYUJE010000068.1:2016-22890 GCA_964444865.1 uncultured Pirellulaceae bacterium | reverse complement strand
TAGAGTAACCAGGTGCTGCGGATCAAGCTGCCAGCGCTCACGTCGCATTCCTTTGCGGACGAGGAAGATGCCTCACGACTAACTTCGGCCAGTTACAGCCGCCAAGTTGATGCCGCAGCCGCTCGGCGGCATGGATTGCCCGACATGCACTTTGGGAACGGGCAAGCCGCCGAGCCGCTACAGCTTGCCCATGTGGCCCGGTCGGTTCGAGCAACTGCAAGGTTTTTCCCGTTAGTAATCTCTGACCGCCCCATCTTGCAGCGTTGGCATCGGCCATTTGAAGACCCGGGCCGGGTCGGCGTTGACCTTGGCGAAGGCGGATTCATCGATTTCCACACCCAGGCCTGGACCCTGCGGCAGGGAAGCGTACCCCTTGTCGTCCACGGTAAAACTCTTCTTGGCCACACCAGCCGGCATGAGGTGTCCGTCGAGATACATCTCGTGGATCAACAGAAAAGGAACGGCAAAGCTGGCGTGCAGGCTGGCGGAGACGCCGAGTTCGCTGCAAGTGCAGTGGGGGGCGAGGGGAACGAAGTAGGCCTCGGCCAGCGTGGAAATTTTCTTCATCTGCGTGATGCCGCCGGTATGGGCGCAGTCGGGCTGGAGGATATCAATGCACCGTTCTTGCAGGTACGGCAGCATCCCCCAGATCGTCCGGTCCCGCTCGCCGGTCGCAAGCGGAATTTTGATCTGCTGCTTGAGCCGCTTGAAGACTTCGATGTTGCCGGGAACTGCCGGCTCTTCGAGGAAGAGGATGTTGTAGGGCTCGATGGCGGCCGCGAGTTGAATGAGCATGGCGGGAGGGACGGCACAGTGGGCGTCGAACATGACGGTGCCGTCTTTGCCAACCCGCTCGCGAGCGTCCTTGATGGCCTTCACCAGGTTTTCGATGTCGGGCGGGTCTCCCGAGTAAGGATGCGGCCCGCCGGTGCCCGTCTTTTGAGCCTTGGGCGTGGGATAGACGCGGACTTTGTCCCGCGTCGGTCCGCCGAGGAGGCGATAGACGGGAACGCCCCATGCCTTGCCGGTGATGTCCCACAGGGCCATGTCGATGG
Organism: uncultured Pirellulaceae bacterium; assembly: GCA_964444865.1. Lineage (GTDB taxonomy): Bacteria > Planctomycetota > Planctomycetia > Pirellulales > Pirellulaceae > SXOA01. Next base: position 21,835 of record CAYUJE010000068.1, on the reverse strand, counting down.
CCGAGATGACATGGGTCATGAACGGGCCGCCGCGCATGTCCCGATGCGAGCGATAGAGCTTTTGCCACAGATGCTCAATCCGCGTGGGATTCTCACCGTTGAGGAGCTCAAACAGCGACTTGGCGAGTTCCACCGCCACATTCGGCTCGAGCCCGGTCACTTCCCCCCAGCCGACGATCCCCTTGTTCGTCTCGATTTTGATATACGCCTTCGTCCCCACGCGAAACCCACGCAGAGCACTGATTTTGATATCCGCCCCTTCATCGGCAACATTCGCGGCTGGGTTGTCCTGGCCAGAAACAGCTTCGGTTAGAAGCGCAGCCCCCGCAGCGATGGCCGCGGAGGAGGTGAGGAGATGGCGGCGGGAGAGGGAGGGGGGCATAGCGCGGCTCCAAGTGAAGAAAGCTTCGAGCATTGTGTCATGCAGAGTATAAGGCAGCCGAACCCAGGTTTGGTGAGGGACTGCGCAATAAAAAGTCCCGTCAGTGTTGACACTGCCGGGACCCAGAATTTTGGTTTGAATTTAGCTGCTAACGGTCTTAGCCAACCTTGCTTGCCGCACTGGAAGCTGCAACCGCTCGCGGATCGCGCAGGATGCGGGTGAGCTTGTCGACGCCATCCTGCTCCTCTTCCAAGATCCCTTCCAGGAACAGAACCAGGGGGCGGTCGCCTTCGGCCATGTTCAGAGCTTCGCTGTAAAGCTTGACAGCCTTGGATTCGAATTCCATGGCATGGTTCAGTAGTTCCTGCAAGTCGTCGGTCTGCTTCACAGGGTTGCGCTCGACCGTGGGAACTCCTCCCATGGCAACGATCTTCTCGCCGACTTGCCTCGCATGGCCAAAGGATTCCTTGGCACTGTCGAAAAACATCCCGGAATAAACTTCCCGCCAAAGGCCGGCGACGACGAACCCAGCTTGTGCATATTGGGCAACGCCCGTCCATTCATGACGGAGGCAGTCGTTCAACTTATCGATGATTTTGTTCTTTTCCATGGCTCTCATCCTTTGCGTTAGAATTGGCGAATACTTTCATCATAGGGGGCCATCGGCTGCCCGTCCAGAGCATCGTAACTCATTTCTGGGAAATACTTTGCGGCGATTGTTGCCGATACAGAGTCTCATGAAAGGCAGGCCCAAACGGAGCTGTTTGCTGAGAGTGAATATCAACAATGAGGGCTCTTGTTTTGGGTACCCTTCAACCGGTAATTCGTTAACTAAAGAATTCGCCAACTTTCACTGCGTGAACGCATTGTTCAAGAAGCGTTCCAAAACCCCGGATTCCCGCTTGATTTGGTTGACAATCTGAACAGCGTCGTTAAACTTTGGTACGGACCATGTTAAGAAATATGTGCGTACGTGGATGGGACCGAGTTGACGGCTGGATATTGTCGCTCAATCGGAGTTTCCATCTTTGAAGAACGGCTCTTCACTTATCCGTGAGGAACGAGGAACCGTTGTTCGCAGCCACGATGGACTGCTCTATGAAACTCTCTCGAACTGTCGCTTATGCCGTCCGGGCCACGCTTCAACTAGCCCAGCTAGAGTCCGATGGGCCAGTCCCTTGCAGCAAGTTAGCAAACGAAGGCAAAATGCCGGAGCGTTTCCTGCTGCAAATATTGCGGAATCTGGTGACCCACGGAATTTTGCGTTCCACTCGTGGTGTGGACGGCGGCTATACCCTGACTAAGCCGGCGGACCAGATTTCCTTGCTGGAAGTGATCGAAGCCATTGACGGTCCCTACGACAGCAGCCTGGAAATGGGAGAAGGACTGGGAATGGATGTGCAGTCCCGCTTGCAACAAGAGTTGCAGGACGTTGCCAGTTCTAGCCGCCGTCGTTTGGAAGCGATCAAACTTTCGCAACTCCTCAAGGCTCCGCCGATTCCGCAAGACTAGGGAAGTTCTGGTAAGGGGCAATTGAACCAATTCTGATTCTGCTCTCGCGTGCATTCTGTTGAACTCATGCACTCAACTCCTGTTCTTCTCATAGACCTCCGTTCTCGTTTGGAATTGGCGATCTCCGCCGGCAAAGAAGCGGGCCGACTCACGCTTAAGTATTTCCAGCAGGACAACTTCGCTGTCGAACGCAAAGCGGACCAGTCCCCTGTCACTATCGCCGATCGTAGCGCCGAAGAACTACTCCGCAGTCGCATTGCTGGCGCTTTTCCCACCGACGGCATCATCGGAGAGGAATTCGGTCGCACGGAGGGAAGTTCTGGCTTCACGTGGATTTTGGACCCGATTGATGGGACGAAAAGTTTCATCAGCGGTGTTCCCCTCTATGGGACGATGATTGGGATTGAGCACGGCGGACGCAGCCTGGTTGGTTTTGTTTTCATGCCAGGGCTGGACGAAGGGATCTATGCTTCCGTCGGCAGCGGGGCGTGGCATTTCCGTGGAGAGGAAGCACCGCAGCGAGCTCGGGTTTCCAAGCGTCCACTCAGCCAGGGACTCTTTGTCACTTCGCAAGTGGATACTTACACCAAGCGGGGCGAGATCGAAGTCTTTCATCGATTGGAAAAAGCCGCATACGTGACGCGTACATGGGGAGATTGTTACGGCTACCTGCTCGTTGCCACCGGGAGAGCGGAATTGATGGTGGACCCGATTCTCAACGTTTGGGACGCTGCCGCCGTCCAGCCGATTGTGGAGGAAGCTGGCGGCACTTTTACCGACTGGTTAGGCAACCCTACTATCCACGCTGGCGAAGCGATTGCCACGAATGGTCTTGTTCTGGAGGAAGTTCTGGCGATTACGCAACAGTCACCCTCCAATTAACCGGTCACACAGCGTTTGCGCCGCAAGTCTGCTCAAGAAGCAATGAGGCGTCTAAATCTCCCAGTCCAACGCCACGTCCAAACTCACTGCGGAATGCGTTAGTGCCCCCACGCTAATCCGTTCCACGCCCGTTTCGGCAATGGAGCGCACGGTTTCCAGGTTCACGCCGCCGCTGGCTTCCAATTCTGTCTTTACCGAGGAAAGATTGCGACGAAAAACAGCTTCGCGAAGCTGTTTGGTATTCATATTGTCAAGCAAAATGATATCGGGTGCCGTGGGTAGGACGGCATCGAGTTGAATGAGTGTGTCGACTTCCACTTCCACCATAAGAGCCGCATTTTTCGGGTCCCCGGCAAAGTATTCGGCCAGAAATTTTCGAGCTATCTCGACAGCTTCGGCTGGTTTATAGCGAGGTCCTCGTTTCCGCTGCCGACCAAGTGCCAGATGGTTGTCCTTGATCAGAATGCCGTCATACAAGCCGCCGCGATGGTTGCTGCCCCCGCCGCAATGGACCGCGTATTTCTCGAGTCGCCGCCAACCGGGTGTCGTCTTGCGGGTGTCGTAGATACGTGCCGAAGTTCCGGCGATGGCCGCGACATATTGCCTCGTTAGCGTTGCGATTCCTGAGAGTCGCCCAATGAAATTGAGCAGAATCCGTTCGGCCGTCAGTAAGTCACGGGCCGAACCCGTGACGCGAGCCGCAAAATCACTAGTTTTAAGTTCGTCTCCATCCTTGGCGAGTGGATGCCACTCCGCCCTGACGGACATTTCGTGAAGCGTGGTGCGGGCTGCCTCCAGTCCGCAAATCACTCCTGGCTTGCGGACGACCACATGGGCTGAGGCGGTGGCATTTTCCGGCGCAAGGGCTAGCGTCGTCCAGTCGTGTCCACGGTCCAAATCCTCCGCCACAGCCAGACGCACGAGCCTGCGGCAGTCCTCTTCCACTTGACGTGACCATTCAAATTGGGCGTATTCTTTTTTCATAGTGAGTTTGTCAACAAAAGGTGAACTCAATGCATGCTAGCAAGTATTTGTGCCTGCTGGTTACGTATTGACCGTGAATGTCATACCGAAGTACCATCCCGCGCCGATATTGCGCGCTCCATGTCTGAATTACAGAGTGAGCGGACACCTTTCATGAAGACCACACGTAGCACAGCCTGGTGGTTGTGGGCGGGAATACTCGTCCTGGCGCTGGGACTGCGCGTGGGCTCGGGAATCTGGTGGCAAAGCCGGTTGCCGGTGGAGACGCGATTTCGTTTCGGCGATAGTGATGCTTACTGGGAAATGGGGAAGGGGTTAGCTCGGGGCGAAGGGCTTCATTATGGCAAAGCCCGCATTTTTCGCACTCCGGGCTATCCGTTGCTGTTGGCTGGGCTCTTTATGATTTGCGGCGACGGGCGTGATGCCGCCTATGAGCCGCATGTGCTTTGCGGGCGAGTGCTCAGCGCGGTATTGGGAACCATTGCTGTGGGGGGCGTGGGAATTCTCGGCTACCTGCTGTTTGGCATGCGTACGGCAGCAGCCGCTGGGGTGCTCGTCGCTGTTTATCCGGAAGCCATCGCGCTTTCCACCTTCGTGCTCAGCGAAGCCCCCTTTTGCCCCTTGATGATGCTCCACCTCGTTGCCTGGACTCTCGCCTGGCAAGCATCGGACGTGAAATCACAATTCGGTTGGAGCCTTGCCGGGGGCGTCGCGGCTGGTCTGGCGACATTCATGCGACCAAGTTGGCTGTTGTTCTTGCCGTTCGCCGTGCCGATTGGTTTAGTGTTCTATCGGGAACGCCCCAAGCAGCTATTCATTGCAGCAGTCATGCTGGGCGGGCTCTGTATCACCATGCTCCCTTGGTGGATTCGCAATTATCAAATCACCGGCCGCTTTGTACCGACCACCTTGCAAGTCGGAGCAAGTTTATACGATGGAATCAGTCCCCAGGCCACGGGCGTTAGCGAAATGAGCTTTGTCCCTCGATTCACACGAGAGCAAAAGGCTGCCGATGAAGCAGCGGCACAGTCGGGCGAGTTGCTTGTGGGAATCTTTGAGGACCGCTTGGACCGACGGATGCAGCAGGCAGCCGTGGATTGGGCGAAGCAGAATCCCGGTGCCGTACTGAGACTCGGTGGCGTCAAATTTCTGCGGATGTGGAACCCACTTCCCAATGCTGCGGAGTTTCAAAGCACGATGCTCCGCCTCGCTCTGGCAATCACTTACACGCCTGTAATCCTGCTGGCACTGTTAGGGGGGTGGAGATTCGCCCCGCGCGGCTGGCCATACCTGCTTTGCTTTCTCCCGGCCATCTATTTCACGTGCCTGCACTGTGTCTTCGTTAGTTCGCTCCGTTATCGCCAGCCCGCCATGCTGGTGCTGATCGTCCTCGCCGCCGCCGCAATTTCGAGCCTCATTCCCGGCTGGCAGGAGAAGTCCAGGGGCTCACTGAACGCATGAGTTCATTTAAAACCAGCTTTGCCGTTCGCTTGCAGCGCGCCATCACGCGTTTGGCAACGCTTGCGCTGCTGGTCGCCGCCGGTGTGATTGCGGCGAAGTATGTCGTCAGCGAAAGGCTTGATGAAGGGATTCGTGCCCGAGTCGAAGCGGAACTCCGGCGAAACTATCCGGCTCTGGAGGTGCGGGTGAAGTCCGCTCGCCGAGTGCAAGGAAAGGGAATAGAAATTCGCGGCTTGGTGATCGCTCAACCGAAATCTCAGGGCGGACAGGTGCTGCTGCAAATCAGCGAAGTGCTGGCCGAATGCGATACCGGCTTTCCTGACTTTGTGGCACAGGATCCACAGTTCCGTCGTTTTCAGATCCGCGGCATGAAGGTTCGGGCGGAGCGTACAGCCAGCGGAGCTTGGAATGTATCGGGCCTGCTCCCCCTCCCAAAACAGAGCGGAACTTCACCGCCTGCGGAGATAAAAGAAGCCACGCTGGAACTGGTGGACTCGCATACCGGCGGCAACGGGAATTATGTCCTGCGCGATATTGAAGTCTCCGTCAGTCCCCAGGCTCGCTCCAAACAGGATCAAAAATCACTTCTCCACATCCAGGGTGCGCTGGGTGGCGACCATTTGGAGCGAATTGAAATTGATGCGCTGCTCGATCCCGTTAGCGGCCAGTGGAGCCTGAAGGGGCGGGTGGAGGGCCTGGAATTCAATCCTCGCATGCGTGCCGCGCTACCGCGTGAACTCAGTGTGCTTCTCCAGCCGCTCGCCTCGGTACGAGGACGCACTCAATTCGGATTCAAGGTAGAGCGCGGTGCGAGCAGCAAGCAGGCCGCCGGACCGCCGCTAGTTCAGTTTTCCATCGACGGTCAGATTGCGGAAGGACGCATCGACGACTCCCGCCTCCCCGAGCCGCTTACCGACGTCACTGCCTCCATCCATTGCGACAACCGCGTGATTCGGATTGACGATCTTTCCGCCCGCTGCGGTCAAACAATCGTGGAGAATCTGGGGGCCGAACTGCATGGCTACAAGCCGAACAGCCCCGTAACCATCCGATTGAATGCGAAGAACATCGACCTCAGCCGCGTGCCGGTTGCTGCCTTACCATCTACGGTACGTGATGCATGGGGAAAGTTCTCCCCACTGGGAAGGATCAATTTATCGGGCAGCGTCCACTTTGATGGGCATCATTGGCATCCTGAACTAACGGCGGAGTGCCTCGATTTTTCGCTGCTTTATGATCAATTCCCCTACCGTGTCGGGAAGGGGGTCGGAACGATCCATTTTGCGAAAAACCATCTTTCCGCAAATCTTCGTCTTGTGGGTGGCGGACAAAAGCTCCATTGCACGGCGGAAATCACGGACCCCGGCCCCGATTATCTTGGCTGGCTAGAGCTGAAATCCGCGGGACCACTGGCCCTGGAAGAAGGGATCATTGCTGCGATGGAAGAGAAGGCCCAGAATACTGTGCGGGACTTCAACCCCCGGGGCCACATTTCCTTCGCGGGCCGCGTGGAACGCCTTTTAGAACGAGGCCAGGGTTCGTCTCAAGCGGTCGAGCACCGGCAACTCGTCGTACAACTCCACGATTTGGCCATCCAGCACGAAAAGTTCCCATACCCCATCGACAAAGTTACTGGCACTCTCCAGTTCAACGACGGAGATTGGAAATTTTCCAATCTCGCCGGGCGAAATGATAGCGCAAGCATCATTGGCAGCGGATATTGGGTTTCCACGGCAGCCGACGGCAATCCACTGTCTCTTAGTTTCCGAGCCAGCAACGTGACTTTTGAAGAGGAATTGCGCCTGGCGCTTTCGCCCGGCGTGCAGAGCCTCTGGACCAATTTGCGTCCCCGCGGAACAGTAGACCAACTCGACGTAAGGATGAAGTTCAACCCAAGTACCGCGCATTTTGGCCTGGAGTTGGATGCCCATAAGCGAGCCAACTCGCAGGCTAGTCCTGTTTCCATCGAGCCCGCCTGGTTTCGCTATCGCTTGGAGGACCTAAGTGGAGACTTCTATTATCGGGACGGGGTCGTTACGCTCGACAACTTCGTGGCGATTCACGGCAAGACCAGGATCACCACCGAAGGAATTTGCCGCATGGCGAGTGGCACATCCAGTGTCCAACTCAAGCGACTCTTTGTCGACCACATCGAGTTCGGACAGGAGCTTCTGGCTGCGCTGCCGCGCTCTTTGGGAGGTGCGCTAGCAAGACTCAGTCCGACGGGGCAGGTCAACCTGGAAGGCAGCCTCGGCTTCGCCCTGCCGAGCGATGTGGGAGCATCTCCCCAGTTTGACTGGAATGTGCGAATTATCGTCGCACAGGGAAGCTTACAAGCAGGCGTGAAAGTGGAAAATATTGATGGCGAAGTACGGTTGATTGGGCATAGCGACAACCGCAATCTGCAGTGCCGCGGCGAACTGGATATTGGCTCGGCGATGCTGAACGATATTCAGGTCACCAGCATCAAAGGGCCGCTGCTCATCGATAACGAGCAACTGCTGGCGGGAATGTGGGCGGAACGCAACATTCGCAACAAGTCGCCACGGTTCATTTCGGCCAGAATTTTTGGGGATGGAGAGCTATCTCTGGATGGCCAATTGAAGTTCAGTCCGGCCGGTGACTTCCTGATTCAGACTAGTTTGGACAACGCCGATCTGGCGACTATCATCGCGGACTTGCAACCAACGGTACGAGGAGTAACGGGCAAAGTCTTTGGTACCGTCAATCTTGGCGGTACGACCGAGGGGGTGCATACCTGGCGAGGCGATGGAGTGGTGAAACTCAAGGATGCCTATCTTTATGAACTGCCGACGATGGTTTCCGTACTGCAAGTGCTCAGCATTCAGCGCCCAGATCGCAATGCATTCACGGATAGCAATATGGAATTCAAGATTGAAGGAGATGATTTAGAATTTACCCACCTGGACCTCAACGGCGACGTGATCAGCCTAAAGGGCAAGGGGCGAGTTACCGGACGGCGAGAGCTGAACTTGAAGTTTTACACGCAAATTGGACGTGATGAGTTTCAAATATTCCGACCACTCGTGGGAGACATGAACCGGCAATTCATGCTCATCGAAGTTACGGGGCCGTTAGATCGCCCCATTTCTCGCAAGACAGCGTTCCCTAAACTCAATGAGAATCTGCAGCAGATTTTCCCGGAACTTGCCCGCATGGAGGCGGCTACTCCTTCGCCCCGAAAGTTGATATCTGCGCCGCGTCAGGCCCTCGAACGGAGCGGTCTCCTTCCCAAACGCAATTAGGAACGAGGTATGCCATGAGCATCGGCTCGCTAGGAATCGTCGGCAGCCTGGTTGGAACCACACTGGCTCAAAAGTCCGCAGAAGTGGATAAGACGCAGCGGGACGCGGCTGATGCTGCCAGGCAGACCGATTCCGCTGCCCGCGCTGAAAGTGCGGAAGGGATTGGCCAGACACAAGAGGATTCGCGAGCCGAGGAACGAGACGCGGATGGCCGCCGACTATGGGAAAGAAACCAAAGTGAGAACAAAGAAACAGAAGCTGCTAGCACCCCAGCGCAAGTCCCCGCGAAGGATCCGGAAGGTATTTCGGGGGGGAAGATCGACCTGACTGGATAATTCCTTGAGCAAAGCTCAAGTCTCCGGGCGGATTTGTCGATAATCCGGCCTGTGATGATTAGGTAAACTGCGAAAACTTTGCCGGCTGGCACGACTAGGAACATCCCCATGCGTACTCATATTTCCGCGCTGTCAATCATCCTTGCGGCTGCCTCGCTAAGCGGCTGTGCCAGCCTGGGAACGCCAAAGTCGGATATGAAGGCGGAGGTTTTAAAAGCGGGACAGCCGGGCTCAGAGGCCGCCGGAAACGCCAAAGTGGAGATCATCTTCCAGCCTGATCGGGGTCAGCCGGAACGCCTGGAGCGATCACTCACAGAGTCCACCACCGTTCAGCAGATGTTGGTTCAATCGGGAGCAATCAAGAAGTATGGACGGATCGAAGTGGAACTCCTGCGGCCGCTCCCGAACGGAGGTTCGCATCGGATTCCCTGTGAATACGATCGGGCCACGAGGCAGATCAATCCCGAGAACGATTATGCTCTCATGCCCGGTGATCGAGTTGTCGTCAAGGAAGATGCTTCCACAGTCATCGACGACATCATGCGTTCGGCCGGCGGCGGTTTAGGCAAAAGGTTTACCACCGGCGGCAAGCAAAAGTCGAACAACAAATACCGCGTGGAAGGCTAGGTCGCTTTCCGGACGAAGCCGCTCGCTCTCACCAGTGCCAGGTGGAGTTCCGCACGTGCTCAGGCACAAAATTGTCCTGGAAGCTGCGGCGAGCAAGGAGTTCTTCCGTGATGCTCACAAAAGTGATCCCCCGCATCAGCAAGTTGTAAAAGGGGATCAGGGGGATGCAAAGGCCGACGAGAAGGTCGCGCGCCCGATTGTTGGAATAGAACAGAATTACTCCTAGGTTGATCAGGTCCATCCCGAGATACACCAGGTAATACAGAAGCCACTGCTTCCAGGTGTTTTCTTCAATGTGGAAGAGTGTCCAAGCGGCATAGCCCCACAGCAGATACGTGAACGCCACGCTGTAGAAGTACCGCTCGAGCAAGACGGCCAAATTCACCAGCCGAAAGTTACGGCTGAAGGGATTGGCCATGTCCACGTGCTTGCGGCATTCAAAGGTGATGACAGCCCATTCCCAGCGGCGGCGCTGTTTGATGAGGCGCCACCAGGAAGTGGGCAAATTCGTCAGGCATTGAGCGTAGGGGGCGAATTCAATCTTGTGCCCGCACTTCCGCAGGCGGAGCGTCAGGTCCCCATCCTCGCCGGGACCGACATCCCACCCCATTAATCGCTGAATGGCCGAGCGGCGGTAGGCGCCAAAAGCGCCAGAAATGATGCCCAGCATGTTCAATCGCGAAGCCACCATCCGGCCGATGAAGATGCAGCGAAGATACTCAAATGCTTGCAGCCAGGTTGCCGTGTTGGTGAATGGATTGCGGGCAATGACTGTTCCTGAAACCGCCCCGACTTTGGGATCTTTGAAGGGTTGCACGATTTCCCAGATTGCGGCAGGACATAGGTGCGAATCGCCGTCAACGCAGACGATGATTTCCGCCTGCGTGAACGGCAAGGCAAAATTAAGGGCGGAAGATTTGCCTCCACGTCGTGGTTTGCGAAGAACGGTCACTCCCGAGTGTTGCGCCGCGAAATTGCCGGCAATTTGCGACATGCCATCGCTGGAGCCGTCATCGACCACTACGATTTCCATCTTGGGATAAGTGCCGTAGATGGATTGCAAGGTCGAGGCCACCGTGTCCGCCTCATTGAGCCCCGCGATAATGACGCAAATATCGGGGCAATGTGCATAGGCAGGTTTCTCCACTTGCAGTTGGCGGCAGAACAATCCCCAGACTATTTTTGCATAGTCGTAGACGAGCAGGCACACGAAACCCAGAGAGTAACGCGTGACATCCAACAACAGAATTGGGGCGAGCAGCCACTGCAACTCGTCAGTGCTTAGAGACGAGAGCCAGTGGGTCCAGTCGGTGAACATGGTAGCCGATCAACTCTTCTTCGACGGCTTGTTGAATTGGAAAGCGTAATTCGCAGGCCTGGCACTGGCCGACAAGTTCCAGTTGCGTGTCGGACCAGTTGCAGTCGAGGCATTGGTAAGGCCCACTGAGGTATTCAAAATCCGCTCCAATGACAAGTTTCCGTTGCCGGCATTTGGGGCAGACCAATTCATCTCCCTGATCAAATTCCTTCACCATCCCCACATGGGCACAGGGGAAATGATGCATGAGTTGGCTATTGGCGGTTCGAACGGAGCCGCATGCCCGGCAGCCGCGTCGGATCGTGGGAAGCGCTCGGCAATCGGGACAAACAAGAATTCGATCAATCAAAATGGGTCGGCAAATCCCGAGTTCCACCCATTTATAGAGAGTTTCGGTAGGAAGGCCGGTCTCGTAGCGGTAGGTGGAGTGGTTAATGTGTGGCAAAAGGTTTTCCGGGCGAAGCACGTCCCGCTCAACCTCGGAGAATTGTCCGCCGACCTGTAATCCACCGGGAACGGGAACCGACCGTTTGACATCCACCGTTGCATAGTGCAGTTGGCCATCTTCTGCTTCCACGCCGACTACCAAACGATGCGTCGGTAAATGATCGAGACCAACAATCCGAAAGCCGATTCCCTCTGCGCTGACGTCGACCGTGATCCCCTCGGTTTGAAAGGCATTGACCGGCTGAAAATCCGGCATGAGGGGAATGGCGATCAGTGTCCGCGTTAGCAAGTAGCGAGGGTTCATCCGGCGGTCCGCCGGCCGAGCCGACTGAGTAGTGGCGCGCCGTGTTAGCTCAGCCGACATTTTGGCCCTCTCCTGGCTGAAATCAGACTTGTTCTTTTGATGCCGCACAATGGCCATCCCGACGGAGCGGGCCAGATCTTCGGGATCATGATCCTGCTTGGAATGACAATCCTGGGCACCGTGTTTCACGATTTCAAGCGCTTCGGATTCGTTCGCATCTTCCGAGACGACGACGATGGGGGCCAGTTGGGCGTAGGGTCGCAGCCACTCCAATGTTTCCACTCCGCGCGAATCGGGCAATTCATTTTCGACGACAATGGCGTCGAAAGCCTCATCGACGAGCCGTTTCAGCGCATCGGACAGCCTGGCGACACGCTGTACATCGCATTGAGCCTGCATGGTGGCGGATAAGCTGCTCTGCAATAGGTCGGCATATTCGCGATCGCGGCCAACGTGCAGAATATTGAGCGACTGATTGACCCGATGAGTACGACTTTCAGCGGGAATGAAAGATTCTGTTTCCACGCTGCTTTCGGTGAAGAGTGGCGAGGCCGTATAGGTCGTGGTCGTGGCTTCAACTCCAACCCCTACGAGCGTTTGCGATTCGATGGCGACTCGCCGCTTCGCAGAAGCGGGGATTGTTCGGCTGGACTCTCGCGCTGCTGGATGTTTTCCTCGCTCCATCGCGATGCGGACTCGTTGCAGCAACTGCTGGGGGGTGAATCTTCCCTTAATCAAAACGTCGGCAGCAACTGCCGACAATTGTTCGAAGTTCTGCTCGCTCACGGATTCATGAGTAAGCACCAGCAGCCGCAGTTCCGGAGAGATGCCCGCCAGTTTCTCGCACGCCTGCACCATCGGCATTTCGTCGCTAGGAAGGCCCAGCAAAACCGCGGAAAAATCCAGTCGCGATGCCAGAAAAATCCCTTCCTCCAAGGTAGCCAGATGCGTCAGTTTGCAGGACAACCTGGTATCCTGCCGCATCATGGCGGATAGCCGCTGTGCGAATTCCTGGTCCTGATCGATGAGGAGAATCTTCATGGGTTACCTGCATGCGTGGGTGCGGATCTTGGCGTTTCGTGGGCTGTAGGATTCGTAGAGGCTTGTTCTTCCTTGTCACTGCCGAGCCAGCGGTTCCAACCCGCTGGCAATTCAATTTCGCAGCCGATTTTCGCCCGGTCATTGTTCGAAAGATCGGTCTCAAAGCGAACATACATGGGAAGAACCTGCTCGCTCTTGCGGTAGTACCGCTGAAGATTATCGGGAATGGTGAGATACCGCTCGCCAAATCGGTGGACCTGGCAAGGAACGGTACCTCCCAGCGGCCCGGAACTGACGACGATGGCCTCCCCCTTCTCGAAAGTGCCCGCCTGCTGCTGGGAGAGATAAATGACTCCTTCCACGGAGCCGTCTTCCAGAATCTCCAGCAGGACGCTGCCAGCTTCCACTTGCTCTCCCGTAAAGTAATTCGAGCGAATGATCTGCCCTCCCACCGGAGCGCGAATCACCCCTTCCTCAATTAGCGACCGCAACCTGATTAATTCCGCTTGCAGTGACTCGATTTTGAGCAGCAGCGGCTTGAGTTGTGCCGAGTCGTTTTCCAGGACCGAGACGTCCGTCAATTTCTTGCGCTCGGCGACCGCGACTTGCACCTTCTTGAGCTTGTCCTTTTGGCCTTGAAGGGCAAATTGTGTTTCCTCGAGCGCTTCGAGACTGATGGCTCCTCGCTCTTGCAGAATCTTGTCTCGAGCATAACGGGACTCGAGTTCCGCAAGTTTTGCTTGCTGCTCCGACATTTCTCCCCAGAGTTCAAAGTAATCGGCGGCAGCACGCTGAGCCTGGTCTGCTTGTTGTCGGGCTTGCCATTGCAACTTGGACACTTCCGCTTCGAGGGTCCCTTGCGAAATGCGCAACTCGTCCCCCACTCGCGCCATGCGGTGGTTGAGTTCCAGGCTCTCCACCGACATGAGCAATTGCCCCTGCGTGACATGGTCACCTTCTCGGACGTGCAGGGCTCGCACGTTGCCCCCCAGGGGAGACGGGACGTGAATTACTCGCCCCGTGATGTGTCCATAAGCGTCAAACCGAAGAAAGGAATCCCAGATACCGTAGACGCCGGCCCCAAAGATGCAAAACAGTATTCCGCCAACAAAGAGCCGACCTTTAGGGCGCTTGGCAACCGTTGTCGGGCGGCCCAGCGTAGGGGCCGGCAACACGGTTCCCGCGGCAGCGGGTACGACCGCCGCTGGTTGCAATGCTGCAGCACTCTCGGCGAACCAGCGAGTTCCTTTGCGAGTTGTTGTTGGGGGTGCCGCCCCTTCTCCAGCCGACATACCTTCGGCTGGAAGGCCGGAGAATCCGCGCATTCGCCGAGTAGGACTCGGTTCACCTGTTGGACTGGTAGCCGGGGGCGTCATCGTGCTGGATGTTCAAAGAGTACGCATAGTCATCTGGGCGCGCACCATGCGCGCAGACAACAACAGCCCCCCACTTTTCAATCGGAGTAGGTATCAGGGAACTCCAAGGGATAGTTGCTTTACCCCTTAAGGATTAACATTTCGATCAGCGAGACGATGGCTTGCAGGAAATATTCTGCATCGATTGATTGCAAAGGGAGAAGTGGGTTGAGAGTTTCGCCTGTCCGCACCGTTCGTCGCAAAGCGGTTCTAGCGAAGTGTGGAATTATTCCGGCAGCTTTAGATTCACCGGATGTGCGGGCTGTGGCGGTTTTTTCTCGGCGACCTTCGTGCGATAACTTTCGTAGGAGTGGACCGCCATACCGCGATAGGACGGAAACTGCACAAAATCCTCTTCCGCCAGGCCTGTTTGCAGACGCAGTTCCGTGAGGGTTTCTTCCGCGAAAGTGCATTTGGACGGCATGATCGCGACGGCTTTGAATCCTGGAACGGCGTGCTTCCCTTCCAGCAGTTTGACATCGCATGCCGCGAATTCTCGCCACTCAGTGCTCTTGTTAATCGCAGCGCTTGCGCGGGATTTGCCGGCTGCAACCTGTGCTGGCGACACGGAATTTGCCCCGATGCCAAAGTGCTTCGCAATTTCTGCCAGTGCCTTTGCGACTGCGGCACGTTGCTCCACCGTGGCATTCCTCGGATGCTCGACGCCGATATGCATATTTTGCCCGTCATCCAGCCGACTTAGCCTCAGCCCGTGCAAGCGGCAAAGATTGGCAAGGTGTTTGGCATGGCCGCGCAGAGCCGCACGAAAGTGCGCCCTTGGCAAGCCCACGAGAAACTGGACTTCCGCCGGCTCCGCCGAGATAGTCTCGATCCCCATGTAGACTTCCGCCTGCCTCTGATCGCCCCGATGCGTCAAGATTCCGCGGCCGTGATAGATCATTCCGTCCGGCCCATCCGCGGTGTCGCGATAATTCATGATTCCCACCACGTCCAGCAAGTCCAGGCAATGAAAGCTGGCCGGCTGGCGAAGCCCTTGAAATGTGACATCGCCGGGAAAGCTGGCAGTTGGGTCCTCTCGTTCCTGCCACCAGAAGGGGATGTCCACTCCAAAGCGAAATTCCTCAGGGCTTTTGCGTGCTGCAGCCACGCGCCGCTGACATTCGGCATTGAGTTGCAGGAAATCCGCCAAGATTCCTTCCCGCAGATTCTGGTCTTCCCAACCGAGCAACAAGTAGGGCTCATTATCAAAATGGATGCCATCGAATCGCTGGTCGCGGGCGGACGCCGCATTGAACTTAATCACTCCATCAACCACCGCCAGCGGGATGTGGTGGTTTTCCTTAACGGCGTATTCCGGAGCGCCGTCAAGGGCATCTACTCGAATCCGCCGCCGGTGAGCCTCGCTAAGGAAATTGCGCCATTGTTTCTCGTTTGCGATCAAACAACGAGTTTCGCGGTGGCTCTCGCCCATTCCCCCCGGCTCAATCCTGTAGTCGAGCTGCATCCAAAGCTGGTTAATTTGCTCCTGCTGGCAAAACTCCAGAAGGTCACGACTTTGCTTCTCGTCCGCTAATATCGCTTTGGTCGTCCAGACCCAAAGTGCCCGAGGTAAAGGTTTATCTCGGCGCTCTTGACTCTGACCTTCCGGCAGTTTCTGTGTGCGGGGCGAGAGAATCTCGCGGGTTTCCGCATCCTTGCGGCATTTGAAACTAACGTCATCGACAAAAATCACAGCCTTGCCGGTGGACCGAAAATTCAAGGTTAGCCCCCCAAGCTCTTCTAAATTCAACCCCTCGCGAGGACGCAATGGCACCAGAACTTCCTGCCATGTGGTGGTTACACCTCCCGGCAAAAGTTCTGATATCTCCCCCAGCGGCAGGCTGTCCTGTTTGCCAATCCAGGTCTTGTCGGCGAGTTGAACTTGAAATGCCTCTCCTCCCGATTCCCCACGAACCCAAAACGAAAGGTACGCATAGCCGCTGGCATCGAAGTAACGCGGCACATCCGCATGCATATCGAAGAAATGAATCCAGACGCCGCAGAATCCCGCTTCCCGGCGATTTACTTCGAGGCGCAGGCTCTTGCCGGACTTTCCTCTAAAGACATGGTCCGTCCTCAGCGACTTAGCCGAGGAGGGTTCTGCCTCAAACGCGCTGCGATAGCCGAAGAGCCCATTCTGAATGTCACCGTTGAAGTCATCGACCAACAGCACATCTGCGGTGGACGATCTAGTCGCTGCCGGCTCCGTGGCATTCGCGATTATCGCAATGCCACAGAACAGCAGAAGAAACAATGGAAGTCTAGCGAACGTTTGCACAAACAGACCATTGCCTTATTTCGACTCGGGGCGTTCCAGAATCACGGGCACTTCCTTACTCATGGCAATGCCCACGGGTAGATTCTCCAAGGAGATCCCCGGCAGGTAGGCCTCGGCGGCTTTGGCGCTGGGGAAGGTCAGCACCGCAACGATAAACCCCTTCCCATTGGGCGTCTTGTCGTTGCCAAAGCGGACGGAACTGGTAAAGCTTCCTCCTTCACCGAATTTGGCCGGGCCTTGAATCCACCAGTGATCGTTCGGTGCATCCGACCGAACGATGACCACCGGCCAACCTTCGCTCGTCATCTTGCCCGATATTTCCGTGATCGTCTTCACTTTTGCATCAGGCTCGGGAAAGGTAATCAATCCAGCCACCGGCGTTTTGTCCGCGGAAGGCTTGGCCGCGGAAGCCTTTCCCAGCACGACCGGAATGACTTCGGAATGGGCAATCGAATCGGGAACGATGGCTAGCGACTCCTTCCCCTTGAACAGTTCCAGCTCGTCCGCGCTGGTAAGGACCACAATGGCGACCTGGAACTTCGTTCCTTTCGCCGTCTTGTCATTTCCAAATCGGAGTTTGGCTTTCAATACCCCCCGATCACTGACTTCCACGGCCGGCTGGGGATACCATTCTCCTCCCGGCACGTCCGGTCGGATGAGCACGAGTGCTTGTCCAGGAATGCTGACCCGGCCCACAAATTCATGCACCGGCTCGACCACTTCGTCCCGCTTTGGACTGACAATGGTTGCCGGTGTTTTGCCCGCGGCTGGTGCTGGGTTGTCCATTACCAGAAAACACGCGGCTACAATAACTCCCCCAAATCTTCCCAAGTCCACGATTCTCATTTTTTGACCTCCACGAGTTTGCCCCCCGAAAATTGTCACGCATCCAGGAACTTAACCCCCCTCTCGCGGCGTGTCCAAGCAAGAACCGGTGCACGTGGCTGATTTTTTCCAAAATGCTGTCTGGCATTCGTGTTACGAAAAGTTGCCCTGCCGCGTAAATCTGGGTGGTTAGCAAAGAGTATTTAAACTGGGTGGTTGCGATGCCTCTAAAAGCTTTGCAACCGCTACAACCGGATTAATCTTCGCAGCTTCTCTAGACCGAACTTATAGGAAGAGTCTCGCTCCTTTTAGAGGATGCTGGGTGCTTGAGAATCGCACGTCTGGCTGTCGATTTCGCGGTCTGTGTTCCGCGCCGTTCGTTGCTGCGCCCAAGACGTTGGTGCTAGCATTTCTCCTCTTCAATTTGGCCTTGCTTGCCGGCTGCCGGACGGGCCGAGAGGAATTCGTTCGGAATGGCTATAAGGTTGGTCCGAACTATTGCACTCCCGAAGTCGAAGTGGCTTCCGAATGGGTTGATTACCAAGACCCGCGCGTCAGTCATGACGAGCCTGTCGGCTGGGATTGGTGGCGGGTCTTCAACGACCCGGTGCTCGACACGCTCGTGCAACTTGCCAAGGAGCAGAATCTGACCTTACAGGAGGCCAGTTTTCGTATCCTGGAGGCGCAGAACCGTCGGGACATGGTCGCCGGCAACCTGCTGCCGCAATCGCAGACGTTGAGCGGGGGGATGCGGAACCAGCAGTTGAGTCTCGCATCCGGCTTTCCTTCCGGAGGAGCGGGCGGTTTGCCCGTCGGAACGAATCGCCAATTCAATGTCTGGAATGCCGGCCCTCAATTAGCGTGGGAACTCGATTTCTGGGGCCGTTTTCGCCGCGCCGTCGAGTCCGCAGATGCCGACCTGGGAGCCGCAGTCAGCAACTTCGACAATGTGCTGGTGATCCTCTATAGCGACGTTGCCTCGTGCTACATTCAAATTCGCATCGCCGAACAGCGGTTGAAGTATGCCAACGCCAACGTGGAAATTCAAAAGAAGTCGCTGGAATTGGCCCAGATGCGCAAGGATCACGGCAAGGCCAGCACCTTGGACGTTGCCCAGGCCGTCACCAATCTGTCGGCCACCGAGGCCATCGTTCCCGAACTTGAATTGCAACTGCGCCTGGAACAAAACCGGCTGTGCGTGCTCTTGGGACGGCCACCGACGGATGTTCAGTTCCTCGTAAAAGCCAATGCGGAAATCCCCAAAGTCGCTTCGCAAATTGCCCTGGGCATTCCGGCGGAACTTCTCCGTCGCCGGCCCGATGTGCGGCAGGCGGAGCGGGAACTCGCCGCGCAGAGCGCCCGGATCGGCATCGCGGAATCGGAGCTTTATCCGGCCTTTCGAATCAATGGGGCGGTCTTTGTGCAGGCTAATCAGTTGAACAACCTGTTCACGGGCAATGCCCTCGCCGGTAACGTCGGACCCTCCTTTAGCTGGAACATCCTCAACTACGGCCGCCTGACTAAAGGCGTGGATGTGGAAGAGGCAAAGTTTCAGCAAAAGGCAGTCAAGTACCAGAGCACGGTGCTCAATGCGAATCGGGAAGCGGAAGATGCGCTCGCCGGATTTCTCAAGGCCCAGGATCGAACTCGCGTCCTGCGAAAGGGAGTCGATGCGGCCATTGTCAGCCGAGATCTGACTAGCGACCTCTACGAAGCCGGCAAAGCCGACTTCAGCCGCGTTTTCTTCGCGGAGTATTTCCTGGTGATGCAGCAGGATGAACTGGCCAAGTCGGAAGGGGCGATCGCCCTGAGTTTGATTGAGCTCTACCGCGCCCTGGGAGGTGGCTGGCAGGCAGATCCCGCGGAACTTGCTGAGCATCCCTTGCCGCTGGCAGCGCCGCTGCCGGAGGAAGTTCCCACGCCGGAGGCCGCTTCCATGGAAGACTGAGTGCCCAACAAACTGTTCTACTCCTCTTCCGTCACTTCCGCCTGCAGTTCACACCAGCGTTCTTCCGCCGTGGTCAATTCTGCCGCCAGAGTCGTGACCTCATTATGGAGGCGCAGTGCCTCCGCGGGATCGGTCGCCGTCATGAGCTTGCTGTTGGCCTGCTTCTTCTCTCCATCCAGGCGGGCGATGGTCCGTTCCAGGTTGGTCATCTCCTTGCGGATTTCCCGCTCGCTGCGGCGAGCAGCGCGATGGTCTGGCCTGGCGGGCTGTTTCGCAGATTTGAGCGCACTGGCCGGCGGCTTGGCCATCCCTTTGGCCAACTCGCGTTCGCCATCTTCGATCTCTTTGTTGACGGAGTAGAGATAGGAGTCGTAATCGCCACGGTAGTTGGTGACGTGGCCGTCCCGAACTTCGATGATGCAGGTGGCGACCCGTTTCATGAAATGGCGGTCGTGGCTGGTGAAGATGACGGTCCCCTGATAGGCCAGGAGTGCTTCCGCGAGGGCTTCGACAGTATCCACATCCAGGTGGTTTCCCGGTTCGTCCAGCACGAGCACGTTGTAATTACTGAGCAAGAGTCCCGCCAGGCAGAGCCGGGCGCGTTCGCCACCGGAGAGGACGCTGACTTTCTTTTTCACGGCATCGCCGCGAAACAGCAGAGCGCCGGCCAGATCGAGAATCTGCTGCGTCTTGGTTCCCGTGGCGGCGTTGTATTCGAGATATTCGAGCACCGTTTGTTTCTCAGGGAGGCTGGTGTAAACATGCTGGGCATAGATTCCCACATTGCAGCCGTG
>CAYUJE010000068.1:0-1916 GCA_964444865.1 uncultured Pirellulaceae bacterium | reverse complement strand
CAGGTAGCCCCGAGAAACGCCCGATCGTGCGAGACAATGAGACAGGCCTGATCGTAGTGACGCAGGAAGTGCTCCAGCAAAATCTGCGTGCGGAGATCCAGAAAGTTCGTCGGCTCGTCGAGCAGCAGTAGGTTGGGTTCATGGAGCAGGAGTGCCGCGAGTTTCACACGCGTTTGCCAACCACCCGAAAGCTTCGCGAGCGGCCCTTCGAGGTATGCTCCCTTGAGTTCGAATTCGCCCGCGACTTCGCCGCATTTCCAATCCGGCTGGCCGCTGTCGCGCATCAGAAATTCGAGGGCCGTCTCGCCAGGCTGAAACGGGTCATGCTGCCGCAGGTAGCCGATCTGCAACTTGGGATGGCGGACAACTTCTCCGCGATCCAGTTCTTCCTCACCGAGCAGCACCTTGAGCAGCGTGCTCTTTCCTGCCCCGTTCCGACCGACAAAACCAACCTTCACATCATCCGTAATCGTCGCTTCCGCGCCGTCGAGCAGAATCTGATCGCCGTAGCGTTTGTAAGCATTCTTGATCTGCAGTAATACAGCCATGCCAATCGATCCTCAATCCTCTTCTTGTTGTTGTCCCGCCAGTACCGGTTCCAATTACTTCCCCAATTCTTCCAAGGCCATCCACCGTTCCAGCGCCCCCGCCAAATCCTCTTCCAATTTCCTCAGTCGACGGCTTGCCTCCGCAATCTTCTCTTTGGACTGCTGATAGAAAGTTGGCTCCGCCATTTCACGGTGGAGCGCCTGGATGCTTGATTCAAAAGTTTCAATGGCCGTCGGGAGCGAATCCAGTTCCTGGCGTTCCTTGAACGTAAGTTTACGAGTACCGGATATGGAAGGCGTAGACCTGGTGGTTGAATCAGATCGCTTTCCCTCACTGGTGCGTCGGTTTGGCGCGGCCAGTGCAGAGTAATTCCTCGCCCCCCGTTGCCTTTGCCAGTCGTCATAGCCGCCGACGTACTCGCGCAGCGAACCCTCTTCAAACACAATCGTGCTGGTGGCGACGTTATTGAGAAAGGCCCGGTCGTGACTCACCAGAATCACCGTCCCCTCGAATTGCACCAGGCGATCTTCCAGAAGTTCCAGCGTTTCGGCGTCGAGGTCGTTCGTCGGTTCGTCCAGCACGATCACATTCGCCGGCTTGGCGAAAAGTTTGGCCAGAAGTATGCGGTTCCGTTCGCCGCCGGAGAGAAAGCGCACTTTGGTGCGGGCTCGCTCGGCGCTGAACAGAAAGTCCCGCAAATAGCCGATCACGTGCCGGGAACTGCCGCCGATGTTGATCGTGTCGTAACCGTCCCCCACGTTTTCCTGCACCGATTTCTCTTCGTCCAGCTGCTGGCGGAGTTGATCGAAATAGGCAACTTGCAGTTTCGTCCCTAAACGGATTTTTCCCGACGTGGGCGGCAACTTACCGAGCAGCACGCGCAGCAGAGTGGTTTTGCCCGCGCCATTGGGACCGATGATACCGATCTTGTCCCCCCGCATGATGCTGGTGGAAAAGTTCTCAAAGATGGGGCGCTCGTCGTAGGAGAAGGAGACATCCTTCACTTCGGTGACGAGCATTCCACTCCGCTCCGCTTCTTGAATGGAAAGGTTCACCTTGCCGGTCGCCTCCCGCCGCTCGCTCCGCACCAGGCGCAGTTTCTCCAGAGCCCGCACTCGCCCTTCATTACGAGTGCGTCGGGCCTTGATGCCAGTCCGAACCCATACTTCTTCTTCCGCCAGCTTTTTGTCGAACAGGGCGTTCTGAGTCTCCTCCGCGGCCAAGGCCGCTTCTTTCCGTTTGAGGAAAGTGTCGTAATCGCATGACCAATCGAAAAGCCGCCCCCGGTCGATTTCGAAGATGCGGTTGGCCAACTTGCGAAGGAACATCCGGTCGTGGGTGACGAACATCAGCGTCGTCCCCCAGCG
>CAYUJE010000067.1:11662-23155 GCA_964444865.1 uncultured Pirellulaceae bacterium | reverse complement strand
ATCGGCGTCAACAAACGGGTTGTTGGTGAGTGGATCCGGTACGGTAGGATTGGATTGCACTTCGCGCTGAGAGATGGTTGTCTGGCTGATCATGCGAATGGTTCGGGAAGTCAGCGGTCCCTCATTGTTCGCGAAGAACGCCGCGGTCCGAGCTTTGGCAACCGCCCCGTCGATGGCAAAGACTCGCGTGGCTTCATCGCCGATGGCATCGAGCACTCCCTGCTCCATCCGAACGCCAAGGATTTTTCCGTTGCGGTCCACGATGGCAATGATGGCACCGTTCGAACTCGAGGCTCCCGCTGCTCGCGCCAACAGTTGTTGCACTTCGTTCTCGGTGATGTAAGGAAGGCTCAGATCAGCTGGCAAAACTGGGGGAGGCGGAGCTTCCGCCTCTGGCGCGCCAGGTGCGGCACGTGCTGGACCAATGACACGGGCGACGTTGCCTGATAGCGGTGCCGTCGTGGTGGAGTGCACGACATAGAACGTGGAATCTGCTGAGCCAGGAGTCAAATCATTGCGGAGTTGAAAAGTGGCAGTCTGGGGATTGAAGAATCCCAGTTCCGTCACGCCGTTCGCGTCCCAATCTCCAGCGATGGGTTGACGGGCATTCGCAGGAGCAAAGACGCTGACTTTTGTAAGGGAACTTCCCGCACTCGTGCCGCGAAAAAACAGTTCATTGGTCGCGGCATGATAAAGGCCAATCTCATCCCCCGGCAAACCATCAAAATCTCCCGCCAGCGGTTTCCAGGCGGTGGGGTCCCGCAGGTCGGCCAGTGACGAGGTGTCGAAGCTATCCGGCCAGAAGGCAAATACTCGGTCAGCAGCCCCCGTTTGGAAGTTGCTCTTCAGCGAAACCTGGTTAATACCGAGGTCGAAGAGGGCCAGTTCATCGCGACCGTCCCCGTTCCAGTCGCCTGACAACGGTACCGCCTGAGCCGGCGCACCCGTTAGACGCACGGTTTGAAAGGTGGTCCTGGCTTCATTCTTATTCGCGAGAATGAAAGTCGTTGCACTGGGAACATAGATACCAACGGTGTCGACGCCGTCCCCATTCCAGTCACCGGCAATGGGAAGGCCGTTTCGGCCGGACGGCAGGAATACGAAAACATTTTGCGCAAAGCCGGGTGAATTTTCGTCTCGCAGGTAAAAAGTGCCAAGGCGAGGATCGTACATCCCCACGCTATCAATTCGGTCCTTGCCGACCGTGTTAAAGTTTCCGGCCACCTCCAGGAGGTCGCCTGCAAGCAGGCTGCGAGATTCCAAGTGTTCCACTCGCAGTACGCGGCGGTTACGCGGCTTAGGACGGGATGTTCGTTGTTGCCCGCGCATGGTTACCTGGCAGATTAAAAGAAGGGGACGCCACCCTTCCATACTAGGTCCGGGCTATAAGCGGTTCAACTAAATGGTTGGTGGCCGCTAGCGTTCCAACTTCCCTTCTGGGAACAAGCCGTTTTCTTTCCTTCGACCGGTAGATTGCAGGGAAATAGTTCCGTCCCTGTTTAGGGCATTACCGATACAACCGTTACGGCTTACCGCGCGAATGAAATCGTACCGGAGAGTTTTGGCGTGTTTCGGCAAGTTGCAATGCGATGCAGACCCATCCAGCTTCGGCTGGGGGGGCGTTTCGTGCTAGCACTTTGCCTCTTGGGCGCGATAAGCTTCGTTCCGGTGGCACTCCCTCAGGAACCGCCCGCCCTGCCTCCGGTACTTCGCAATCCGCAAGCAGACCAGGACTTCGTCCCCCTTCCCGAATATGCCGAGGAGCCCGATCCCGTTCTCATCTGGCCCGTCGATCCGCCCCCCGGCTTCGCGGGGCGTTCAGGAATCTCTCCCCGCGAAGCGCAGGAGAACAGCGACTTCGTGCCGATGGAAGACCGCTGGCGCATCGGGTTGCCGGAATACGACCGCTATGGCCAAGGCCATCCGGGAGATTTTGAATATCCCTTCGTCCCAGGCCGCAAGTTGGATCCGTACCACCAGAACGTGCTTAAGGGGGATTATCCCATTCTGGGGCAGCACAACTTTCTGAATCTGACCGTCGCGGACTTGCAAATCCTGGAAGGCCGTCAGGTGCCGACTCCGAACACGCCGTTTGAGAGCACGCCCTATCCCGATGCATCGGAGTTTTTCGGCAACCCGAACCAGTTCTTCTACAACCACAACATCGTCGTCTCTGCCGACTGGGTTCATGGCGACGGGGCCTTCAAACCAGCCGACTGGCGGCTGAAGGTTACTAATATTTTCAATATGAATTATCTGAATGTGGGGGAGTTTGGTGTCGTCAATCCGGATGTTCGCGAGGGCCGAACTCGCTACCGCGGCGATTATGCTCTGGAAGAATGGTTTTTTGAATCCAAGTTGGCGGACCTTAGCCCCGACTACGACTTCGTTTCCGTCCGCGGCGGTTCACAACCCTTCGTCAGCGATTTTAAGGGTTTCATTTTCGCCGATACCAACCGCGGATTGCGTCTGTTTGGGACCAGGCTTGCCAACCGCGACCAGTTCAACGTCGTCATTTTCGATCAGACGGAGAAAGACACCAACAGTCTGCTCAACACGTTTGATGACCGGCACCAGAACACACTGGTGATGAATTACTACCGGCAGGATCACCTCTTTCCCGGTTTCACCGGCCAACTTAGTTACCACTACAACGAAGATGGTCCAAGCTTCAAGTTCGACCAGAACGGGTTTTTGGTGCGCCCCGATCCCGCCGGCGTCTTTGCCGAACACAAGGTGCGGGCTCACTACCTCGGCTTTGCCAGCGAGGGGCACATCAATCGGGTGAATGTCAGTCAGGCCTGTTATTACGTGGTGGGGCGCGACACGCTGAATCCGATTGCCGGCAGTCCGCAGAATATTTCTGCCTGGATGGGAGCCCTGGAACTTTCCTACGATCGCGACTGGGTCCGTTTTCGCACGTCGTACTTCGTCGCCTCCGGCGACAACGACCCCAACGACGGCAAAGCGACCGGCTTTGACACCATCTTCGATAACCCCAACTTCGCCGGCGGCCAGTTCAGCTATTGGCAGCGGCAGCAAATCAAACTGCTGGGGGTCAACCTCGTCAATCGCTTCAGCCTGGTTCCGGACCTCCGCAGCAGCAAGTTTCAGGGGCAGTCGAACTTCGTCAATCCCGGCCTGCACCTGGTGAATTTTGGCATGGATACGGAAGTGACTCCCAAACTTCGCACCATCGCCAACGTCAACTTCCTGTGGTTTGACCAGACCGCGCCGGTGGAACAGTTTGTCTTTCAGGACGGCATCCACAACTTCATCGGCGGCGATCTAAGCCTGGGAGCTGAGTATCGGCCGTTTCTGAACAACAATGTGATCCTCGTGGGGGGCGTCTCGGCCCTTGTGCCGGGAAAAGGATTCGCGGACATCTATCAGCCGCTTTCGGGAAATGTGAACACGCTGGTGGGAAGTTTTCTGGATATTTCGCTGGTTTACTGAGATCCACAGATTGAGGGCAGAATAATGTTGGGCAGAATAATCAAGGCCAATGAATGCAGACGGCCAAGAGCTTGGTCACTTTGGCTGGCATTCCGCTCTTCATTATTCTGCCCAACATTATTCTGCCTCTTCATTTTCTTGCCCCCATTTTCTTGCCAATTCTTTTCTTCGGGTCTGCGGGCTGAAGAGTCCTCGCGCCGCACGAAGCCGTTTGTGGCGACGAACCCACCTGCCGTCAAGCTCGCCTCGGCAACTCAGCCCTTCCCACTTCCGATCAACCATCCCAGTGCAGTAGACCTTTTCCGACAGAACGACGACGACGTGGCCCGCAAAAGCTGGGGGTGCATCAAGTGCCACGAAGGGGCGCGGGACATGCACGACAAGGAGACGGTCAAGCTCGGCTGCGTGGACTGCCACGGCGGCGATGCCGATTGCCCGACGAAAGAAGGCGCTCACGTTCTGCCGTCGCTTCCCAATGCCTGGCCGACTTCCGGCAATCCGGTTCGCTCCTACACGCTGCTCAATCACGAAAGTCCCGAGTTCGTTCGCTTCGTTAATCCCGGCGACCTCCGCGTGGCCCATATCAGTTGCGGTAGTTGCCATGAGAAGGAAGTCCTCGCCGTTCGCAAAAGCATGATGACCCACGGCTGCATGCTTTGGGGAGCCGCCCTCTATAACAACGGCTCAATTCCGCACAAAACGCCGCGCTTCGGTGAGAGCTACAGCATGTCCGGCGTGCCGCAACGCCTGCAAACCGTGTGGCGTGGCAAGGAGGCCGTGAATATGCAAAGCGACCTTGCCTCGAAAGGGGTCGTCACCTTCCTCGACCCGTTGCCTCGATTCGAAGTCACTCAGCCAGGCAACATCCTTCGCATTTTCGAGCAAGGAGGCCGCTTCCGTCCCGAAGTCGGCATTCCCGAGCGGCTGGAAGAGCCGGGACGGCCAAGAACTCGCCTGGGGACACGCGGCCTAGGAACCGAAAACCGGACCGACCCGGTGTTCATCGGCCTGCAAAAGACGCGGCTGCTCGATCCGACGCTCAATTTTCTGGGGACCAACGACCATCCCGGCGATTACCGCTCCAGCGGTTGCAGCGCATGCCATGTGGCTTACGCCAATGACCGCAGCCCAACACACTCCGGCAAATACTCCAAGTACGGCAACCTCGGCATGGCCGCATCCGTTCCGGACGACGGCCCGGAAGAGAGCCGTTTCGTCAAAACGATCGACCCCACAATTCCCAAAGACGAACGGGGGCATCCCATCACGCATCGGTTCACGCTGCAAATTCCCACCAGCCAGTGCATCGTCTGCCACATTCACCCCGGAACCAACGTTCTCAACAGCTACCTGGGCTTCATGTGGTGGGACAACGAGACGGACGGCCAATTGTTCTACCCACGCCGGCAGAAGAACCCGACTGCCGAGGAATATACCCGGGCTCAGATGCATAACCCGGATGAGAGCGCGGCCCGCGGCCTCTGGTCGGACCCGAATTTTCTGGAGCGAGTTCCGGAACTCAATAACGTCGCCCAGCATACGCAGTTCGCCGACTTCCACGGCCACGGCTGGGTATATCGTGCGGTCTTCAAAAAGGATCGCCAAGGAAATCTACTCGATCATCGAGGGGACGTTGTCTCCAATGTCACCACGGAAAAGCTCAAAGCCGCCGTCGTTCAGCCTGATGAAGAAGTAGGATGGGACTCCAGTCCCGTCCGTAACATGATCGTGACGGACGGGACTGGAGTCCCATCCTACAAACCAGCGAATCCCACCCTCGCCCAGTGCAAAAGTCAACAAGATGACATGCCCGTGCATCTCATGGACATTCACTTGGAAAAAGGAATGCACTGCGTCGACTGCCATTTCAATCAAGACAACCACGGAAATACGAAACTCTACGGCGAAGTCCGCGCCGCCATCGAAATCTCTTGTGTCGATTGCCACGGCTCAGCGTCCGAGAGCATTCCGGAGAAACTTGCCGCCGGCAAACGGATGCTTACTTCCGGCCCTGCCGCACCGGGGAGTGGCACCGACCTTCTGCTCCTCCGCACGCCGCATTCGAAGCGCAAGCCGCGGTTTGAAGTGGTCGCTCTGACCGACGGCGGCGGGAGGGCGGTAATTAACCCAGTCACCATGAAGCCGTACGAAGCCCTCGTCCAGCGGTCGATGGTGGACGAAAACCGGCAGTGGGTCGTCACGCAGACCAAAGACACCGTTCGTCCCGGCCATCCGAGCTATAACCCTAAGTCCCATCAGGCCAAGACCGTTCGCTGGGGGGACGACGGAGAAATGCTGTGGGGCGGAATTGTTGACGATCAGGAAGAGGTCAATGGCCGCGGATGTGCCCACCAGAACAAAAACATGAGCTGCATCGCCTGCCACTCGTCGTGGAACCCGAGTTGTTTTGGCTGCCATCTGCCGCAGAAGGCCAACCGCAAGATGCCCAGCCTGCACAACGAGGGAGATGTCTCGCGGAACGTTGTGGCCTACAACTTCCAAACGCTGCGGGATGACGTCTTTATGATCGCCCGCGACGGCACGGCAACCGGCAGCCGGATCAATCCTGCCCGCTCAAGCTGCGCCATTCACGTCACCTCCTACAACAACAACCGTGAAGCAATTTACGGCCAGCAGCAGACCATCAGCGGCGGCGGCATGAGTGGCATCGCTTTCAGCACCAACGTTCCTCACACCGTCCGGGGGGGACCTCGGGACAAGAATCACGTTCCGCTGATGTCCGGCACGAGCGAAACCAAAATGTGCAGCGACTGCCATCTTTCCAAAGAAAACGACAACAACGCCATCATGGCCCAGCTCCTGATGCAGGGGACCAACTTCACCAACTTTATCGGCAAGTACTGTTGGGTCGCGGCCGGTGAACATGGCTTCGAAGGTGTCGTCGTCACCGAGTCAACAGAGCCACAGGCAGTCATCGGCTCCAGCTTGCATCGGCTGGCCTATCCTGATTATTTTCACGAGCATGAACGGCGAGGTTACAAGCTGGAACATGCCCACGAGCATCCGGGGAAGGACATCATCCAGCAGATTCTGTCGCCGCTTTCGAAGCCGGAAGTCTTAATGACCCAGGCTCGGGGCGAATATCTCTATGCCGCCTGCGGCAGTGGCGGATTACGAGTGTTCGATATTGCCTTCATCGATCACAAGGGATTCTCCGAGAGGATTACCACGGCACCGGTCTCTCCCGTGGGGCAGCAGCTTTATGTGCCGACCAAATATGCCACCGCTGTCGCCGCGCCAACCACTCTGGCCCCGGACCCCACCCGCATCCAGCCGCCGGAGAACCAGGAACAGGCGGTTCACCCCGCGTACGCCTATCTCTATGTGACTGACAAGTACGAAGGATTGATTCTGGTGAGTGCCGCCACTCTGCTCGACGGCGACCCTACCAATAACTTTCTCAAGCGCGAGCTGACTTTCAATCCGGACGGACTGCTCTGCGGGGCGAGAAACATCACTTTCATCGGCACCTATGCCTATGTCTGCTGTGATGCGGGCGTGGTCGTCATTTCGATGGACGACCCCAAGGACCCCCAGGTGACCGCCGTACTGGGACCGGATGTGGCCAAACATCCCGTCGCGGTGCAGGCCCAGTTTCGCTATGCCTACATCTGTGACGAGCACGAAGGGCTCGTCACTCTCGACATTACGAACCTCCACGACCCACGGATGGTTCACACATTGGCGCTCGAGGAGTGCCACAATGTGTATCTTGCCAGGACGTACGCCTACGTCGCCGGCGGAGCCGAAGGGCTGATCATTGTGGACATCACGAAAGCCAATCAGCCCAGGGTAGACCAGATTTACAACGCCCAGGGGTGTATTGGCGACCTCCACGACGTGAAGCTCGGCATTACCTATACCAGTGAGTTCGCCTATCTGGCGGACGGCAAGAACGGCTTGCATGTCGTGCAACTCACTTCGCCCGATACACCGGGTACCAGCGGATTCAGCCCGCGACCCACGCCGCACCTCATTGCCACCCGCAAACTTCCCAAGGGGGGCCACGCGCTTCACATTTCCGAAGGGCTCGACCGGGATCGGGCCGTCGATGAAAACGGCAATCAAATTGCCGTGTTCGGCCGCATCGGGGCTCGCCCTCTCAACTGGGAAGAGCAGCAGCGGATGTTCCGCAAAATGCGGTCGGACGTTTTCCCTTCGCATGAAGGTCAAATCTGGAAGGTCAGCGACGACCCGTTTGATTCGGTGTATAAAAGGACGCGAGACGCCAAAGCACCCGCGGCTAGAGGTACGACCATCCGGCTGCGGTAGTCGCCGGCACACTCCGTGTGCCGGCATGTCCTCTCACGGAGTGAGCGGACTACTTTTTTCGCAAACGGAGACACTTATGCCCACCGATTTTCAATGCTTCTTCGTCGAGAAGGACTCTTCGGGAAAAGTCCACCGCTCCCTTACTCGCCGTCCCTTGAGCGAACTGCCGCCGGGGGATGTTCTCATCAAAGTCCAATACTCGTCGCTCAACTACAAAGACGCCCTCGCTGCCGAGGCGCATCCCGGCGTCGTTCGCAAGCTGCCGCATGTGCCGGGGATTGATGCCGCAGGGATCGTGGAAGAAAGCGGCTCGTCGCTTTACCAATCAGGCGATGAAGTCTTGGTGACCAGTTACGATCTAGGAGCTGGACAGTGGGGTGGCTGGGGAGAGTACATCCGCGTTCCCGCGGAATGGGTGGTGCCGCGCCCCAGCGGCTTGTCGCTCCGGGAAACCATGATCCTGGGAACCGCCGGCTTCACGGCGGCGCAGTGTGTCCAGGCGATTCAAATTAATGGGGTCGGTCCTGCTGCTGGTGAAATCGTCGTCACCGGCGCCACTGGCGGCGTGGGCTGCTTGGCCGTAATGATCTTGAAGCAGCTCGGCTATGGCGTTGTGGCCGTCACCGGGAAGCCGGAACTGGAATCACGGCTCAAAGCATGGGGAGCCAGTCGCATCATCAGTCGGCAAGATGTTATCGACTCCGGCCCCAAGCCGCTGCTGAGTGCCAAATGGGCCGGCGCTGTGGATACTGTCGGGGGCAGCACGCTCGGCACCATCCTGCGGCAAACGAAAGAATACGGGGTCGTCTCGGCCTGCGGCCTGGTCGGCGGGACCGACCTGCCGCTCACCGTCCACCCTTTCATTCTTCGCGGCGTTATCCTTGCCGGCATCAGTTCGCAAAATCTCCCCGCACCTCGCCGCAACGACATTTGGCAAAAGTTGGCTGGTGCCTGGAAGCTAGGTCAGCTCGAAGACGTAGTCACCGAAATCAGCCTGGAGCAGGCGGAAGAGTATGTGCAGAAAATTCTGAAGGGCGAGGTTGCGGGAAGAACCATCATACGCCTTTAGCAACCTGCCCTTTCTTATCTTCCTGCCAAACATTTTCCTGCCACCTCCTCCTCCATCGGCAGAGAATTGGCAGAAAAATGTTTGGCATGAAAATGAAGGCAAGAGATTTGCGGGCAGGCTGGAAGCCTACCCCACGCTAGCACTTTTTGCCGTTGCCCCTGCCCAGCATCCTGCCTTACACTTTCGCACTCTGAATTTCTCCCCGCGCGAAAGATTCGCCCATGTCCGTTTCCATCGTCGTTCCGATTTACAACGAACTCGAAAATGTCCCCCTGCTCTATGACCAGCTCCTGGCAGTGCTTCCCGAGTTAAATCGTCCCTGGGAAATCGTGTTCGTGGACGACGGTTCCAAAGATGGTACGGCGGCCAAACTTGACGAACTGGCGGCGAAGGATGAACGGGTAAAGGTAATTCGCTTTCGCCGCAATTTCGGTCAGACTGCAGCCATGCATGCCGGCTTGCAGTATGCCAGCGGTGAAGTGATCGTCACGCTCGACGGCGACTTGCAAAATGAGCCGGCCGATATTCCGATGATGGTCCGCAAGCTCGATGAAGGTTTCGACCTCGTGCACGGCTGGCGGAAGCAGCGTCAGGACGCCTTCCTCAACCGCAAGCTGCCGTCCAAGATTGCCAACTGGCTCATTTCGCGAGTGACCCGCTTTCCCATTCACGATCTAGGCTGCACGCTCAAAGCCATCCGGCGGGAAATCGCCCAAGAACTGGAACTTTACGGCGAGATGCACCGCTTTATTCCTATCCTGGCTCATCAACGCGGAGCACGCTGCGTGGAAGTCGAAACGCGGCACCATCCCCGAAGGTTCGGTCAGACGAAGTACGGCATCTCGCGCACACTGCGAGTCGTGCTGGACCTGATGACCGTCAAGTACATGCTCGACTACTTCGCCAGCCCGATGAAACTCTTTGGCCAAATGGGCATTGCCTGTGGAACTGTCGGCGCGATAGCCGCGCTCGCCACGGTCCTCATGAAGTTCATCGGCGGCATCGACATGACCGGCAACCCGCTGATGCTCCTGACCGTCCTATCCCTAATCGGCTCCGTGCAGTTCTTTAGCCTCGGTCTCTTGGGCGAAGTCAACGCCCGTATCTATTACGCCAGCCAGCCTAAGCAGAATTTCGCCATTCGGGATCTGGTGAATTTTGAGAAGCAGCCGCTGGGAGCGAACGAGACACTTTCCATCGGACGACGAGCGGCGTAACGGGGTCGGGAAGGGTTTTCGCGGTGAACATTGTCGGATTAACGAGTCACTCTTGTCCGCGAAAACCTTTCCCGACCCCTTTGGATTGAATGCCGATTGGTTCGGTTTGCTCTCGGAGACAGCAACGAGGACCAGGCCGTCGCACCGGCCGTCGCGAACGGGGTCAGGAGCAGTTTTCGCAAAAGCGTTTTCCCGTGCAACATTGTTTGACGCGAAAACTCCTCCCGACCCCTTTCTTAATACTCCCCATCATCCTGAAAAGTCCGGCGGAACATTCCTCCGCCGAATGGCGCGTGATGCGAGGCGGGGGTGAAATTCGTGTCGACGGTTGGGAGCTTATTGCCGGAACCGACCGGACGCCGGTCGAGGACTCCTCGGACGCCTATGATGCTCGGGTCGCGGGCCAGTTTGTCGGAAATCACGCGAGCGTCGTCCACGATCGGCCGAATCTTCCAGGTAATGTCCTCCACATTCGCCATCGTCCGCTCAAGACGTTCATAGAGCTCATCATCATTAAGCAGACGGCCGATTGTCCCATCTTGGTTATTGAAATTGCCCACAACCTCGTTGAGGACTTCCGTCAGATTGTTGATGTTGGAAATCGACCCGCGAATTTCATCGGCCATCGTCTGTCCTTGTTCGGCAAGCGGCCCGGTGAGTTTCTCGAGGTTGGCCAGATTGCGATCAGCCCGAGCCGACACCTTTTGGAAGTCGTCAAACGTAGTACTCGCCTTGTCGAGCATGAGCTTCGTCTTGTCGAACATTTCCGGCAAGTCCTTGAGGGACTTCTTCAGGCCCAGCTTTAGTTCCTCGTCGCCAAACAGGCTATCGATGGTCCCGAGCGTTTTGTAGGACTGATCCAAAGCCCGTTCCATCTTCTGCACCAATCGAGGCACATCCCCTTCCGAGCCGGCAATGGCGGCATTGACGTTGCGAGCGGCCAACTTCATTTCGTTGCCCGCATCGCGGAGCGATAGGGCGGCGGCCCGAAGTTCTTCCTTGATTTCGACAAAGGCTTCCAAGGGATTGCCCGTCACGTCTCCATCGATTTCCGATCCGTTTTCCAGGAAAGGAGTATTGGGATCGACGTCGTCACTAGGTGAGAATTCAATCACAGGATCGCCAAGGACTGAAGCGGAGGCAATGCGACAAAGTTCCGATTCGCGGATCTTGTGCTTGAAATCAATATCTGCGGTAACCTGCACATGCCGGTCGAGACGCTCCACATTTCTAACTCGGCCAATGGAAATGCCGTTGCCGCGGACAGGGGTTCCGACGGTCACGCCGGGTGCCTTGGGAAAGTTGATGAAAATTGTGTACTTCGAAGTTCCCGGCA
The DNA here is from genome assembly GCA_964444865.1 of uncultured Pirellulaceae bacterium. Classification (GTDB taxonomy): domain Bacteria; phylum Planctomycetota; class Planctomycetia; order Pirellulales; family Pirellulaceae; genus SXOA01. The sequence goes on along the minus strand of CAYUJE010000067.1, from coordinate 11,784 downwards.
ACTGAATATCACCGAATCGCCAGATCAGGATGCCGCAAATAATCGCAGCCGCCAGCACGACGATACCGACGCGAAGTTTTAAGATGCGTTCGTCCATGGGAAGACGGGGCTAGGGGCTAGGG
>CAYUJE010000067.1:2292-11562 GCA_964444865.1 uncultured Pirellulaceae bacterium | reverse complement strand
TCGGCAACTTTGCGGGCCGTGTGCATGTCGTGCGTCACCACCAGACCGGTGACCTGGTAGTTGCGACGAGTGCTGAGCATTAACTCGTTAATAACATCACTCATGATCGGGTCGAGGCCAGTCGTCGGTTCGTCGTAAAGCACGATTTCGGGCTTAAGGATGAGCGCCCGGGCCATGCCGACCCGCTTCCGCATGCCGCCGGAAAGTTCCGCCGGTTTCTTAACGACGACCGAGTCCGGCAGTCCAACTTCCGCCAGGCGGGCCAATACCATTTGCTGAAGTTCCTGCTCCGGCAGATGGCGATGTTGCCGCAGGGGAAAGGCCACGTTTTGGCCTACCGTCATGCTGTCAAACAACGCGGCATTCTGGAAGACGTATCCAAAGCGAATGCGCTGAATCACCAGTTCTTTGTCCGTCAGTTTGTTGATGTCCTTGCCATCGAAAAAGACCTCCCCAACCGTCGGCTTGACGAGGCCAATTACCGACTTCATCAGCACCGTTTTCCCGCAGCCGCTCTCCCCCACAATGGCCACCGTTTGCCCCTTGGGAACCGACAGCGAAATATCGCGCAGGACATTCTGCCGACCGAAGGTGACGCTGAGGGAGCGTACTTCGATGAGGGGAGTTTCGGTGGTGGCTGAGGTGGCAGGCATAGGTTTGAATGACTAAGCACTAATGTCTAATGACTAAGGGAAGAGGAGTGGCTCCACATTGGTCATTAGGCATTAGGATTTAGTCATTCCTAAAAGTGTTTAATCGCATCCGGAAATAGCTTGTAATACGTCGAATACATCGCGTTACCCAGAAACAAGTCGATGGCCAGAATTAGTACGAAGGACCAGACAAAGGCGGTGGTGGCGGCTCGGCCGACCCCTTCGGCACCAGGGGTGCAATGGAAACCGCGATAGCAACTGACCAGGGCAATCGCTCCCCCGAAGAAGAAGCTTTTGAGAATGCCACTGAAAAAGTCAAAGGCATCCACGAATTTCTCGCTGTTGGTCCAATAGTGGTGCATGTCGATGTCCAGAATCACAATGCTATAAAAGTAGCCCCCCACGACTCCCATAAAGTCTGCCATGATGGTTAGCGTGGGTATTAGGAAAATACATGCCAACAGTCGGGGCACGACCAGGTAGTGTATGGGATCGGCTCCCATGCTTTCGAGCGCGTCAATCTGCTCGGTGACCCGCATCGTGCCCAGTTCGGCGGCCATTGCGGCCCCCACACGACCTGCCAACATCGTAGCCGCGAGCACGGGTCCAAGTTCCCGTACAAGCGACATATTGATGACTGCCCCAAGCCGCGTTTCCAGGCCCAGGTCCTTAAACGTGAAATAGGCTTGCACAGCCAAGACCATGCCAATAAATGTTCCGGTGAGGGCAATCACCGGCAGGCTGAGCACCCCTACCTGATAAAAGTTAGGAAGCAGCGTCTCCTTCCGCGGCAGACGCCAGAAGAGCCAGGAGACGGTTCGCCAGGTAAACATGGCCAGATCACCAGTTACCACGAGCGAATTGAGCACGACGCCTCCCCAGTCGGCGATCGAATCCCCGATTCCGGACATAAATCCGTGATGATTGGTGGGCTCTGTCGTGGAGGCAGTGGACATGGGAGCAGGAGAAATATGATCGAAGGGTCGGTGCAAGGGAGTGTCAGGCGCGCGCAGGACTGCGGATGCGTTTATCGACGCGATGATTGTAGCGCTTGAGGGAAGTTTGCTTGTTGGCGAGACTTGGTAGGATGCGTAAACAAATCCGCGAAGCTCACCTATGAAAACCGTCTCCCCCTCAGAACTCGCTGCTCAGCTTCATAAGCTGAATGCTTCTCAGAACGCCTATGCCTCGCAATTTGTCACCGAACTGCTGGCAGCGGCTTGCCTGCAAGGTGTCAGCGATATTCATTTGCATCCAATTGCTAGCGGGCTGGAAGTCCGCTGGCGAATTGATGGGGTGTTGCAGTCCGTCGGCATATTTCCTCCAGGTGAAGCTGCCGATGTGGTGTCGCGATTGAAAGTGCTGGCAGGACTGTTGACTTACCGAAATGATGTGCCGCAGGAAGGACGGTTGGGGGAAGTCAGCGGGGTAAGCTTCCAGCCTGCCCAGAAAACCGAAATGCGCGTCAGCACCTTTCCAACCCTCTATGGCGAGCGAGCGGTCATTCGCCTCTTTGCAGCAGAGGGACGATTCCTCTATCCCGAAGACCTCGGTCTGCCGGAGGACATCCACGCCGGTTTGCTTGGCAAACTCGAAGAGACGAGCGGTGTGCTCCTCGTCACGGGTCCAGCCGGATCGGGAAAGACAACGACAGCATACGCCGCGCTTCGGCATTTGACCCGACTAGCAGCCGGGTCGAAGAGCCTCGTGTCGCTGGAGGATCCGATTGAAGTGGCACTGCCGGGGGTCGCTCAGTCGCAAGTCAACGTGGCGGCAGGTTTTGATTTGGCCGCGGGGCTGCGTTCGCTGATGCGGCAGGATCCCGAAGTGATACTGGTTGGAGAGATTAGGGACAGGCCGGCTGCGGAGACGGCGTTTCAGGCGGCACTCACCGGACACTTGGTGTTGACCACGTTCCACGCCAGCAATTGCACCAGCGCGTTGAGCCGGCTGGCTGACATGGGAATCGAACCCTACCTGCTACGTAGCGGCATTCGCGGCGTTGTCAGCCAGCGATTGGTGCGTCGGCTCTGCTCTTGTTCGCAGCCTGTCAAGAAGGAGGAGCAGAAACTTGGCTTGCCAGTCAGCCAAGGAAGAGTCGCCGGCAAGTGCGAGGGCTGCTCTTTCACTGGCTATTCCGGCCGCTTGGTGCTGGCCGAATTGCTGCCGCCATTGGAAGGTGAGCTCGCTGCCGCCGTCCTCAGCCGTCGCGACAGCCAGTCGATGTTCTCCGCCGCCATCGGTGCCGGACTCATCCCCTTGTTCACCCGCGCATGCCACGCCGTGGAATCCGGCCAAACCGATCCCGCCGAAATCCGCAGAGTCCTCGGATTTGAAAACCCCAGACCTGGTGCGTAGCCAAGCGGATGAGCCTACTTCATCGGCCGCCCTTCGAGCGGCTTACCGTTGGTCGTCAGAATCTGGATTTCGTGGGCGCGGTGTTTCCCTTCGTATTTCCAGACGATCTTCTTTTCCGGCGTCACTTCAAAAATCTTGATCGGACCATTTGCTGCGTAGCTGGCAATGACCGTGTTACCGTTGGGCAACCGTTGGCCGCCGCAGGGGTCGGCGAACGGCTTTTCGGGGAAGTCCTCGTTGGAGATTTTCCAGACGACCTTACCTTTCGCATCCAGTTCCACGGTTTTGTTGCCGTGCGTTAGGTTGACGAGCGTGTGGCCGTTTTCCAGCCGAATGGCGGTGAAGGGCCAGTTTTCCGCTTTGCGGCCGCCGAGTTCTTCCATATCCGTGGGGAATTCTTGGACGACCTCTCCCTTGGCCGTATATTCCTTAACCTTGAACGCGAGCAGGTGGGGGACCAGATAGTTGCCACCTTTGAGCTTGCGGGCCATCCGCGTTTGCATGTGAGCGTTGTCGGTTTCCGGCTGAAGGGGGAATTCCAGCAGGATTTTGCCGGCCGCATCGACTTCCATCAGCCGCGGTTTGGGGCCGAGTTCGGTGATGAGCGTGCGGCCATCCTCCAGCCGCTGCACGGTGCCGATTTCGCGGTTCTCCGGCGATTTGGCAAAGTGGAAAACGACCTTCTTATCACGGGTGAGTTCCTTCACTTCGTCCGACCACGCAATCAGAACATTGCCGTCTGCCAACACGAAGCCGTCGCGGGCGGCGGGCTTGCCGGAATCCCAGACTTCCTTTCCCTCTTCATCAATGATGCCAGTGAACGAAGGACCGGCGATGAAGAAGGAGTGGCGAATGGGTTCTTCGGCAAATGTCGGTGAATTGATCGCGATGGCCAGACCAAGAATTGTTAGGAGGTGGGTCATGGGGTCTCTGCTTTCTATGCTTTCGGTATTTGGTTCTGTCAGCCCCTTTTAGTATTACCGAGAACCGTAGGGACGGCGCAGGGGTTGGGAGGCAAAAGAAATGGCCACGGAGCCTGGGTTACTCACCGGCGAGAGGCACTTCTCCCGCGCAGGTCGGCAGAATGACCGCACAGTCTATGCGGGGTCTATCGAGATAGAATTGCGCGAACGAAGAGTCTTGCTGGCAGCAAAGCTCGCTCTGCTAATTATTCTCTTCTTCCGCCTGCGCCACTTTAGCTGCGATGGCTTTGGCCTCCGCTTCCTTTTCCTCGGCGGCCTGATCACGGCCGAATGCCTTTTTCACGATGACCTCGCTGGCGAAGACGACCGGAACGCCGCCAGCACCTGCGCCACTAACGTAGACATGCCCCTTGGTGGAGATTTCGTCGCCAGTCGAGATCAGGTCCAGCGTGGAACCCGTGACGATGATTTCCGGGTTCTCCTTCACTTGAAAAGTGAGCTTGCGGATGCGGCCGGTAGGAACCTGGACTTGCAACATGGAACCTTCCGCCTTGACGACGGTGGCGGCAATATTCTGCTGCCGGTCGGAAATGATGGCCTTCCACTTGAATTTTGCATCGGGGGTAAAGACTTCCAAACTCTCAATTGGCTTCATTCCCTTGCCGTGGTCATTGACCCGGCCAGAGAACTTCACCAACATGCCCGGCCGCAGTTCAGCCGGATTCAGTTTACCGCTGATGCTGACCTTGGAGACTCCGGCGGGATGCGTAACGACGGTCACTGGCACAGCACCTTGGGCAGCCATCGTGACCGTGCCGCCACTTACCTTTGCGGCGATTCCGAGCAGCGATTCTTCGGGGAGGCCATTCACGTCCACCTTGTTGGCTTCCAAATAGTTCACAATCCGCTTGTTGGACCCCGTGCAGGAACCTTGCGCAAAGTAAACCTGAAGACGATCTTCGAGCGCCTTCGATTTGAAGAAGGCGGGCCAGTTCAATTTGCCATCAGGGCGAATCGGGGCGAGGTCCTCTTCCTTCTGTTTGGCATAGGGGTCGTAAGGCACCCGTTGAGCAAAGGCTGAAGAGGTCAGGAGGGCTGACAGCCCCAAGGCCAATAAGCTGCGAAACATGGGTAGAGCCCTCTCAAAATGCGTAACGACTGTGGCGGATACTACCTCCTTGATAAACTGGGGACTTTGCGTGGTCAACAACAATCTGCGAAAACTGGAGGAGTTGTAATTATCCACCCGAATAGGCGGGCACTCTCAAGGCTCAGGCGGACAGACCGACTATTGCTACGCCTTCCCCCGAAAGAATTTCCTCCCCATCGCCTGGTTGTAACTCGTCCAGCTACTCTCGCTGTTGACGTCCTCTTTCATCGCCTGCACGGCTGAGTAGATTTTGGCGTCGAGGTTATCGAGGTGGTGGAGGGCGATGGCTTCCAAGGTCATGGGGAGCTTGGGGCTGCCGAATTCGTATTCGCCGTGGTGGCTGACGATCATGTGCTCCAGTCGCAGCAGCAGTTCGCGAGGGAATTCTTCGCCGGAGAGGGCGGCCGCTTGGCGGGCTTTTTCGGCGACCATGCTGACCCCCATCACGACGTGGCCGATGAGCTGCCCTTCGTCGCTGTAGCCGAGCTCGCGGTCGTAAGTGAGCTCGTCGATTTTGCCCGCGTCGTGCAGAAACGCCCCGAGCAGAAGCAGGTTGGCGTCAATTTCCGGATATTTTGGCGCGACGACGAGGCAGACTTCCATCAGGCTGACGACGTGGTGCAGCAGGCCCCCTTTGTAAGCGTGATGGTTCTTCACGCCGGCTGGGGCAGAGGTGAATTTGGCCATGAAGGCCTCGTCTACCAGAAAGCACTCCGCCAGGTCCCGCAAATGGACGTTCTTCACGCCCCGGAGCATCTCCGCCAGTCGGGCCGCCAACTTGTCGGTTTCGACCGAACTGACCGTTTGAAAATCGGCCTCGTCCACATCGCTCGCGGGGACTCCATCAACCCGCGTCACGATCATTTGCAGGATACCGTTATGCACCTGCGTCGAGCCTTGCACCCGGAGATAACTCTGATTCTCCAGTGTGGCGTACAGCTTTTCGCTCGCATTCCAGAGCATCCCCGTAATCGACCCCGTTTTATCCGCCAGCCGCAGTTGCAGGTAATAATTCCCCTGCCGATTCGCCCGCAATTGCTTGTCGGCAACCAGAAAAACCTCGTCCACGGAGTCTCGTTCGGCGAGTTGATTGACGTAGCGGCGAGGCATGGGGGGCTGGGGAAGAAGGAGAGACGGAGAGAAAGGGAGATGGAGAGATGGAGTGCAGTTTAGCAGCGAGGGTGAGCGAGACAAAGGCGGGAGAAAGTGTGTGTCCACGTCTCCCCGAGTTGTTGGGATTGCACTCCCGCTCAGCGTCTGCGCGAGCCTATAATGAGACTTGCACCGAATCCTTACTCCAACTACTTATGTCATCCGCCACTGCTCTTAAACGGCCGATTGAATATCCTGAAGATGATGGTGAGCCATTGTCCGACAACACGCTGCAATTCCGCTGGATCATGACCATCCAGGGGGGGCTGGACGCCCTGTTTGCTCAAAACCCCAATGTTTTCGTAGCCGGCAATCTTCTCTGGTATCCCGTCGAGGGTGACAACGTCACCCGCGCGGCCCCAGACGCAATGGTTGTTTTCGGACGTCCCAAGGGAGAGCGCGGTTCCTACCGCCAGTGGGATGAGGGCGGAATTGGTCCCCAGGTGGTGTTCGAAGTCAATTCACCCGGCAACCGTCCCAACGAGATCGTGCGGAAGTTCCGCTTCTTCGAGCGATTCGGTGTTGAGGAATATTACATCTACGATCCGGACAGACGCCTTCTCGCCGGCTACCAGCGGCGCGGAGCCATCCTCGAAGAGATCGAGAACATGGCCGGCTGGATCAGCCCAAGGTTGGGAATTCGCTTTGAGATGACCGCAGGTGAACTGGAAATTTTTCGTCCCGACGGCCGCAAATTCGCGACCTATTTGGAGCTTGCTGAATCCGCCGATTTGGCCATTGAACGGGCGGAGTTTGAACGACAGCGAGCGGACAAGGAGCAGAAACTTGCCGAGCAAGAGCGGCGGCGAGCAGAGAAGGAACACGAGCGGGCGGAACAGCTCTCGGAGCAACTTCGGAAACTGGGTGTTGACCCGAATAGCTGATCTATTCTGTAAACCGTTTGCTGGTGTTTATCCTTCTCGCGAGTACGTGGAATTCAGGAGACATCGAATCCGACCACGGTGCATCGTTATTTCCTCTCTGAGCTCCGCATACGCGGCGAGCAAATCGCATTCTGCTGGATTGAGCCGTCCTTCATTCTTGCGCCCCATCAAATCCAGTAACCGCTTGTCAAGCTTCGGCGGGAAACGAAAAGCTGCGAGAGCTTCAATTGATTCGCGAGGCAAGTTAATTAACTGGTTCAATCGTATTTGCTCCACTTAATTCGTTCAAATTCGCTGTTGGGAAAGCCTTCGATTCAAAATCTTGGCGATTCCCAATTCGAAAAATCCTCACGACGCGGATGCCCTGCTTGATACTCTTTCAAAGCTAATTCCTCCTTGGCTCGAACTTCTTTGGGTACGATTTTGCATGCTGCGTTTTGCCACTTGATCGCCGCTGCGAAATCACCATTCTCTGCGCAGGCCGCTGCCAAAGTGCGCAACCCTCGCTCCGATTCCCATTTGTCGAGATCGCACGCGCGTGTTGCGAGTTCGACCGCCTTTGAAGCATTCCGAAATCGCTTCTCTGGGCAAGTCGCATACACCCAAGCGAGGGCGGCATTCCATTCCGACATCCTCCCTTTCCATTCGACTTCGCTATCCAACTCCGCAGGACCTAACGACATATACTTGATCGCTTCTGACAGGTCTCGAATGCCCGACTCGAAGGAAAGCAGCTTGCACTGCAACTCGCCTCGCTCAAACAAGTAAAACGGATCGCCTGGCTGCAAACGAATCGCTGCGTTGTAGTCAGATAACGCCTTGGCATATTCCCGCTTCTTCTTCCAACCGCGTGCCCGATAAAAGAATTTGACAGCGGCCTTTGGGTTTGCCAATAATTGCTCAGTTAAGGCGCGAATTTGTCCTTCGGTCTCCCGCTCTTCAGCTACTTTCTTATTCTCAGGTGTCCGATTCGGCGAACTTAATTCCAGGCTTTCGTGCCCAGCCCATGCAACCCAGTTGATCTGTCCTCCCTGAATTAAGGGGTAGTCCTCGCGAAGGTATTTGATAGCAATTCCATCGGATCGAAATGAACCTTCCGCTGGCTCCGGTGGTTGTTTTGTGATCTCCATGTTCGGAACAAGTCCCCAGAAGTCATCAGGGACGTATCTGATACGAAGCCACCAAGCGGATCCAGCGTTGGCGTCCTTGGCCATTCGATCAATGGCACTCTTGGCTTCCGGAGTAATCTCAAACTCTTTGCGGTCGACCTTCCGTTCATTCGTCCCACAACTGGCGCATGCTACGCCTGCGAGAACAAATAGAATCAGCCCGAACTTGCCAAAATACTTCTCCAAACAGTCACTCGTCGCTGATTTGCCTTTCGGACTCACAACCCCGCCCTAGCCGCTGATTCCTGCGACTCTTAGAATGTCTTTGAATTACTTTCAAGCTTAGTTTACACGCACAAAATGTAATTGAAACATGGCCAAAACCGCAATCACTCCCACTCGTGCCGACGACTATCCCGAATGGTATCAGCAGGTCATCAAGGCTGCCGATTTGGCGGAGGTTTCGCCCGTGCGGGGGTGCATGGTGATCAAGCCGTGGGGCTGGTCGATTTGGGAGAACATGCAGCGGGTGCTGGACGGGATGTTCAAGGCGACGGGGCACGAGAACGCCTATTTTCCGCTCTTCATCCCGCTCAGCTTTTTGCAGAAGGAGGCGGACCATGTGGAGGGGTTCGCCAAGGAGTGTGCGGTCGTCACGCATCACCGCCTGAAGCCGGGGGCGGACGGCAAGTTGCAGCCCGACCCGGCCGCGCTGCTCGATGAGCCGCTGATAGTGCGGCCGACGAGCGAGACGATCATCGGGGCGATGTACGCGAAGTGGGTGGAGTCGTACCGCGACTTGCCGATTCTCATTAACCAGTGGGCCAACGTCGTTCGCTGGGAACTGCGCACGCGGCTGTTTCTACGGACGGCGGAGTTCCTCTGGCAGGAGGGGCACACCGCCCATGCCACCGCGGAAGAGGCCCGCGAAGAGACGATGAAAATGCTCGGCGTCTATGCCGACTTCGCCCAGGACTTCATGGCCATGCCGGTCATCAAGGGTGAGAAGACCGCCGGCGAGCGGTTCCCCGGAGCGGTCGA
>CAYUJE010000067.1:0-2192 GCA_964444865.1 uncultured Pirellulaceae bacterium | reverse complement strand
TATCGCAACGATGAAGAGAAGGCACAGGTGATTCCGTATGTCGATAGCCTGAAGAAGGAACTGGAGGTGCAGGATTTTGCCGACGGCAAAGTCCGAGTCATGGTGGACGACCGGGACATTCGCGGCGGCGAAAAGAACTGGTACCACATCAAGCGGGGTGTGCCACTGCGGGCGGAAATCGGACCGAAGGACATCGCGAAAAACGCTGTCTTCCTCGCCCGCCGCGATACAGGCGAGAAGAAGGGCGTGGAACGGGCCGAACTCGTCTCCACCATCGGCCAGCGACTGAAGGAGATTCAGGACGGGCTCTTCGCCAAGGCGCTGAAGCTCCGCGAAGAAAACACGCGGACCATCGACAAGCTCGACGACTTCTTAGCCTGGTTCACCCCCAAGAGCGAAGACAAGCCCGAGATCCACGGCGGCTTTGCCCTCTGCCATTTCAGCGAAGGGCCGGAAGTGGACGAGCTGCTCAAGAAACACAAAGTGACGATCCGCTGCATTCCGCTCGACCAGCCGGCGGAGACGGGGACGTGCATCTTTACGGGGAAGCCGAGTACGAGGCGAGCGGTGTTTGGGAAGGCGTATTGAGAAATGTCGAAGTCCGAATGACGAATGGCGAATGAAAACCAATGGGTGCCATCGCTCCTCACCGCCGCATCCTCCTCATCTGCGCTGCCTTCAGCCGCCATCCGGAGGCCTTGCAATGGGGCAGGGAGCAGACGGAGATTGAGTGGGGGCCGATTGCCCTCGCCAGCGACCTCTTCGATCATGACGAGACCCACTACTACGATGCCTCGATGGGGACGGGACTCAAAAAAACCTTTTGGGCGTTCGAACAGTTAGTTGATCCCGGCCTCCTGCCGCAACTGAAGATTCGGGCGAATGCGTGGGAAGAAGAGTACCAGCAAGTCGCCGCTCACCCCGAGCCGCGGCCGCTCAATCTGGATCCCGGCTATCTGACGGAGGCCAAGTTGGTCCTGGCATCAACCAAGGACCGGGACCACCGCATCTATTTGAACAGCGGCATTTATGCCGAAGGGACGCTCTACTTTCATCAGGGAATCTGGAAAAACCGCCCGTGGACCTATCCCGATTACCAGCGGGCCGATTACCATGAATTCTTCACCCGCTGCCGAGAGTATCTGCGCCGGCGGTATAAAGAGTAGAAATCTAAAATCTCAAATCTCAAATCTCAAACAAATTCAAGTGAGGAAATCGAAAATAGGATTCATTGTTTCCTGATTCCATTTTCTTTTTTCAGCATTGTTTGAGATTTGAGAGTTCCTATTTCTCTCCCCCCGATGTCCACGAGCCAACTTCTCCTCTTCCTCGCCGGCTCGCTTCTTCCCAGCCTGCTGATTGCGCTCATCGCCACGCGGTTCGTTCGCAACTACGCACCCAAGCTTGGCTTGATGGACCAGCCGAACGCCCTGCGGAAGGTGCATACCACGCCGACGCCGCTAGGCGGTGGCATCGGTATCTGGCTGGGAGTTGTTGGCACCTTTGCTATCGGTGAATTGGCTCTTGTCCTCGCGTTGAACGTACCTGCTGTTCGTGATTTGGTCCCTGAGTTCGCGAATAAGCACCTGCCCGGCATCGTCAATCAATCGGCCAATCTCTGGATTCTGCTCGGTGCCGGAACCGTACTGATGGTTGTGGGCCTGCTCGATGACAGGAAGGGGCTTTCCTGGCAGGTTCGCATCGCTGTCGAGTTTGGCGTTGCCGCTGCTTGTGTCTTCTTTGTAAAGAACCTGCAACTAACGGCGTTCATGAACATGCCACTGCTCACGGGATTGCTCTCCGTGCTCTGGATTGTCGGTCTGATCAACTCGTTCAATATGCTCGACAACATGGACGGACTTTCTGGAGGAGTCGCCGCGATTTCCGCCAGCATGCTCGCCGCGGTTTTGCTGCTTAATCCCGATCCGCATACGAACCGACCGCAATTGTTCGTCGCCGGGTTTCTGCTGGTGCTGGTGGGAGCCATCCTCGGTTTCCTTTGGCACAACAAGCCGCCCGCCAAGATTTTCATGGGGGATTCCGGAGCCTACTTCATCGGCTTCTGCATCGCAGTCGCGACGCTGCTCGCCACCTACGCCGGCTATCAAACGCCGAAGCGCCACGCCATTCTCGCTCCGGTCGTGGTGATGGCGGTGCCGCTGTATGACATGTTCACGGTCCTGTTGATCCGC
>CAYUJE010000066.1:0-23183 GCA_964444865.1 uncultured Pirellulaceae bacterium | reverse complement strand
AATAGCGGCGGCTTTGATGAATAAGAAAAGTTGGATTTTCAGGTGGGGCGGGATGGAGTGAATAGCGGAAGTGCTGATGAGACAGCAAGTTGTGGAGAAAAAAACAGTGTTATTCGCGCGAGAAAAGATGGTCGAAAAACTGAATAAACGCCGCCGGCATACCAGCTTGACGCGCGAGCGAAGGACAGCGCCGGTGATGTGCGGTCCTTGGAATTGCCGAACCGGCTGGCTGTACATTCCTTCGCTCGCGCGTCAGGCTGACGTGGGCAATTGGTTTCTACCGCAGCACATACTGACGGCAGACTTCGACGACGGCCTGTTCGTCCTTGAGGTGGCGGGTGGGGATGCCGGCGGCAAGGAGGGGGCCGGAGGCGTGGGCGAAGTCGTCCTCTTCGTAGGTGTTGATGACGGCGGTGATGGCGTACCCCTGGCGGCGGAGTTCGCCGAGGGCGATGGCCGTTTCCATCGTGACCTTGGGAAGGATGACAATCACCGAGGCGTCCCGCGGCATGCGGCTGGTGCTTTCCACGATGAGTTGCGGCAGGGTGAGGCCATCGGTCAGTTCGACGCGGGCGAGGGTCTCCAAAATCTGCATGAGTTGTTCGGGGCCGCGGCGGGTTTGCACGATCAGGGGTTGCAGGCGGTCGCTCTTTTCCTTCATGCCGACGGAAGCTTTGGCGGCAGCGCGGGTCCGGACGTCACCCGCCCAGCCTTCGGTGCGGATGCGGTCGGCGGCGTCCCTCCCGTTGGTGACGAGGCCGATCTGCTGCCCCATCAGGTAGACGGCGTTGGCGATTGAGGCAGCCGCGGTGATGGCCAGCTCGCTGCGGTAGGGTTCGCCCCCTTTCGCGTGCGACCCCTTGTGGAAGTCGAGCAGAATCGTGGCTCCGACAACGGTCGAGGGCTCATAGACCTTGCTGTGAAGCTGGCCGGTGCGGGCGGTCGCCTTCCAACTGACGCGATTGAGCGGGTCGCCCCGTTCATAGGCCCGGACGCCGGCGATGCGGGTGGGGTCCTCGAAAAGGCGGTAGGTCATCCGGACTTCGCCGATGGGCCGCTTGGAGACGACTTCGTACCCGGCGAGCGGCATCACCTTCGGCAGGACCATCAGGAACTGCGGCTCGGTGGCGACCCGGTAGCGGCGATGCAGGCCGAACAGATCGCCGGTCTCCAGCACCAGCGGCCCAATCTGGTAATAGCCGCGGCGGTTGCAGGTGAGCTGGTAGAGCAAGGTCTTCAAGCCGCGAGGCTTCATCATCGTCAGTTCGATGCGGCTGCCGGTGACGGCGAGATTCGGCGGGTCGTATATGATTGCCGCGCGGGGGAGGAGATCTTCGAGCAGAACCCAGGCGATGGGGAGTTTGCCCGCGTTCTCGATGGTCAGCTCGACGGAAACTGTTTGCCCGACCTCCGCAGCGAGCTTATCCACGGTTCGCCTGGCGGAAAGACTGGCCGCCCAGGAGCGGGTAAGCCAGCGGCTGACGAGGAGGACGCCGAGGAGAGCATACATCGCGTACGCCAGCAGGCTCAATTTGAAGATGAGCGCGAAGAGGAGAATCAGAATCGCGCCGGCGTACCAGATCATTTAGGGAAGTGGAAATGGGAGACGGGGGGAGGGATGGCCACGAAAAACACGAGAAGGCACAAAAAGTGAAGAGGTCATGAAATACAGGTTTTTCTCTTTGTGCATTTTTGTGTTTTTCGCGGCCTTCCCCTCTGTTTGTCTTTTCTATTGGACGGCTGCCGTCCCTGTTTCGCTGATGGACGGCACGGCGATGTCGGCCACGATTTCGTCCACCACGGAGCCGGGGGTGATTTTGCGGAGGCGGCTTTCGGGTTTGAGGATCATGCGGTGGGTGAGGACCGGGCCGGCGACCCGCTTCACGTCGTCGGGGAGGACGAAGTTGCGGCCGCGGAGGGAGGCCATGGCCTGCGACGTGCGAAACATGGCGATGGAGGCCCGCGGACTGCCGCCGAGACTGATGTCTTCGTGGCTGCGAGTGTCGTGAACGATCTGCATGATGTAGCGGCGGACCTTGTCGTCGACGTAGACCTCGCGGCAGGCCTTTTGGCAGGCGACGAGTTCCTCCGACGAGACGACCGGCTCCAGCGAGTCGATGGGGTGCGAGTGCTGTAGCATCTCCAGCATCTTCAGTTCGTCTTCCATCGTGGGATAGCCGAGGCTGAACTTCATGAGAAAGCGGTCGAGCTGAGCCTCGGGAAGAGGAAACGTCCCTTCGTGATCGACCGGGTTTTGCGTGGCGATGACCAGGAACGGCGGGCCGAGCTTGTGCGTGGTGCCGTCGACGGTGACGCGGCTTTCGCCCATGGCTTCCAGGAGAGCGGCCTGGGTGCGGGGGGTGGTGCGGTTGATTTCGTCCGCCAGCAGAACGTGGGCGAAGACGGGGCCAGGGCGGAATTCGAACTCGGTCGTCTTCTGATTGAAAACCGATGTACCGGTGACATCCGTCGGCAGCAGATCGGGAGTGCACTGGATCCGCTTGAAGGTGCAGCCCATGCTGCGAGCGAGTGCCCGGGCGAGCATCGTTTTGGCGACGCCGGGGACGTCCTCGAGCAGAATGTGCCCTTCGCAAAGCCAGGCGACCAGCGACAGAATCAACTGCTGCCGTTTGCCGACGATGGCTTTCTCGACGTTGGCGATGATCTTCTTCGCCGTCTGATTGATGTCCGCCATGTTTGTAGTAACCCGCTTCAGCGGGTTCATTCGCAAGTTGCTGCACGAACCTTAACCGGCTGAAGCCGGTTACTACAAACTCTACTCCGGAATCTCATGCGTCAGCTTCACTGGCTCGCCGCTGCCGTCGTCGGTGATGGAAACGGGGACGGTGAAAATCACCGAGCCGGTTTTGCAGACGCCGTCGTCCGATTTCTCGCAGTAGTAATAGGTGAGAGAGACGGCGATTTCATCTTCGCCCGTTCCCTTCACCGGCACGGTCACATCAAATTCCGCGGCAGGCTTGTCCAGCTTCTTCTTGCCGAAGGCACTGCGGTCGGCCGGGCCGGCTTCCTTGGCCGAATCGAGCCAGTAGGACATTGGAGCCTCTGCATTGATCTTCCAGCCGGCGGGAACCTTGAGAGTCACATGCAGCTTGAGGGCACTCTTTTCCGCTTTCACCTTGGCCAAAGCGACCCTTTCGTTTGCCGCTCCGCGGAAGCTCGGCTTCTTCTCCACCTTTGGTGCAGCGGGAGGTTTCAACTCCGCGATGGCGAGCGTGCCGACCTTGCCGCTGGCGAGGTCGATGGTGCGAATGAGGTGGTTGTTGGTATCGGCGACGTAGAGTTTTCCCTTGGCATAGCTCACTCCAGCCGGCTCGCCGAACGTGCCATCCTTGTCGCTCGCGCCAGGGTTCTTACGTCCCTTGCCTGCGATGGTCTTTACCGCGCCCGTCTTGGGGTCCACTTCGCGAATCTTGTTGTTATAGGTGTCCGCGACGTAGATTTTTCCCTTGGCGTAGGTCAGGCCGATGCAATGCTGCAACTTGGCGGTTTCCTTGGGGCCATCGACATCACCAAATTCAAACAGCCGGCCATAAGGCAATTCGGCAGTGCCGATGACGGTGCCGACTTCCTTGGTGGAGTCGAACGGAACCGCCCGGACGGAGCTCCCCTCGCTATCAGCGACGTAGAGCCAGGTACCATCGGACGAAAGGCCGCTGGGCTGGGCAAAAGAGGCAAAACCCTTCGCGTAGGGCCGCTTGGGGAGCAGGTCGCCATCGACGATGTCTTCCCGCCCGTTGCCGGAATAAGGGCCGATCTCCGATTCATCCAGCGGCATCTTCCAGATTTGATGTGAGCCGGCCATGGCGATGTAGAGGTCTTTGTCGTGAATCCAGAGATCCCACGGGCTGTTGAGCGCCGTCATCAGCGGCTTGCCGACAAACCGCTCGGGAAGGTCGCCGGAGATTTCGGCTTCGTCGAGTCCGGGCCAGGAATGTTTCGCCTGCTGCCCGACGCCGGCGATGGTGGAGACCTTCTTGGCCTTCAGGTCCACCTTGCGGAGCATGTGGTTTTCGGTGTCGGCAATATAGAGCGTGTCCTTGTCCAGAATGCACCCTTGCGGATGATCGAAGGACGCTTTAGCGTAGCTGCCGTCATCGCGGCCGATGGCTCCCGAGCCGATGATGTCGATGAGCTTGCCGTCGAGGCCGGCAATCACGATGCGGTTGTGGTTGCTGTCACTAATGAACAGCCGGCCCCCCGCTTCGTCCGCGAGGACTTTACCGGGATAGAGGAGTGGAGAAGTCGCGTTATAGGCGATGTCGACCGGAAAGGGTTTCTCGTCGAGCAGTCCTTCCCCGCGATAGTACTCGATGGCTTTGTCGATTACTGGCGAGAGGTCGGCGGCTTTGAACTCGCCGCTGTGGCCCCCCAGCACTTTCCCTTCCGGGTCGATGAGCATCAGAGTGGGCCAGCTACTCACGCCTAGATTATCCCAGATCTTGTGGTCGGCATCGTTGACGACGAGATGCTCAATTTCGTACCGCCGCATGGCATTGAGGATGTTTTCGGTGTCTTTCTCGGTATCGAACTTGGCGGAATGGACGCCGATAACCACGAGTTCGTTGGGATACTGCTTCTCCAGGATTTTCAGTTCCGGCAGGATGTGCATGCAGTTGATGCAGCAGTAGGTCCAGAAGTCGAGGATGACAATTTTGCCCTTCAGGTCTTTCTTCGTCAGCGGCTTTTTGGAGTTGAGCCAGTCGAGACCCTTGGGGAATTCGGGGAAGTCGGTTCGGTTACGGAACGGATTGGCCTTGCGAGCCGGCTTTTCGGCCTCTTCGTCCTTCTTATCCTCTTTGGCAGCCGGTTTCTCTGCTTTTTCTTCTTTCGCAGCGGCTTTTTCGGCTGCGGGCTCTTCTTTGGGCTCTTCAACTCCCTTTTTCTCGCCCTGGGTTTCCGCAACCTTGGGCTCGTCCGCTTGCGGGTCTTGAGCCGGCTCTTTGGCCTTCTCCTCTTCTGCCGCGGTCAATTGCACGGCAACGACCGGCTTGGTAGCCACTTCGGCCTGGCCAAAACAGCCGAAAAAGAGGGACGAAGCGGCAGCTCCGGCCAGAATGAATAGAACAGGCAGCGGGCGAGCAAACTTCATGTTGCTGTCTCCCATGGGGAGGAATTAGTTGGAAAAGTGATCGCAGGTCATCGTACCTTACTACGGGACCAAAGTGAACCATGTTTCCGCTACAGGCATGACTTAAGCTCTGGTCTCGCAAGCATTTTCCATTTCACCCCGGCATTTCCTCTCGGCTATAATGCGGCCATGTTCCCGGCTTTCCTCAACCCGGTTGTTTCACGGAGGCAATTCCTAGCCCGCGCCGGCGGTGGAATGGGAGCATTGGCGCTGGCATCACTTCTAACTGAGTCCGCCCTCTCTTCCCCAGACCCCAGTCCCCAGTCCCCAGCCCCGCGCGTCAAGCGAGTCATCTGGCTCTTCATGCACGGAGGGCCAAGCCATGTCGATCTGCTCGATCCAAAACCAGACCTCATCAAGCTGGCTGGCCAGCCGTTGCCGGAGAGTTTTGGCCCGGTAATGACCCGGCGGAAGGTCGCACAAAACCCGCTGCTTGGTCCCATCAAGCCGTTTCAAAAGCGCGGCCAGAGTGGCTTGGAGATTAGCGATTTTCTGCCGCACCTGGCCGAGTGTGCCGACGACCTCTGTGTCATCCGCAGTCTTCATGGCGACAGCGTGAACCATCCGCAGTCGGTCTATCAGATGAACACCGGCAGCATTCTGATGGGGCGGCCGAGCGTTGGGAGCTGGGTGGCGTATGGTCTTTCCAGCGAGAACCGCGACTTGCCGGCCTTTGTCGTGCTCCCCGATCCGGGCGGCGGTGTGAAGGGGGGGCCGCCCGCCTGGGGAAGCGGGTATCTGCCTGCCACGTTCCAAGGGGTCACCATGCGCCCCGGCGATTCTCCGATTTTGCATCTCAAGCCGCAGCCGGGGATTTCCAAGGCCCAGCAGCGGAACACGCTCGATTTAGTGCAGCAGCTCAATCGCGAGCATCTGGCTTCGCATGATGATGATGAAGGCGAACTGGCCGCTCGCATCGCTTCCTATGAACTGGCCTTCCGTATGCAGTCCGCTGCACCGGAACTCGTGGACTTGCGCGATGAATCGGCGGAAACCGAAAATCTCTACGGCCTGGACGACAAGGAGACCCGGGAGTTCGGCCAACGGTGCCTGCTCGCCCGGCGGATGATCGAGCGGGGCGTCCGCTTTGTGCAGGTCTACTCGGGCGGCACCGATGGTTGGGACGCCCACGCCGACGTCCTTACCAACCACACCCAGCTCTGCCGCCGCACCGACCTTCCCGCAGCCGGCCTGCTTCGCGACCTGAAACGCCGCGGCCTTTGGGACGACACGCTGGTCATCTGGGGTGGCGAATTCGGCCGCATGCCGATGAGCGAGCAAGGAAAAGGGCGAGACCACAACCCCTGGGGCTACAGCCTCTTCCTCGCCGGCGGAGCCGTCCGCGGCGGATTCGCCTATGGCGAGACCGACTCCGTCGGCCTCCGGGCCGCGGAAAACAAAGTCCACATCCGCGACTTCCACGCCACGCTGCTGGAACTGCTGGGACTGGACCACACGTCGTTCTCGTTTTTGCATAACGGGCTGGAAGAACGCCTGACTGGGCCGGGAAATGAGGCCAGAGTGGTGAGGGAGGTGATGGTATGAGCCGAGTTGTTTCAACTCTAGTCTCTCCCTTCGCCCGCATCGCCTGGACTGGCGGAGCCGTCACGGTATTGCTGGTGGCATTCATGCTCAGTGGAGCACCGCCGATCGCGATGCTGCTGCTGAGTTATCTCGGCCCGCTGGCGGCAGTGCTTTGGATCTTGGACGACGCACGCGAGCAGCGGCGGACGCCCTGTTATGACTTTGGGTACTTCATGATGATCACCTATCCCTTCTCGCTCGTTTGGTACTGCGTTTCGACACGCGGCTGGCGGGGATGGTTGCTGGTGATGGCGATCATGGCGCTGGTCTATGTTCCCTATTTGATTGCGACGGTTGCTTGGGCGTTTTTGTCGATTGCCCTGTGATGAGGATGATAAGGATGGCGACGAGGCATCGAGCGTTGATTTTGGCGATGGCAGTGTTGGGTTGCCATGCATCAACCTGCGCCTTGATTGCCGCCGATACTCCAGCGCTGACGAGCGACTATCAAGAACCACCAATCACCGAAACCGACCGCCAGCATTGGAGTTTTCAGACGGTGGCTCGGCCGAGATTGCCGGACGGGGCGGCGGCACAAGAATGGAGCCGTAACGGCATTGATCGATTTACTTGGGTCAAGCGGCAAGACAAACAGGCTTCGCCAAGCGCCGAAGCCGGTCGTGAGACGCTCCTGCGAAGGCTCTCGTTCGACTTAATTGGACTTCCACCGACACCGGACGAAATCGATGCCTTCCTAAGTGATCTTCTACCGGACGCCTACGAACGGCTCACGGATCGGCTGTTGGCATCGCCGGCATATGGGGAGCGGTGGGGACAGCACTGGCTCGATCTGGCCCGATTTGCCGAGACGGATGGGTATGAGCACGATCTGGTTCGGAAAGAAGCGTGGCGGTATCGCGACTGGGTCGTGGGGGCTCTGAATGCGGATTTGCCCTATGACGAATTCGTTCGGCAGCAGGTGGCGGGAGACGAGGGAAATGCAGATTTGCGATTGCAGATTGCGGAGCGGAATCCCAAAGACCCAATTCTGCAATCTGCAATCAAAAATCTGCAATCCATTCCCACCATGTTCTGCCTTTCCGGCCCGGACATGCCGGACATCAATTCGCAGGAGCAGCGGAAGCACGAATTGCTGAACGAAGTGACGGGAACGTTTGGCTCGGTCTTTCTGGGTTTGCAAATCGGCTGTGCGCAGTGCCACGATCACAAGTACGATCCGCTCAGCCAGGCCGACTTCTACCGGCTGCGAGCGTTTTTTGAGCCAGCGGTGAGTTTGCAAAAAGATGTCTCGGTCACGATACTCAAGAGCGACGATAAATTCAAAGGCCCGGCCCGACTCTGGATACGCGGCGACTGGCAACGGCCGGGGATGGAAGTGCAGCCGGCGTTTGTTAGAGTTCTGCTGCCGGCGAGCGGGGGGCGTCAGCCCCCTGATACTACATCCGCCGAAAAGGAGCCGAAGAATCAGGGGGCTGACGCCCCCCGCTCGCCGAGAACCGACCTTGCTCGCTGGCTCACCAGTCCAATTCATCCCCTCACCAGCCGCGTGATGGTCAACCGGCTCTGGCAGCATCATTTCGGCAAGGGGATCGTCGAGTCACCCAGCGACTTCGGCCTGATGGGTTCGCCGCCATCCAATCCGGAATTGCTCGACTGGCTGGCGAACGAGCTGATGACCACCGGCTGGAGCCTCAAGAAACTGCACCGAGAGATTGTTTGCTCGGCCACTTATCGACAGGCCTCGCGAAAGCCGCGCCGCCTGGAAGGAGAAGCAATCCGCGACGCCATGCTCGCCGCCAGTGGCCAACTCGATTTCCGCCGAGGCGGACCTGGCGTGATGCCGCCGCTGCCGGAAGAATTGACCAAGACGCTGCTCCCCAATCAATGGAAAGCCAGCGAGAATCCGGCGGATGCCGCTCGCCGCAGCATCTACATTTTTGCCCGCCGCAACCTCCGTTATCCGCTCTTCGAAGCCTTCGACCGCCCCGATCCCAATGCCAGTTGCCCTCTCCGCGGCCGCAGCACCACCGCCCCGCAGTCGCTGCTCCTTTTCAATTCGGAATTCTCGCTTTCCTGTGCCAGGCACCTGGCGGTCGAGATTCTCCGCGACAATCCGGGAGACGTTGCCTCTCAGATTACCGCTGCCTGCCGCCGAACCTGGGGGCGAGCACCAACGGAGCAGGAAATTCAGATTCTCTCGGGTTTTGTTTCCCAGCAGCAAGAGTTACTCCACCGTGAAGGAAGATCGAGCGACGGCGCACTAATTGATCTCTGCCTGGCCCTGTTCAACTCCAACGAATTCCTCTACTTGGACTAGCTTTCTGCGTGCCGAATTATCCCCTCATTTCCACGCCCCCCTGGCATTTCCGGCTGGCGAAGTGGTTGATTCGCAATCGGGTTCGCGGCGGCTTTCAGATGATTGAACTTGCCGAGCGAATGGGTTGGCTCAATTCCGACTGCCGCTACAAGCTTTGCGAAACGGTCGGCGTGGACATTCCCCTTTATCGCCGCGTGAACCAACTCGCCTTGCCGGATCTGTTGGCGTACGAGCGGCCGCTGGTGAAGTTGCTTACTAGCACCATCAATGGCTTTCCGCAGCCCGTCACCTGGATCGATTGCGGTGCGGACATCGGCATCCTCACCGCGCTCGTCACTGCCGGTTGCCGGGAACTCAAGGAAATCATTGCCCTGGAACCCAATCCGGTTCCTTTTCCCTACCTGCAAAGGAATCTGGCCCAGCTACCGTTCCCGGCCCGAGCAAATTCATCGGCAGTCGCCGATTTTTGTGGACGGGGAATTCTGGCCTATTCTCCTAAAGACCCCTCGGACCATTCCCGTTTTCTAGCGCCGAACGAGCAGGGGGAACTCGATGTGATTCGCATTGATGATTTGGAAATCGCGCCCGGCCAATCAGTTGCTTTGAAGATTGACGTGGAAGGGGGCGAGCTCGCCGTCCTTCGCGGAGCGGCGCAGACTCTTGCGAATGCGTCCGCCTGGGTTGTGGCCTTCGAAGCCCATCGCGACGTTGTCCGCCGCACCGGCATCGACCCCTGCGAGTGCATTCGGTTTCTGTCGGGAATTGGAAACCTTCAGACGAGCGTCGCAGAATGTGAAGGGATCAAGCTCGATCCCGCTCGGCCCTATTTCCAGCAAGTGGACGAAAAAATCACAAATGTTGTTTGCATCAGTTCACCCGTGTGATGAAAAAGTTGCTGGGCAGGCTGGAAGCCTACCCCACTTATTTCTTCATAAGCTCCAACGTAGCCGCAATCATGCTCTGGGACGCCGTGATGAGGGTCGGTTCAGCATCGGGATAGAACAGCGGTGAATGCAGTGACGGCACAGCTTCGAGCTTTTGCAATCGCTCGAGGCGGGCCGGTTCAACAGTCCCCACGCGGAACATCAGGATGGGAACGCCGGCCCGGCCGTATTGGCTGAAGTCTTCGCCTCCCATCGAGGGTTCGCCGAGGATGACGTTTTCCTTGCCGAATTCCTTCTTGAAGACCTCCGACATGCGATTGGCCAGTTTTTCGTCGTTGAACATGGCTGGGGTCCCTTCCGAAACTTCAATAATCGGCTCCGGCGCGCCGGCTGCGGCGGCAATGCCCTTGGCCTTCCGTTTGATGGCGGACAGCACATGCTCGCGGACTTCGTCGGAGTAGCTCCGGACCGTGAGTTGCAAATGGCAAGTGTCGCCGATGATGTTGTGTTTGGTGCCACCGTGGATGGAGCCGACGGTGACGACAGCCGGGTCGGTCGGCTTCATTTCGCGGCTGACGATCGTTTGCAGCGACAAAATAAGCTGGGCCGCAGTGACGATGGGGTCGACCGTAGTGTGGGGCATGGCTCCGTGCCCTCCCCGGCCGCGAACGGTGATGTCCACGCTATCCACATTGGCCAGCATGAAACCCCCGCGACAGCCGACCATGTTGCTGGCGAGGCTGGAGTCGCCATGCAGGGCCAGGGCATAATCGGGTTTGCCAAACCGCTCGAACAGCTTGTCGTCGAGCATCTTCTTGGCACCGCTGCCGCGCTCTTCCGCCGGCTGGCCGAGGAAAATGAGGGTGCCGGCCCACTGGTCTTTGTGCGACGAGAAGTAGCGGGCCATGGCGATGAGGTTCGTGATGTGAATGTCATGCCCGCAGGCGTGCATCACGCCGACTTCCACACCGCTGGGATCCTTCACTTTCACTTTTGAAGCGTAGGCCAGGCCGGTCATTTCCGTGACCGGGAGAGCGTCCAAGTCTGTGCGAAGCATGACCGTCGGACCTTTTCCATTTTTCAGAACACCGACGACACCCGTTCCGCCGACTCCTTCCGTCACGTCCACACCCACTGCTTTCAACTCTTTCGCCACCCGAGCGGCCGTCTCCACTTCCTGGAAGGAAAGTTCGGGATGAGTGTGGAAGTATTGATAGAGCTGGAACAGCTCGTCCACATGCGCGGTCGCCCACTCGCGGGGCGTCTCCGCCAGAACGGACGCGGGGAGGGCTGAAATTGCCACCAAAAGCGCAGTGGCCAACGTGAGCTTCGGGGGAAGGCATAAACGAGCAATCATGGGTGTCTCCCAATCGTGGATTAATTCGCGTTCAGAATTTGTCCGAAATGCTTGTCAAAATAGTCCGGATCAATATACTCACAGGCAGTTCATTCGTTTTTTCTTCATTCGCAGGTTCCCGCACTCTCATCGTGGGAACCTGCCTATTCTTCGCATCTCGCCTACAGGAGCGACAGCGGATTCACGCGAGTCTTCAGCGGCCATTGCACTGGGCCGCCACTTCGCTGCGATTCAAAAACCGCGCAAATCATTTCGATGGTGGTCCGTCCTTCATCCGCGCTACATTCCGGATCACGGTCCTTTTCAATCGCCGTCAGCAAATCCTTCACCGCCAGGTAATTCCCTTCTTCCAGCCCGCCATCTTTCATCGTTTCCGGTTTGTCGACGCCAGCGCTGGAAACGGGAACCCACTTTTTGCCGCTGCGACCGGGGGACCAGGTGGGATCGGGGAGAAACTGGACGCTGGGAAGGCTGCCGGTGAGGATTTCCACGACTCCCTTGCTGCCATAAATGGTCAGGCCAAACCGGCCGCCAGCCGCATTCTTCTTGGAACCAAAATAGGCGGTCGCTCCCCCTTCCATGCCATACATCGCGCTGACGTTATCCCCCGCCAGCGGACCGAGCCCTTCAGGGCCGTCCTTCACTTGCGATTTCGTGATGGGATGGCCGTCCTGCTGCACCTGGGCGAAGCACCACTTGGGATCGCCGCCGAAGAAGTTGATGAGATTCATCACATGGCTGCCGAGCACCCATAAGTCTTCGGAGCCGCCGCGAGCATCTTCCTTGCCGCGACCGCGGAATTCCAAGATTTCTCCCAGTCCCCCTGAGCCGATGAAATCTTTGAGCACCTGCAACTTGGGGCTGTACCGCGTTTGATGGGCCAGCGCCAGTTTCACACCGTGCTTGCGACATGCGGCGACCATCTCATCCGCCTCGGCGGGAGTGCGGCAGAACGGCTTCTCCATATACATGTGAGCCCCCCGTTCTGCTGCCGCCAGGACCATGTCTCGATGCTGATCGACCCAGCGTGGACCGATGGCCACAATCGTCGGCTTCGTCTCATCCAGCATTTGCAGGTAATCGGCGAAGGTTTTGGATACGCCAATCCGCTTTGCCGCCTCGGCCCGGCCCTTTTCGTCGGGGTCGGAAACCGCAAGAACTTCGCAGCTATCTTTGAAGCGGCTCCAGACGGTATCAATCCCGTGACCATAATTCCCGCGGCCGGTATGGCCGACAACGACGACACGATGTTTGGCTGGCATGGCTTGATTCCTGGATGAAAGAGAGTAACTGGCAAGGTAGCCCATCCAAGTCCAATTTGCTACTTGCCAAATCCCGATTCTTATCTTCTTGCCACCCATCTCTTTGCCAACTTCTAAGTTCAACTGGCAAGAAAATGGGGGGCAAGAGGATTTAGAGCCTATGCTCGTCGTCGAACTTTCTTGGCCGTTTCCACCCGATCTTCCGCCATCAGGGGCAATGAGAGCATCAGACCGACACGAAACATCAAGAATGAGAAGCAGGTTTTCATCCCGCCGTGCTGCTAGCAGCGGCGCAGCTTTGCAAGTAGAGGAAGCTGTCTTGCGGAATTTCGGCTCCCCCGGTATTCCTTCGTCGATTCTGGAAAGGGTCCGTTCCGACTCCTCGTTTACTGAACGAACGCCGATGAGCCTTCCGCGCCTGTTACTTCTGGCGATGGCCACATTCGCTGCAGCCGGCTGCGCGGGTGGTCCCCAGCAGGTTTCGAGTGTGCTCTCCACACCGCCACCTTCCCTCACTTCTCTCGTCCAGCCGTTGACGGGCAAGAAGCCCAGCAATGACGGCAACTGGATTCCGGAACTTCAAGTTTTAGCGCAGGCGAATTTTGAGCAGGACAAGGTCACGATTCAGAATGTGCGCAATTGCGAGTTCCTGACCTATCGTGACTGTATTGTCGATTATTACGACAAGACCTACGACCTGGCGCAAATCAAATCGGTCGACTTCATCGTGGTTCCCTTCAGCGATAACAAGGCCATCGCCCACACGATGCTCAGCTTTGGCTTCGCCAACGGCGATTATGTTGGGATTAGCGTGGAGGTACGGCTCGAGAAGGGAGAAAAGTACGACGCGGCCCGCGGGCTCTTGGGGCAATATGAATTGGTTTATGTAATCGCGGACGAACGCGAATTGATTCTCGCCCGCACCGAACACCGCAATTGTGACGTTTATCTCTACCGCACGACCGCCACTCCCGAAATGGCCCGGCTTCTTTTCACGGATATGCTCAAGCGAGCCAACCAGCTTCGCGAGCATCCGGAGTTCTATGATACGCTCAGCAATAACTGCACGACCAATATTGTCGAGCACATCAACAAGATCGCCCCCGGTCGCGTTCCCTATGACTACCGGGTGTTGTTGCCGGGATTTGCCGACGAATTAGGCTATGAGTTGGGCCTGCTCGACAACAGCACTCCCTTTATCGAACTGAAGAAACGCTCGCGTATCAACGAAATCGCCCATCGTTTCAAGGACGAAAAGGGAGCGGCCTTTTCGGCGAAAATCCGCGGGGAAACGCCAAAGCGCTAAGCCATCACTTGAGGCAGAATTGCTAAATGACAAATGCTCAATGCTAAATCCTTCATGCGCCCGAGCCTTCGGCGCGAAACCTTTAGCATTGAGCATTTAGCATTTCACGTTTAGCATCGCTTTCTCCATCGCCTCGTGTTGCTTCCCTCTTCTGCGCAAGAGCTAGGCGAACCCGCAAACTCGACACCACTCCGCAAGCTCTTCTTAATCTTTGCACTCTTCCTGCTCAAACAATTTGACAGTGCTAGCCGATAGTTACTCTTGCTGACACTTGCCTAGACTGCCCATTCTTCCCGCCCCGCAGTCTTTGTCATCCCCGATTACCTCTTCTTAGGAGCTTGCCAGGAAATGTCGGCTGATTCCCTGCAAATTCAAAACTTGAACGAACTTCGAAATTACGTCCATTTCACCCTGTGCGAACAAAATGAATTAGAACGCGGCGCCTTTGAAATTACGGAGCGGATTCTGGTCCGCGGCCGGAAGGCGTGCGGCATTTACTTCTGCCTGCATGGCCCCCGCAGCGTCAAGCTGACGGCCATTTGGGAGACCGAGCGAAACACCATCCTGTTTTATGCCTCTTCCGGAGAGCGGACGGGCAAAACACAGTTGATGGCCGCCCCCAAACTGGAATATGCCAGCCTGGGGGAATCGGAGCCCAGCGGGGCGGCCTAGGCCCCTTTTCCGCGGTTTTCCGGCTACTGAACAAAAAATTCATCCAGCCGTCAAAACCGGTATTGACAATTCGACCAAATCTGTACAAAACACCATTCATAGACAGAACATCATAATTATTCGGAGGAATTGAACCATGCTTGTCCTATCCCGCAAAGAGTCCGAGCGGATCCGTCTCGGCAACAACATCGTCGTCACCGTCGTCCGGGTCTCCGGCGATCGCGTCCGCATCGGCATCGAAGCCCCTCCCGACGTCATCGTCCTCCGCGACGAGCTCCAGCCGCGGCAGGCCCTAGCCAGTGGCGAAGTGAAATCGCTGAAAGAAGCGGGATAGTTCGTAGTAACCCGTTTCGGCAAGTTTGCGTGGCACGCCCACGGCCTTGCGTGGGCATGTGTTAAAAATTCGGAGTCGGCGGCCGGTAGTGGGCCAGGTTGATGGACCGGAACCAGGCAATGGTTTTCGCAAGACCGTCCTGCAGCGGCACTTGCGGTTTCCAGCCGAGCCGGGTTTTGGCGAGGGTGATGTCGGGCCGCCGGCGCGTGGGATCGTCCGGCGGCAGGGGCTGGTTAATGATTTTTGATTTGGCACCCGTGAGCTGAATAACCAGTTCGGCGAGCTGGCGAACGGTAAATTCGCCGGGATTGCCAAGGTTGCATGGTCCGATGAATTCATCGGGCCCGTTCATCATCCGGATGATCCCGTCAATCAGGTCGTCCCGGTAGCAGAACGACCGGGTCTGCTGGCCGTCGCCAAAGAGGGTGATGTCTTCCCCCTGCAGAGCTTGGCGGATGAAGTTGGAAACGACGCGGCCGTCGTAGGGGTGCATCCGTGGGCCGTAGGTATTGAAAATGCGGACGATCCGGATGTTAACCCGGTTGGAGCGGTGATAGTCCATGAACAGCGTCTCGGCCGCCCGCTTCCCTTCGTCGTAGCAGGCCCGCGGACCTAGCGGATTCACGCTGCCGCGATAACTTTCCGGCTGCGGGTGGACTTCGGGGTCGCCATAGACTTCGCTGGTGCTGGCTTGCAGGACTTTCGCTTTGCAACGCTTGGCCATGCCGAGCACGTTGATGGCCCCCATGACGGAGGTCTTCATCGTCTTGATCGGATTGTACTGATAGTGTCCAGGAGCAGCCGGACAGGCCAGATTGTAAATCTCGTCCACCTCCAGCCAAATCGGCGTGGTGATGTCGTGCCGCACCAACTCAAAATTTGGCTTGCCCAGCAGGTGAGCGACGTTGGACTTCTGGCTGGTAAAGAAATTGTCCAGACAAATAACATCGTGTCCCTGCTCCACCAAGCGTTCGCAAAGATGGGAGCCTAAGAACCCCGCGCCGCCAGTGACCAGAATTCGTTTGAGCATGCGATTAAACTTGGAGTTAAGATTCGGCGACACTAACCCGACGCGCCAGCGTGGGAGTGGGCTACAGCATTCGCGAGCCGCCACTTAATGCGATAATATACCTTATCGTTTCGCATCCCCAACGGGCCTTTCATGCCGACCGTCAAATCCGCTACCTATCGCGCCCGCTGGGTCTTTCCCGTGGACAGTCCGCCTTTGCAGGACGGCATTGTCCGCATCTTGAATGGGCGGATTGTCTCCGTGGGAAAAAGGGCCGCCGGGGAATCCGTCACCGACCTTGGCAACGTCGCCCTATTGCCTGGCCTGATCAACGCCCATACCCACCTGGAATTCAGCCTGCTGGAGTCGCCTCTCGGCCGAGCCGAGATGCGATTTGCCGACTGGATTGGAGAAGTGGTAGCCTTTCGCCGCGGATTGGCGTCTGAAGGCCGGGACCTTGCCGACTATTCCCGACAAGCAACCGAGGCTGGCCTGCGTGAGTCGGTGGAGGCCGGAGTCGGTGGCATCGGCGAAATTGCCACGGCTTTGTGGCCGGCGGAGTCATTCGAATCTTGCCGCGACTTTCAGGGGACCGTTTTCCTGGAGCTCTTGGGCCTTGCCCACGAACGGATCGAGCCGCTGCTCTCCGCGGCGGAGCAGCATTTGAGCGCCAGAACTTCGCCCAACTGCCGCCGTGGCCTTTCTCCTCACGCACCCTATACCGTTCATCCTGATCTGCTGCGGAAAGTTTGCGAGTTGTCCGCGAGAAAAGAGGCCCCGCTCGCCATGCATCTGGCCGAATCATTCGAGGAACTTGAACTCCTCCGCTCTCACAGTGGACCGCTCGTGGAACGGCTGAAAGAACTAGACGCATGGCATGCTGGTTGCATTCCGCGGGGCATCCGGCCGCTGGATTATCTGGAAATGCTATCGGCCGCCTATCAGGTACTGGTCGTTCATGGAAACTTTCTGAGCCGCGAGGAAATGGAATTCATCGCGGCCCACCGAGAGAAAATGACCGTCGTCTATTGCCCGCGAACCCAGGCATTCTTCCCTCACGGCACCTATCCACTGGCCGAACTGCTCAACTGCGGCGTGCGAGTTGCCGTCGGGACGGATTCACGAGCCAGCAATCCGGACCTGAGCGTACTCTCTGAATTGAGGCACATCGCACGACAGCATCCCAGTATCGCGCCGGAAGAGATACTGAAGATGGGAACCCTATATGGTGCACAGGCTCTCGGAAGTGAGCATGAACTCGGGAGCCTTGCTTCGGGAAAGTGGGCCGTCTTTGCCGTGGTGCCGATTCCAGAAGTAGAAGGCAAACCGTATGAACTTCTGTTGGGCTCGTGATAACCGGGCTGAAACGCATTATCACGCACTACTTCTTCGGTCCCGCTTCCTGCACCTGCTGCGTTGCCCGGTCGGCATAATCAGAAAAATTACTTCGGAACAAGTCCGCCAGCTTGGTGGCAGTTACGTCATACGCTTTCTTGTCCTTCCAAGAGTTCTTAGGCGAAAGAATTTCATCAGGGACACCGGTGCAGGCGGTAGGAATGGTGAGTCCGAAGGTCGGCTCGGTCTGTGTCGGGGCCTTTTCCAGTTCGCCATTGTGGATGGCGTCGATAATCGCCCGCGTATGGGCCAGCTTGATGCGGTTGCCGGAACCATAGCTGCCGCCGGTCCAGCCGGTGTTCACCAGCCAGGCTCCAGCAGAATGGATTCGCATTTTGTCGGCCAGCAGCTGAGCATATTTCATGGGGTGCCAGACCAAAAAAGCAGCTCCATAACAGGCGCTGAACGTCGCTTCCGGCTCTTTCACTCCTTGCTCGGTTCCGGCGACTTTAGCCGTGTAACCACTGATAAAGTGATACATAAGCTGCTCAGGAGAGAGCTTGCTGACCGGGGGCAGCACGCCGAAGGCATCGCAGGTGAGCAGAATGATGTTTTTGGGATGCCCGCCCAGGCAGGGAATCTTGGCGTTGGGAATGAACTCGATGGGATAACTGGCCCGAGTGTTTTCCGTCAGACTCGCGTCGGCGAAATCGGCGAGGCGAGTCTCCGGATGCAGAACCACGTTTTCGAGCACCGTCCCAAAGCGAATGGCATCAAAAATCTCCGGTTCCTTTTCTTCAGAGAGATTGATGCACTTCGCGTAGCAACCTCCTTCGATATTGAAGACCCCTTTTTCGTTCCAGCAGTGCTCATCGTCGCCGATAAGCTGGCGGCCGGGGTCGGCGGATAGCGTGGTCTTGCCCGTACCGGAAAGCCCGAAGAAGAGCGTCACGTCCCCCGCCTGACCCTCGTTCGCGGAACAATGCATCGACAGAATACCCCGCTTGGGCATCAAGTAATGCATCACCGTGAAGATCCCCTTTTTCATCTCGCCGGCGTATTCCGTTCCCAGAATCACGAATTCGCCTGATTCAAAATTCAGGCAGACGCTCGTCTCGCTGGACACACCCGGCACTTCTTCGTCCGCGGGAAAGGCCCCCGCGTTGAAGATGACGTAATCCGGTTTTGCAAAGGCCGTCAACTCTTCTTCGCTCGGCCGTATCAGCATGTTTTGCATGAACAGCGCATGATAGGGGCGAGAGCAAATCACTCGGACTTTGATGCGATGCTCCGGATCCCACCCGGCATATCCGTCGATGACATATATCCGGGGGCAGGTGGAAAGGTAGTCAATCGCCCGCTTGCGATTGATGCGAAAAGACTGTGGCGAAAGTTTGATGTTCACGCTGCCCCACCAGATGTCCGTGGCGCTTTCCTGTTCTTCCACAATTCGTTTGTCTTTAGGGCTGCGTCCGGTCTTCGCATGCGAGCGAGCGACGATGGCGCCCGCCGAAGTAATCAGTCCTTCGTCATGCCGCACGGCGTCTTCGTACAGGATGGCCCGTGAAGGGTTGCGCAAGACGCCACGGGCAAAAATGCCGTATTCGAGCAGGTCAATGCGATGGGAAGACATGGATGAAATGAGCGGAACGGATGAAAAACCGGCAGTCACTGCCGGGAATGTGAGCGCGGCCATCATGTCCTCTGTGCGAAAAAGGACATTTGGCCAAGTGAAGAATACCCGCGAGCAATAATTGGGCCAAGGCTGAAAGCGATCTTCACGGGAAGAAATGGGAAATCTCAAATCTCAAACAAATGGGAATTGGGAAGCTGAAGAAACCAGAAATGAGGAATCAGGCGTGGTGATACCCGGGTTCTGATTTCTCCCTTTGAATTTGTTTGAGATTTGAGACTTCCAAATTCCCACTGCTATTTCGCGATGTCGGCTTCGAGATGATAGACGACGGAGTGCAATTCGCCGAATTCAGACGCGCGGTCGGCGAGAACGAATTTGCCCGCCAGCTTGACAGTGCGGGTGGAGTATTTGACGCGCGAGGCTTCCGGCTTGATCCTGACTTCAATCATGTCGGTCGGCTTGGGCTGCCCGCCAAAGCAGCACGTGCCCATGTCCGGCACCAAAATGAAATGGTCCACCTTGCCCATCGTCGCCACACCGGGGTGCATGTATCCCTTGATAAAGATTGGCTGGCCGTTCAAATCGGCAGCCCGCTTGGGAAGAATCGCGTCCAGGTTTCTGGTTAAGGAAGCAGGATCCTTCAGATCGGGCTGCAGTTCGGAAAAGCTGATCCGAGAATACCCTTCGGGAACCTCCGTGGCGTATTCCACGGCGTGCAGAGTGGACGCCAGCAAGAACGTGCTCGCGGAAACCACCACGGCGGTCAGTGCCACCCCGCCCCCGGTGTATTCTTCCGGATAGCGGCGAATGGTCGAAAGAGCGGTCAGCCCCAAAACCAGGCTCACCACCGGAAGCACCAGCATCCACGAGACCATAAACGCCAGAAGCGAAACCACCGAGAGAATGAGAGCGATCAACGCGGATCGGCTGACCGTGCGATAAGTAATCGTTTCGCTAAAAGCCGATTCCGTCAGGGCCATCGGTTCGATTTGATCCAGCGCGCCACTCATCAATTTTTCCTCCGAACTCCGCCTCGCAGGATGGACCACTGCACAAAGAGCAGGGCCAGCCCCGCACCAACTGGTACGCCAATCAGCTGCCACAGGTTCGGTGCGACGGTGGGATTTTCTCGCAACGCCTTGGCCGGCGCAGCCCCCTTGTTGACGCTGGCAACCGCGGCCGCATCTTCGGTCGGCAGAGTGCGGGGAGCTGCTAAATCGACTGGGGTCGTGTCGGATTCGTCCTCAGCCTGGGGAATGGGAGCCTGGAAGGCGACCTGCTGCGTATCGCCGTAGCCGCCGGACGGTTCATGCAGCCTTCTCGGAAAACTTAAACGGGAAGCCTTCGCCGGGTCGGCCGGCTTGGTGCTGGGCGTGGTCGGGAAAAACGTGTTGGCTCGCTTCACCGCCTGCGGATCTATCTTCTCGCACTCCTTCAGCAAATCCTTGGCCTTGGGAAGCGGGCAGACCCGCAAGTAATTGACCACCGGCACTCGCACCCAGCTCGTTTTCTCGTCCGCATTCTTGTAGAGGTCAAACAGCTTTTCCATTTGCGTCCAATCTTCGAACCGGGCCAAATCGGGAATCACCAGGTCCGCCAGTTCCGGCCGCTCGAGCATGTAATGGAACCCTTCCAGCAGCCTTTTCTTCTCGATGACCTTTCCCTCGCTGGCATGAAACCGCAGGGCCATGATGGCGGCATAGGTATCCGCGTAGTCACTCTTTTTGTTCTTGAGGAACAAATCCTCAATCAGCGGCAGGCCGGCTTCCTTCTTGAGCGTGACGTAGCAGGCAATCAGGGCGTCCAGCCCCTGCTTTTCCTTGCGGTCCTCCGACTTGATGAACTTCTCCAGCATCGGCAGGTCCTTGTCGCTGCCGCAGACGCCGAGCATCACCAAATAGAGCCGTCGGCGGCTGGCGGGGATGTTGGGGTCCTTGATCCAGCCGACGATCTTTTCATGGTCCATCTGCTCCTTGAGCGAGCGGACAGAGTCATAAGAAGCCTTTGCGAATTCATCGTAAGCGTCGCGGGCCAGCATCTCGTCTTCGTCTTCCAGATAATTCTGAAAAAAGGTGTAGCGTTCCAAACCCTCCTTCGGCAGCTTCACAATCTTGCCCAAATAATCCTGCGCCTTGTCCGATAGCGGCAGCGGCGTAGACCACATCACGTTCGGCGGGTCGATCCCCATCACCAGAAACGCGGTTCCAATTTTGGCATCGCCGAAATAGAGGGTCTCAATCGTTTCCTTGGGCTTGGCCAGCCCTTCTCCCTTGATGATTCGCACGATCTCGAACTTCGCCTTGGGAACGTCCCCTCCAAACCCCTCTTCCGCCTTTTCCTTCTTGGGAGCGCCCGCCACCAGCCGGGCAATCACCACCACATCCATGGTGGTGATTTCTTCGGAAAACGTCTGGGCGGTCGCCGAGCAGAACGGGCAAGCCGTCCCCATCGCCGCCAACGGCCCGACGAACCCGATCACCACCGCCAAAACGGCGCAAAAAATGAGTTGGGAGCATGTACGAATCATGACAACCGTCCTTCCAAAAGGGCTTCCTCGCGGAGTTTCTCCGCAGCCTTCATTGTAGGCAATCCAGGAGCCAGCCGCTACACATAACTCGGGTATCGACCAACGTCGGATATCACCTCCAGTGCCCCGCAAAGGCGTTAATCCTCGCTAGCTTCCCCAGGCCCACCGCAACCTCCTGAAAAAGTCCACAGATTTCGCAGATGCACGCAGACTTGGAAAACCAGAAACTCCCGCTCCAATCCCCCTCCCCCTCTGCGAAATCTGCGTACTCTGTGGACCAATCTCGGCGTCCAATTTATCACCCCAAGTGGGATTAAGAGATAGCCTTTCATCTCCGCGATAATCGTTTCGGCCACATTCTCAGGCAGTCTCTGCTCCGCGCATCCGTTTCCCGCTGCGGTATTGCTGATAAGCCTTCAAAACCCCCGACAGTGTGCTTCTGATTCACTGATTCAAGCCTCTTTTTTTCCGCACTTACGGCGACGCGCTCCGGCGGAACTCCTTGTGTGAACATATGTTCCGAAATGAATCAAAATCCTAAGTCTGATCCAACTAGCGAATTCTGATTCACGTTGGACTTCGCCGATGATAAGCCTTTTTTAGATGACTAGACCCACGCTCCAATCCCACCCGCCCAGCTTTTGCGCATTCCCTTGCCCAGCTCTTGGGCACTGTCCGCGAGTTTAGATTGCCACCATGTTGCCAAAGAGCGCCGTTTCCAAGCAGAACCGCCGTCGCCTCCCGCGCGCAGCGGTTCCTTCATGTAAGACGCCTGGAAAGACTCTTTTGTTCACTGCTCATGGAAATTTTTTTTGGCTTGACAAGAGCCGCCCCACTAACCCGAACGCGCCAGCGAGGGAGAACCGGGATAGACTATCCAATTCCTGACATTTCCCGAAGTCTCTCCCGACGCCCCCTCGCTTGCGCGTTCGGGTTAGTGGGTGGAGCATGAGATCCTACGAGCCACCTCCTGATCCGCTGGCTTACTTACTCACATGGCCGACCTATGGGACCTGGCTGCCGGGGACGAGCGAGGTTGGGTGGAATTTCGCCACGGCTTTCAGCTTCCTCACTTGATGAAAGAGCTCGAATCCGCCGCGCTGATGACCGAAGACGCCTGCCTGCTCGACGACGAACAGCGAAGTCTCGTCGAGAAGACCATCGCCGACCACTGCGCCATCCGCGGCTGGATTCTCCATGCCGTGAATTGCCGCACGAATCACCTGCACGTCGTCGTCACGGCCAATCTCCACCCGAAAAAGGTCATCAGCCAGTTCAAAGCCTGGTGCACCCGCCGGCTCAAGGAACTCGAAGCGAAGCGCCTCTCCACCACTAACCCGACGCGCCAGCGAGGGGAACCCGGGTACTCGGCCACCAACCGAGAAGACCCGCAAAGGGACAAACATCCACATATCCGTGAGAACTGGTGGGTCGAGCGCGGCAGCGGGCGCTACCTGAACGACCAGGCCAGCCTCGACGCCGCCATCCTCTACACCCGCGACGGGCAGTAGCCCCCTCACTAACCCGAAGCGCAAGCGAGGGAGAACCGGGACAGACTCGCCACTGCCAACATCACCCCCGCGATAGAATCTGGCAGCTTCGAACCGGCGGAACTCAGGATGGACACTTTCTACCAGCTTCCCCCTCGCTTGCGCGTCGGGTTAATGGGGGAGGGCTTCGCCCTTTCTACAGCGTCGGCCCGATCTGCCACGGCACGAACTCTTCATCCCCGATGCCGTGCAGTTCGCTTTTCGTTTTTTCGCCGCTGGCGACGGCGAGGATTTTTTCGAAGATTTCGCGGCCGGCGGCTTCGAGGGTTTGGCCGTGGAGGATTTCGCCGGAGTTGATGT